>CANIVU010000007.1 GCA_947470805.1 Acidobacteriota bacterium | reverse complement strand
GTCCGGAATCGGCTGGCTCGGTGCTTCTTCCCATTCACCCGCAGGGTGAATCTCCATCCCTGGATTGTCTTCCCACATCCCTCCCAGTTTCAACATCTTCCGCCAAAATGCAACTCGGAGGGCTCAGCCGACTGCCGGATTTAGGTTGAAGCGTTCATCGATGATGACTGCATCCTTGCCGACCTGGCTGAAAAAGTAGCGGTTGAAATTTGTATAGCCGCCGCCGGCGGTGTTGGGGAGATAGACGTAGCCGACGCGGCCGCCGGTGAGTTGGTCAACCTTGCGGCGGTTGTCTTCGATCCAGGCGTAATTTCGTAGGCCGTTTTCGCTGAGGGCGGGGACGACGGTGACGTTGCGGGCGTTGGCGCCGGAGGGGTCCGGACCGACGCGCAGGGTGATGGCTTTGCCGACCGTTTCTTCGAAGAAGCTGTAGATATTTGCGGGCGGGCGGAGGTCGCGGCCCTGGACGGCGAGGAGGTATTCGCCGGCGACGACGTTGACGCCGGGCTGGGTGAGCGGGGCGGTGAGCGAGGGGTTCCAGTTTTCGCCGTTATAGACGCGGGCGAAGCGGTAGCGACCGCTTTCGACGGTGTAATCGGCGCCGAGGAGGCCGGTGGGGACGCGTTTGACATCGGGGCGGTCGCCGCCGCCCACGAACATGTGGCCGACGGTGAGTTCGCCGAAGACCTCTTCGAAGAGGTAGTTGAGATCTTCGCGGCTGGCGAGGCCGTCGAGGTAGGATTCGTACTTCTTTTCGAAGTCGGCGCGGTTGACGCCGTGGAGACCGGGGTCGTAGAAGAAGTCGCGCTGGTTGCGCCAGGCCTGGTGGTACATGTGGCGCCATTCGGCGGGCGGGTTGGTCCAGACTTGGAGGTTATCGAGGCGAAGGGGGCCGTCGGCCGGCGGAGCTTTGGTGGCGGGGGTGAGGAAGAACTGCTGGCCCTGGCGGTAGAGCATTTTTTCGCCGTTGGCGGAGAGGGCGAAACTTCGAATGCCCTCGCGGAGTTTTTCGGTTTTGCGGGTCTTGAGGTCGAATTGGTGGAGCGCGCTGCCTTCGGCGTTGGGTGCCGATTCTATGAGGAAGATCACGCCGGGTTTGCCGGCTTCGAGGGCGGTGTAGTTGCGGGCGGGGATGGGAAGGGCGAGGATGCGCTGGCTGATGTTTTCGAGGTCGATCTTAACGGTGACCGTTGTTTCTTTCTTTGCTGGTTCCTTCTCCTTGGGCTCCTGTTTCTCTTCGTCGCTTTCGGGGGCCAGCGGGGAGGGGATGTTATTGGCCAGGACGGCGACGTAGACGCTGCGGGTGACTGGCCGTTCGATGGACGACATGTCGAGCCAACCGGACGTCAGGGCGGTATTGGTGGAGGCGGTGAAGTAGAGGTATTTACCGTCCTTGTCGAAGCGGGCGTCGGCGGCGTCGCTCATACCATCAGTGATTTGGAAGGTCTTGTTTTGCTGCACGGAGTAGAGGAAGACGGCATGGAGGTGGCTTTTCAGTTTGCGGGTGTAGGCGAGCCACTGGCTATCGGGAGACCACGCGGGGCTCATGTTCATGGGGCCGGCGTAGGTGTCGGTATCGACGTGGACGGGGGGCGTGGCGTTTTCGAGGTCGATGAAATTCAGTTTGAGAGATTTGTCGGTATAGGCGATTTTCTTGCTGTCGGCGGACCAGACGGGGGTGTGGGGGAATGTGGGTGCGCCGAGGGAGATGCGGCGGGCTTCGGCGGTGGCCTGTTGGTCGCGGATTTCAAGGGCGTATTCGCCGGCGGCGTCGGAGAAGTAGGCGATGGATTTGCCGTCGGGGGACCAGGCGGGTTCGCGTTCGTTGGTGGCGGGGGCGGAGGTGATGTTGCGGATGTCGCCTTTGGCGGCGGGGACGGTGAGGATTTCGCCGTGGGCGGCGAAGACGGCGCGGGCGCCGGTGGGGGAGATATCGGCCGAACGAATTTCGTTGGGGGTGATTTTGCGGAAGCGGGGGCGGAGTTCTGGGAGGTCGCCGGTGAGGCGAATGTCGATGGGGCGGGACTTGCGGGTTTTGAGGTCGTAGATGTGGATTTGGCCGAATTGTTCGTAGACGATGGCGCCGGGGCCGGCGGAGGCATTCTTGATGTCGAGGCCGGTGTTCTTGACGAGTTCGGTGACTTGGGCGGACTTGGTGTTGTAGGCGAACAGGGTGACGGGGCCGTTGCGATCGGAGAGGAAGTAGACGGTGTCGGCGAGCCAGATGGGGTTGGAGTCGTTGGAGTTATTGCGGGGGATTTTGGTGATGGAGGAGTCGGCGAGATTGGCGAGCCAGATGGGGGTGGTTTGGCCGCCGCGGTAGCGTTTCCAGGCGCGTTGCCATTGGTCGGTGGGGACGTAGGCGAGTTTGGAGGAATCCGGGGAGAAGGCGCCGTGGACGGCGCGGTCGAGGGGGAGTTGGGTTTCCGGGCCGCCGCCGGCGGGGATGGTGAAGAGGCGGGTGAAGCCGGAGTAGCTGGTGCGGGGGGAGGCGAAGAGGATGGATCTGCCGTCGGGGGACCAGCCGATGGCGGTATCGGGGGCGGGGTGGTAGGTGAGGCGTTTGGGGGTGCCGCCTGTGGCGGGGATGGTGAAGACGTCGACGTTGCCGTCGTATTCGCCGGTAAAGGCGATTTGGGTGCCATCGGGGGAGAAGATGGGGGCGGATTCGGCGCCTGCGCCGGCGGTGAGGCGGGTGGCGTCGCCGCCGTCTTTGGGGACAGACCAGAGGTCGTTGGCGAAGGAGAAGACGATGTGGGTTTGGTTGAGGGTGGGGTGGCGGAGGAGGAGTTTCTGGGCGGGGGCTAGTTGGGTGAGGAAAAGGAATACGGCGAGGGCGCGCATGGTTGAGACGGTAGCACAGATTTACCCTCGCACTCTTCCTTCCCATTCCCTTGGTGCCAGGCACCGGGTCGAGTAACTTCGTGGTTTTACGGGTGACTTTTGCCCGGAGCCAGGCACCTATCGCGGAGTTAATGGACGGTGCGGGTTTTGCGGTTCATGTAGTCCATGAGCAAATACTGACCGAGGGTTTGGGGGGTGGTGAAGTAGGCTTTGCCTTTGCAGAGCTCGGTGACTTTGTGGACGAAGTTCACCAGGTCGTAGTTCTGCGCGAGCATGAAGGTGTTTATCAAGATGCCCTGGCGTTTGCAGCGGCTGACTTCGTCGAGGGTTCTTGAGATGACGAGCGGGTCCAGGCCGAAGGGGTTTTTGTAGATTTGCCCGTTATCGAGGGTGAGCGCGGATGGCTTGCCGTCGGTGATCATGATGATCTGCTTCATGTCCTTCTTCTCCTGCTGGAGAATGCGCTGGGCGAGGATTAAGCCGTCTCTGGTGTTCGTGTGATAGGGGCCGACCTGAACGCGGGCCAGTTCGCTTAAGCGCATCTCTTCGGCGGTGTCGTGGAAGAGGACGAGTCGGAGCGAATCGCCGGGATATTGGGTTTTGATCAGGTGTGCCAGGGCGAGCGCGACGCGTTTGGCGGGGGTGAAACGGTCCTCGCCATACAGGATCATGGAGTGGGAACAGTCAAGCAGCAGCACGGTGGCGCAGCTGGATTGGTATTCGCTTTGGTGGACGTGGACGTCGGGATAATCGATGTCTTTCGCGTTGCCGGTGCGGCGGAGGACGCTGGATAGAGTGGCGTTGACGTCGATGTTCAGGGTGTCGCCGAACTCGTATTGTTTGGAGGCGCCGGAGGCTTCGACGCCGGTGGACATATCGCGAGTGTCGTGGGCTCCGAAGCTGCTGCGGCCGAGGGAACCGAGGAGATCCTTGAGCGTTTTGTAGCCGAGGAAGTCGAGGGCTTTGTCGGTGGTTTCGACGCGGATTTCGGGGTTGGGATCCCCTTCGCGCCCTGGGCCTTGGGGGGGCTCGGAGACGTAGCCGTCGGTAATGAGTTTTTCGACGAGGCGATCGATCAGGGCTTCGAGTTTTTCGGGATCGAGCTTTTCGTATTCGCCGGGGGGGATGAGCTCGCCGTTTTCGAGGGCCTGACGGATGGCCTCGCGAAGCATATCGAGGGTGTCCTCGTTGTATGGATAGCCGCCGTAGGGGTCCTGGAAGCCGCTCTGGAGGAAGTAGTCCGAGAGGGCGCGCATGAGGTCTTCGGCTTCGATGCCGAAGTCATCCTCTTCGAACTGGGAGTAACGGATCCAGCGCATGGCGGATTCCTAGTTGAACTGGCGGCGTTTGGGGGGACGGGCGGTGGGAGGCGCGTCGTCGGGGTCGGGGTCCTGGTTGCGGCGACGGTCCTCGGGGGCGGCGAAGCCGAGCTCTTCGTTGCGGGAGATGCGGCGGTGGGCGTAGAGGCCTTCGAGGATGAATTCGCCGGCGGCGGCGCGGACGGCGTCGGGCTCGTTGGCGGAGAGGCCGAGGGCGCGCACCTTTTCCATCAGACCGTCGACCTGGAGGAGCTGTTCGAGGAGGCCGGCGGAACCGGTGGCGGCGTCCACTTTGAGGGCGCCGCCTCGCTCGAAGTATTTCACGGTCATGCCGAGGTTGACGCCTTCGAAATAGCTGCTGTAGACGCGGCCGACGGCCATGCGGATGAGGTCGCGGCCGATGGCTTCGGAACCTTTGAGCTCGCCCTCGTATTCGAGTTCGATCTTGCCGGTGATGGACGGGAGGGCGCCGTAGATATCGGCGACGCGGGGGACGGCTTCGGTTTCGGCGTTTTGGATGGCGCGGCGTTCGGCGTTGGAGACGACGTTTTCCATGACCGAGATGGGGAGACGCTGGGAGACGCCGGAGCGTTTGTCGATGCGCTTGTCGTCACGGGCGATGAAGGCGATGGCTTCGACGACTTCGCGGATGTATTTGGGGACGATGACCTGGGCGGCGTGGGCGCGGGCGGTCCAGGCTTCCTGAGCGGTGATGGCGATTCCCTGATCGAGCGAAGTGGGGTAGTGGGTGCGGATTTCGCTGCCGATGCGGTCTTTCAGGGGCGTGATGATTTTGCCGCGGGCGGTGTAGTCTTCCGGGTTGGCGGTGAAGATGAGGAGGACGTCGAGCGGGAGGCGGACGGGGAAGCCCTTAATCTGGACGTCGCCTTCCTGCATGATGTTGAAGAGGCCGACCTGGATTTTGCCGGCGAGATCGGGGAGTTCGTTGATGGCGAAGAGGCCGCGGTTGGCGCGGGGGAGGAGGCCGTAGTGGATGTTGAGATCGCTGCCAATATCGTGGCCCTGGCGGGCGGCTTTGATGGGGTCGATGTCGCCGATCATGTCGGCGATGGTGACATCGGGGGTAGCTAGTTTTTCGATGTAGCGGTCGTCACGGGACAGCCACGCGATGGGGGTGGCATCGCCCAGGGAGGCCACTTGCTGGCGGCCGAAGGTGGAGACGGGGGCGAGGGGGTGGTCCTTGATTTCCGAGCCGGCAATGTAGGGGGTCCATTCATCGAGCAGCGTGGTGAGCATGCGGATGAGGCGTGTCTTGGCCTGGCCACGGAGGCCGAGGAGGATGAAGTTGTGGCGGGAGAGGAGAGCGTTTACGACTTGCGGGATGACGGTGTCATCGTAGCCATGGACGCCAGGGAACAGTGGGCCGCCTTCGCGGAGTCGGGTGATGAGGTTGTCGCGGACTTCGTCTTTAACGGTTCGGCCCGGGGGGCAGCGCTGGGCCCACTCGCTCGATTTCCATTCCCCCAAAGTCGTCGGACGGTGTGCAGTAGTACCCAAGAAATACCCCCTTTTGCGATTGTAGCAGCCGGGCCCGTTAACAAGTTTGCCTAACTTCCTGATAGAATCCGGCATACACCTCGTAACGGTGGCAATATGCGGAGTCATGCACATTGCCAACACAGTGGAAAGACAATTGGAATGCCTACCGACCTCCCCGAAGTTGAATACCAGCGCTTTTGGAAGCGCTTGCAACAAATTGGTTTGAACGCGTATGAAGCGCGGTCGTACCTGGTTCTAGTTGGCCACCCGAAGTTCAAGGCTTTGGAGTTGGCGGCGCGGGCGCATGTGCCGCGCCAGAAGATTTACGAGGTTCTGGATTCGCTGGTGGAAAAAGGATTTGCGCAGGTGGTGCGGGAGAAGACGAAGTTGTTTTCGGCCGTGGAGCCTTCGCTGGCCATTCCGGCCTATTTTGCCCGGCGGGCGCAGCATTTGCAGCAGGAGTTGACGGAGCAATCGCGGTTTGCGACAGACCTGGTGGAGGATTTGAATACCTCCTACTCCGAGGGCCAGGGCGGGCGCGGGACGCTGGACTTTTTGCGGATTGTGAGCGAGCCGCTGCAGACGGCGGCCGAGTACCGGCGGATGATGTCGGAAGTGCAGCACGAGTATTTGGAGTTTTCGCGGCCGCCGTATGCGGTGGATCCGTTGAACGACGACCTGGTGCGGGAGGCGCGGAAGCGCGGCGTGCGGTGCCGGTTATTGATTGAAGTGGGCACGTTGGACGACGAGCACCGGCGGCGTTTGATGGAGTTTATGGATATTGGCGTGGAAGTGAGCCAGGTGCCATCGCTGCCGTTGAAGCTGGCGTTGTTTGACGGCAAGCGCGGGATGATTGCGTTGTTGGACCCCGTAATTACGCGACCGACATGGACGGCGGTGGTGTTTGACCACGGCGGTTTGTCGGAGGCGATGCAGGGGTTGTTTGAAGATTACTGGCGCAAGGGCATTGCGATGCCGTCGCGCGGGTAGGCTAGCGGCCGCGGCTTTCGGGGGCTGCTGCGTCTTTGCGAGCGCGAACTTCGCGCACGGCGTAGATGCGGCGGCCCTGGCTTTCAAAGTAGGTCCGGATGAGCACTTCGCCAAGGAAACCGGTGCAGAAGAGCATGAGTCCGGCGATCAATAGCAGACCACCGGCCATCATGAGCGGGCCGTGCTGGGTGACGAGATCGCGCTCCATGAAGAGGAGTTTGTAGACGAACAGGTAGGCGAGGATGGCGCCGCCGCTGCCGACTCCGATGAGTCCGTACTTGCCGAAGAAGTGCATCGGCCGAGTGAAATAGGTCAACAGGAAGCGGATGGTGATGATGTCGAAGAAGACCTTGAAGGTGCGGCCGAGGCCGTAGTGGGAGACGCCGGCGCCGCGGGGCACGTTCTTGATGGGCACTTCGATGATGCGGGCGCCGTAGAAGCTGGCCAGAGCGGGGATGAAGCGGTGCAGTTCGCCGTAGAGGTTGATGTCCTTTAGGACTTCGGCGCGGTAGGCCTTGAAGGTGGTGCCGAAGTCGTGCAGGTCGACGCCCGAGGCTTTTTTCATGAGCCAGTTGGCGATGCGGGAGGGGATTTTGCGGGTGACGGCGTTGTCGATGCGGTTCTTGCGCCAGCCGCTGGCTAGGTCGTAGCCCTGGTCGATTTTTTCGAGGAGATTGGGGATATCTTCGGGTTCGTGCTGGAGGTCGCCATCGAGGGAGATGATGACGGCGCCGGCGGCTTCGTCGAACCCGGCGGCGAGGGCGGCGGTTTGGCCGAAGTTGCGGCGGAGGCGGATGACCTTGAGGCGGGCGTCGGTCTCGACGAGGTTGGCGAGGAGATCGAAAGAGCGGTCGGTGGAGGCGTCGTCGATGAAGATGATTTCGTACTTGCGGCCGATGGCTTCGAGGACTTTGGTGAGGCGGTCGTAGAGCGGCAGGATGGCCGGTTCTTCGTTGTGGATGGGAATGACGATCGAAAGCGCTGGCGCGGGCATAGTATTTAACTCCAGTGTACCGCTCAGGCTTTGCGATGTGTTATTATTGAATTTCACGCGGTTTATGGGCCTGTAGCTCAGTTGGTTAGAGCGCTACCTTGACACGGTAGAGGTCTCCAGTTCGAGTCTGGGCAGGCCCACCATATATCCTGAACGAAGATAGATTTTTCGTTCAGAGGAGATCGCCGGAATGTCAATTGGGTCAGTATCCCGACGGGGGCTGTTGACGTTCCCTTTGTTTGGTCAGGCGGCGCGTCCGCGGGTGTTGGTGTCCTCCGATATCGGGGGCACGGATCCGGACGATTTTCAATCGATGGTGCATCTGCTGCTGTATGCGGATGTATTGGAGATTGAAGGGCTGGTGTCGTCGCCGTTCGGGCCGGGGCGGGCGCGGCACATTCTGGAAGTGATTGCGGAGTACGAAAAGGATTTTCCGGCGTTGCGGGCGCATTCCGGGCGGTATCCGAAACCTGCGCTTTTGCGGGGGATGACGAAGGAGGGGGCGTTGGAGAGCCCGGGGCCGGCCGGGGTAGGGAAGGCGACGGAGGGGTCGGAGTGGATTGTGCGGTGCGCGCGGAAACGGGATGCGCGGCCGTTGCATGTGCTGGTTTGGGGCGGGATTGAGGACCTGGCGCAGGCGCTGCATGATGCGCCTGAAATTTTGCCCAAGTTGCGGGTGTATTTCATTGGCGGGCCGAACAAGATGTGGAGTGTGGACGCCTACAACTACATTGAGCGAAATCATCCGAAGCTGTGGATGATTGAGGCGAATTCCACGTACCGGGGCTGGTTCGTTGGGGGGCGGCAGGATGGGGCGTGGGGGAATAGCGGGTTTGTGGCCGCCCGGTTGGCGGGGCGTGGGGCGATGGGGAATTATTTCGCCACGCATTTGAAGGGGACGATCAAGATGGGGGATAGCCCGTCGGTGGCGCGTTTGTTGCGCGGGGTGGCGGAGGACCCGGCGGCGCCGAGTTGGGGCGGGCGGTTTGTGCGGATCTGGGATGGGCGGAAGCGGGTTTTTGACCGGCTGACGACGGAGGCGGATGTGGTGGAGGTGTTTGGGGTGGTGGAGTTTGCGATTCCGAGGCCGACGGGGTTTACGGAGGGGAACCGGATTCGGGTGATGTTGGATGGGCGGGTGCCGTGTCCGGTGGCCGTGGAGGGCGGGTTGTTACGGTTCCGATTCTCGCCCCGGGACGCCAAGGTGTGGCGGTACCGGATGGAGAGTGATTTTGCGGGGCTGGAGGGTGTGGGCGGGGCGTTTACGGCGGAGCGGCCGCCGTTGGAGCGAACGGGGCGGGCGTCGCTGGAGCATCCGAACTGGTGGTGCGACGACCCGGCGCCGGAGAATGCGGAGGGCATTCATGCCGGCGCGCGGAGCGTGAGCCAGTGGCGGATGGAGTTTTTGGAGGATTTTGCGGTACGGATGGAGCGGTGTGTGGTTAGAAGCCGGCGGGGGTAGAGTTGGCCGGGAGGGTGACGGATTTGGAAAGGGTGCCGTCGGAGGAGGCGAGGCAGAGGCGCGAGCCGGTGCCATCGATTTGGGCGAGATTGAGATTGTAGATGCCGGACTGGGTGATGGTGTAGGACTTGGCGGGAACGGTGGCGCAGTTCTCGTCTTTCCAGACGCGGGCGTGGGCTTCGCTGTTGAGGCGGATCTTGACTTCAGCGGCGCCGGCACCTTGGACGGTGACGGCGACCGCGGGACGGATGTTGACCGATACGGCGACCGATTTGGACTTAGCGGCGGAGAGGGAAGCGCTGAAAATCAGGCTGAGGGAGAGGAGGAGTTTGGTGTTGATTTGCATCCTATGAAAGGATCATATCGACCAAACTACTATCCCTCTTAGAGTACGGGAGTCACTTTTTTCGGTACTAGCTGCGGCCTGTGTGGTTCCAGTACATTTTGGTACTTTTGTCCCGGTGCGGGCTTTGCCCCGGCCACGCCCATTATTTAGGTTGCGTAGTCAGGGCGGCCTGGGGTTGCAGGATGATTTTCTTTACCGGTTTCGGTGGAACCCGGATGTCGAAACCGAACTCGACCATGGGATGGTCCTGGGCCGGTTTGACTTCGACTGGTACTTTTTGTGGGGTCGTGAGGATGCCGTGCTCGGGGAGGGACTTGGGATCGAACTCCACTTCGTAGGTGCCGGCGCTGACGTTGTAGAAGGCAAACTTCCCGGCCTTATCCGGTGTGGTGAAGCGGCCGACTGGGTTGAGGCGGACGAGGATGGATTCGAGGCTGACGTCCTTTGGGCCGGTGACGGTGCCCTGGACGGCGAAGCCGACGACGACGACATCGAAGTCGGCGCGGACGGCTTTGCCGGGTTTGACGACTATCGTGGCTTCACGGTTTTTGCCGGGGTCGAATTCGGCGGGCAGGGATTCCAGGGCAATCGCGATCTGGTGCGCGCCTTCGGGGACGTTTTCGAACCGGAATCGGCCGGCGTTGTCGGTGGTGGCGATCCGTGAGCTGTCTATAGCGATGGGGATGCCTTCCGCCCAGCGGTTATCGGCGGATTTGACGAAGCCTTCGACGGTACCCTTGAGCTGGGCGCCGGGGATGGCGACGGCGTTGTAGGCACCCGATGAGGATAGGGTTTCGATGGGCATCTGTGCGCCCCAGTGGAGCCGCTTCGTCATGCGGACATACAGGCTCCACTGGTTCATGGAAGCGAGGATGGTTGTGACGAAGACGCCCTGGCCCTGGAGGGCGAAGATACTCTGCGGATTCAGGTCCATGACGAGGCGGCTGCGATAGGCTTCCATGCTCAGGAACCAATCGTGGGCGACTGTGACAGAGGCACCGATGACCGTGGTTGCCATTGTGGATGTAGCGAAGACGGTTCGATTGGCCAGGTCGTTGGCGTTTTCCACGTTGGCGTAGGCGGAGAAGCGTTTGAAGTTTACCTGGCCATTACCCTGAATAAAGTAGGTGAGCTTGTTCTGATCGGCGCGGAGTTTCTGAGCCCGGACCTGGCCCCCGACCGTGAAAAATCGATAGCTGAAGGTATCGGCGATTTCGGCGGTTTGCTGGCGTTGGGGAATGACTACGCCGCGTTGGCGGAACTCGCGCACGGCGGCGCGGAGACCATGATGGCGGAAGGAGCGGGAGAGCGAAACCTGGAGCTGTTCGCTGGTGTTGGACTCCGTTGTGGAGGCGGACCGAGTGTTAAAGCGTAGAGTTGACCAATTGGAACTGAGGGAGAGTCGGAAGGGGAGTTGGACGGACAACCCGGCGGATTCGCCGCGGGTGTGGAAGGTGGGGCGGCGTGGATCGCCGGCGAGGTTGTTGGAGTAGTCGCTTACGCTGGCGAACAAGTCGAGGCGCGTGAAGGGACGGACGCGAAATTCGGCGTAGGGTCCGCGGCGGTCTCCCAGGTAGTAGCCCAGAAGAGGGAGATACGACCGGGACTGGTAGACGTAGTTTGCCCGGAGGGTCATCCGGGAGAATTCAATGATGGGTCCGGCGGTGAAGGAGAGCGGACTGCCGGCGGTCACGAGTGAAGAGGCTGACGCTTGTGAGACCGCAGCTTCGGAATAGAACTTAAGGTGGTGGTTGGCTGTGAAGACGGAGCTCAGGGTAGCAGTCCGAACGTTTTCGAGCTCGGTACCATTGCCGGGAAGGAAGGAAAAGGATTTCAGTTTGGGCAGGTCATTGGCGAAGGACAAGAAGCGAGCGCCGAGGACGAGACGTTCTCCAACATTCTGGCTGTAGTAGCCACCGAGGAGCGATTGCGGGGTTTGGATGAGGAGCGGAACGCGGACCCCGGCGGGGACAGTCTGGGAGCCGTAGAGGAACCCGAGTGTGCGTCCACCGTGGGAAGACTCCACCCATGCGCCGCGGCCGGTGATGTCCGGGTAGTAGAGATTGTTGAAGCTGACATTTAAGAGCCGTCCGGGGACGCGAAAATCACCACCGCGGAAGGTCCAGTAGTTGCCCAGCCAAGGGAACCGTCTGAGCTCAACAAAGCTCTCCCCGGTGTAGAATCGGCCCTGGTTAGTGGCCGGATTGAAATTGACGGTGATGAAGCCGAGATTTGGGAGGAACTCGCGATAGCGGGTGGAGAGCCCAACGGCGTTGGTGACGCGCGTGTTACCGTTCGTCAGTGAATAGTATTGAAATCCTAATTCCGCTTCGCCGGCCTTCTCCTGGGCGAGGATGAGGGGGCTGAGGCCGAGCAGAGCGGCCAAGGGGAGCAAGTGCGGTCTCGGGGCCATGGGATGCGTCCTGTTTTCATTGATTTGGGAGCGTGGCTGTTACTTGAACGGATGCTTCTTGGACTTCGGTGCCGAGATCCACGCGCGCATGAAGGGTATATTGTCCGGCGGGAAGATCGGCTTTAATCGGGAGCAGGAATCGTTGTTTGCGTTTGGGCAGTACCGGGAAAGAGGCCACGACGATGTGCTCGACGATCTTCCCGGAGGCGTCCAGGACATCGACGCTGCCCTGAGGGCGGAAGAACATGAAGCCGTCGTTGTTTAGGAGAAGGACCCCACGCCACTTTCGGGCGCCACCAGCGGCAACCGATTCCATTTCCAGTCCGGCGATGGAGCCGGCGACGGAGGGTTTGCCGACGATGGGGTAGAGCACGGAGACGACGCGGACGGCGGTGCGGACGCCAATGCCGACCACTTCGTCGGCAGGGGGCATAGAGACGAAGCCGATGGCGCAATGGAAACTACGTTCCTTGGCGTTCTCCGGGATACGGAGGGTGAAGCGAATGGGGAGGTTTCCGCGGCCAGGAAGCTCGGTCTCCATCGGGTTCAGGGATAACCAGGCGCGGCAAGAGTGTTCTGCCTCGGCGGGAACGGTAGAGAAGAATTGCGGCGTCTGGTTGGCGTCGACGTAGAAGTCGAGAATCTCGGCGCGGACGCGAACTTTTTCGAGGCCGGAGTTGCCGAGCATCAGAGTGCCCGTGAAGGCTTTCCCCGGCGTGGCGGGGACTTCCAGTCTCATGGGAGTCAGCGAGAGTCCGAGTTGAGCTTGGACCGGGGGCGCCAGCAGTGTGCTGGCCATAACGCAAAAAACGCCCTGGACTAGGGCGCGTTGACGGTGTAAGTAAGTGTAAGAGTGCATGATGGGTTGGCCACGTATCGCCAGCTTTCGGCCAGCGTGTATTGAACGAGTACGGAGTAGGATTGTGTTCCATCGCCCTCCAGCCCTCCTGCGAGCTGTGTGGCGACGGTGGAAAGTGTGAAGGATCCGCCGCAGGAACCGGTGCCTGATCCACCTCCGACAGTGGCTGAGGCGCAGGAAGCGGTGATGGCGGTGACCGGGATGGTGGGGCAGCCACTGAAGGATGTCGCTGTGGCGTGAACACTGATTCCCCAAGTGAGAAGGTGAGACCCGCCAACAACGTTCCAGTTGATAGCTGCTGCAGAGGACCCGGATACGGCGCCGCCCACTGGATTCGTCGCGCTGAAGCTGATGGTGGACGGTGTGGCGTTGAGTGCGCTGATGGTGCCGAGTGCCATGCCAAGGGCAGGGAGTGTACAACGACCGCCGCGGATTTGGTCCGCGGCGGCCGTCGTGGACAGGCCTGCCAACACCAGAAGGATTGAGAGTGCCTGTTTCATATAGTTAGATGCTGGTGATCGTGAGTGTGACTACCGTCGACCAGGGGCCCGTCTTGTAGGTCGGCCGGTCAGCGAGAGTCCAGGCGATCGTGGCGCTGTCGCCGCTGTCCGCGGAGTGAGCTGCTTCACCGAACGTGATGATGTTGGTGGCTTCGCTCGCACTCGCGGTGGTCGTACTGCCGTTTTCGGTTCCGATGCCATCACCGGTGACGACGTGGGACAGATCTGCGGTTGTGATGCCGCTGCCTACTGCGAACGCCGTGGTGACGAGCGCGGTGACGCTGCCCGAGCCGCCGGACTCCGCTGTCCGCACCTTGTAGGTGAAGGTGGTGTTACCCACATAGGCTTCAAACTCGGTGGTGGCCTTTGCGAGAGTCGGACTCTGCGTGACGGTGATCGAAGCTTCCGCTGATACGGTGACTCCGAGCGTCGTGGTGGCCGAGTCAGTTGCCCCGGCCGCGAACATCGGCATCGCTGCCAAGGATAGGACTAAGATTGCGCGATTAACGAAAGTGGACTTCATTTCAGGTTCCCTTCTCGCTCCCTTATAGGGAGCTAATTGTGAACGTCAGTTGCAGGGAATAGGAGCCAGTCTTGTAACTGGGCATGTTAGGAAGCGCGAATAGGAGTTGAACCGTATTGGGGTCCTGGCTGCTGCAGGCGCCGCCTCCACCGGTACATACTCCGCCCGGTAGCGAGACAACTGGTGTTTGGCTGGTTGTTTGGATGGTATGGGTACCAGAGCATCCGGTGCCGAGCGAGGCGCCAGAGCAGGTGTAAAGCACTGCGCTGGCCGCGGGGCCGCCGGATGGACTGAACTCAGAACTGGCCTGTACTGCTATCGAGCCGCTTCCCCCATCCGAGGTCCTGGCCCAATAGCTGACCAACATACTTCCGGTAAAGCCTGCAAAACGTGTACTGGATGCGGTGAGCGTGGCGCTCGCCGGAACCGATATTTTCCCGGCGGGGGAGATTGCGGCCGCCAACGTTTGGGTTGTCGTCGCAATCTCCGCCCTGCCGTCGAAGGGAATCAATAGTAAGAGAGCCGCGAGCCGTAACGTCCCAGTGCCGATCCGCGCTGCTTGGCGTAGTGCGTTGGCGTAGGTGCTCTTCGTGACGTATCGCATTGGGGGAGCCCTTGGAGGAACCCTTTCTGACCCTTACCACCGACTCCATCCGAACCGCCTCTCTCGCCGGCGCGAGCGCCGGTTGGCGTTGGATTTGATCTTTGGTTCGCTCATCTAATAGGCATTTGGCGGGCCAAAGTACGCGGTTCCGTTTACCCCATCGTTTTCGGTTGGACAGGTTCTCGGAACGCCTCTTTTACCCGTGTTTCTAGGTTGTTTATGGGTGGCGTGTAGGCTTATTGACTGAGTCGAGAGGGAAACGCCTTAGCTGTTTTTCTGGACTTTCGCGCAGTCGGGTACTAGTACTGGCGGTTGCAATCCGTTACGCCATTGGTGGGCTATGTTCACATCTGCAACACTTGGCAACGTGCCCGTTGGCATTCGCCAACTCTGGTGTCCCCGGCATTTCTCCTAGAAGGATGAGCCCGAAGAAATGAGTCGGTGACGGGGGCCCTCTCGTCGGATTGGGGCGGTTCGGCGAGTGGGATCATCATTTCCAAACACTCTTGTTGTCACGCCGATCTCTTTGTTGGACATGGATCGGCAAACAGGCTTCGGTGGGCCTGTTGCATCCTTTGTGCCGATTGGGTGTGCTCTCCCTGGCGAACCCTCTAACTCCACGTGTGCAGCGTCAGGCTGGCCGGGCTCGGAGCGAATGGGTTGGGCGAGCTCAGACCGTCGTTGCGGTGCCTTTTAAAGCCATGTGGAACGCGCTCCGAGTTAACGCCGGAGGCCGCCGCAGCTTGATAGATCCTGGAGCCCATCGGAAATTCGACGTGGCTTTTCATTCCGGCATCACCTGCATACCCACTTGCAGACGCAAGCCGCTTTTGCGTGTTTATAGTGGTGCAAGATGGACGGCGACGTTGTGGGTGCAGTCGCGGCCAAGTAGTCGGAGATGACCAGTTGGAGCGATTGCAGTGGCGCATCAGAACGGCCACTCCGAAGGCGGACCGAACCGAAAAACGGTGCCGCCTGATTGTTGCAATCGACGTCAGCACGATAACGCCGGTCCCTATCCGGCATTGCCTCCATCGCGCTGCTCGATTTCCAGTCTGCCTGGCAGATTGGCCGGTACCGCCGCCGTCCGCACCGACTTGGCCGATGTTGGATTGCAGGCCTTTGCGGGCCACTTCATCGGCCGCTGTCTGCAGCGTCATCGCTGCGCTGGGAAAATGTTGCGAATGTGGATCCGCGTCAATCTACTGCACCCGGTCGGCCGAGGCAGGGTCGATGACGTGCTTCGAAACTTCCACGAAATCCGTGAGGGCGCAGTCGAATGTCGCATTCCGAGTGCTGCAGCCGGGGATAAACACTGGAGCAATCGCCGGTGGCGCACTGAGCGTCAGGGCGGTGCGATTACGAAGCTGTTCCAAGGTCTGCGCGATGTACGAGGCCCGGACGATGTACTCCCCGTTCCGCTGCGATTGGCGGAGTTCGAGCACCAGAGCGCCTCCAGGAGCACAGTAGTTCTCCTGGTATCCCGGCAGAAGCCAGTCCAGATAGAACAGGCCAGCGAGACTGCCGAGATTGACGTCGGAGGCGACCAACATAATCACTTTCGCGGCCGGATCCCCCAGCGCGCCCGGCATTGCATTCCCGGTCGCTGACTGCAGCAGGGAGCGAACGACGTGCGAGGCCAGATTGGAGCTTTGGACGCCGGCCAGATACGGCGTACGGAAGTTCAGATCGATTTCCAGGTTGTACAGGCGCATGGTCTGGATAAGGCCCGGTGCTGTCAACTGGCCCCAACCGACGTCTGCCGATGGCATTCCGTCGGCGTACTGCATGATGAACGGATCGACAGCGATAGAAACTGTATCGAGCCCTCCGAGGTGGACCGGACTACTGGCCGATCCGGGAGTGACCTCGATCGGAATCGTGGTGGCGTCGATTACACCGGGAGGTGTCGCAGGCACTGGTGTCTGGCCGGGGGGATAGCCGAGAAGGATCGAGCGCGTGAGAGCGAGTTCCGGTGCGAAGGCGGAGGCCAACGACGCGGCACTGCCACCGAGGCGTCCCTTTACGGCGGCGACGGCCTTGCGGGGATCGAGGCGGGCGACGCCGGCGCCGACAGGATCGAAGAGCGGATCGCTCGTGTTGTCGGGGAAGGAAATCACGTTAATGGAGGCGCCCGGGAGCAGTCCGGCGGCGAAGGCCTGTGCGGTGGCGCGGGTTCGCTGAATCACATTGGCGCGGAAATAGGTGTAAGGCGCGTCGGATGCGTCCTTGCCGGTCAGCAGCCCCTCCTTGGTGAGCCAGAGACGGTAATAACCGCCGAGAATGGTTTCGAGTTTGGCGCCGTTCTCGGTGAGGATTCCCGGCGCCACGTTGAACGCCGGGAAGGGCCGGGCGGAATAGCTGTTGAGGTAGCTGTTGGGCGCGACGGAGGCTCGCACGCTATGGCGGCTCACGATGAAGACCTGCCGCAGTTTCGTGTTATCGGGTGGCTGAGCCGCCAGAAACGATACGCACAGGATGGATAGAGCGGCGGACCGAAGGCTAAGAGTTTTCATATTTCCTCCACACAGATAATCGCCGGGGACGGCAGGCCGTCCCCGGTTTGCACGCGACTTTGGAACCGCCTACTGCTGGGATCTCCGGTAGCGAATGAGGAGTTCCTTGCGGTTTTGGCGCAGGTCGACGCCGGTGGTCGAGGCTGGATAAGGCTTGTTGCCTTTCAGCCCTTTCCAGAGAAGGTGGTTGAAATCCAGCGGATTGACGCGATCTTCGGCCGCGAAGTCCATGCCCTTCATAACGCGCGTCCAGTACTTGCTGTTGTGTGCCGGTTGGGGCACCACGAGCCCGGCGGGTTTGGGCGGCAGCGGCAGTTTGGTGGTGTAGAGAATCGGCGCGGGCACGGCGTTGAAACTCCACGGGCTCGGCGTCGTATTGAAGATATCGGCCATCGGTTTGGCAAGCGCGTCGTTGAGGTTCATGGGGGGCAGTCCAAGGACTTCCTCGATCGTGCGCACGAAATCGATGGTGTTGTAGGGCGTGGAGACGAGCGTTCGCTGCTTCACATAGGCACCGGCCACGAAGGCGATACTGCGGTGGGAGTCCATATGGTCCCCGCCGTCCTGGGCATCGTCCTCGATCACGAAGATCAGTGTGTTGTTGGCATAAATGCTGTTGGCGATCTTCTGGATCAGCAATCCAAGGGAATAATCGTTATCAGCGACCTGCGTCTCCGGGGTATTCACACCATCGATCGCCGTATCGTAGTTCCCGGTATGATCGTGCATCAGGCGGACCAGGCTCAGCGAAGGCAAACCGCCCGTGGCGTAGTTGGTGTCGAAGTCCCGCTCCCACTCCTTGAACCGGTAGTAATCCGGGAAGGCGTTGTCGAAGCCGCGGAAGTACAGATCGGTGTAGGGGGTGAGCGAAACACTGGTCGGATAGGCGACGCGGGTGCCGCTCCAGAAGGGGTCGCGCACCAGGGGAATGGTGTAATTCTGGGTGTTGTAACGGGTTGTGTCGACGAAGAAACCGTAGTTGCGAACGGTCAGCTTTGCGCGAAATGCGGCGTCCCACAGGTAGCCGGTATTCACTTCATTGTCCGGGCCGTCGGGCGCGCTGGTATTGGTTGGGCCTGGCAGCAGATCGGGGTCGTTGGGGGTGAAGGGATTGGCCGCGATGCGGTCAGCCAGATTGGGAATCGCAATGTTCACGTTGCGATTCAGACCTTCGGAATCCAGGCTGAGCCCCCGGTAGGCGTAGGCGATCGGGTATTGGCGCTGCGTCACGTCCGGGGCTTGGGCCGAAGTCGTCCAAAGCCAGCCGTCATAGCTGACTTCGGCTGTATCGAGGAAGTTGTCGAGCGTGACGAAAGAACGCGCCAATTGGTGCTGATTCGGGGTGGTTTTCTCACCGAATTCGGTCAAATCCGGGTCTCCATTGCCGATCTCCAGGTCGCCGAGAATCTGGTCGTACGTCCGGTTCTCCTTGATGACGAAGATCACATGCTGGGTTCCTTTCCGCACGGCCTCCATTACGCTGGCGTCACTGGGGCTCAGCGTGCTGGAAAAGCGGTTGTTGACGGCTACCTGCGCGGTGAGCGTTTCGAGTTCCGCGACACTCGGGACGGAGTAGATCTGGAACCCGGCTTTGGTCAACTGGGGGTTGTACTGGTTCGCCTGCAGACAGGTTTCCCAATCCACCGGCCCGTAGCCGCCATAGCACCAGCCAGGATTCGGCCCCGTGGGCGATTTGCCATTCACCACGTACAAAGTTGCCCCGTCACCGCTTACGCTGACCGAATTCGGGTACCACCCGGTTGGAATCAGACCGACGACACGGCTGGCGCGATTGGCTGCATCCAACTCGATGACCGCAATGCAATTGAGATTGCCATTGGTGACGTAGAGGCGCTTCTCGTCGGGCGAGAGCGTCACACTGTTGGGGGTTGCGCCCTTATATTGCGCCAGACGCGAGGGTACTTTGGGCGCGATCACCGGAATGGTTTCGACTATCGTGTTGGTGGCCGTGTCGATCACGTCAACGGTATCCGATTGGTCTTCGGCCACGTACAATCGCGACTGGGCCGCATTCAGCGTCATTTTGTTCGGCTGGCCCTTTACGCGGATGCGGGTCTGCACCGAGGGCCGGCCGGTTGGATTGAACAACTCTGGCGAGCCGCTCAGTTTTACCACGACGATCTCGCGGTCGCGAATGCTGGAGATGTAGGCGGTGGCGCCGGCCCCGTTCCCCTTTACCGCCACCCAAAACGGATATTCTCCGCCTGCGACGCCGGTCTGTGAGCGGTCGTTTTTGCCGGGACGCAAGTCGAGTTCCCGCCACAGCGACCACTTGCCGAGACCGCCGGTGAAGATCGTGATCGAGTCGTTGTAGTAGTTCGCCACTACCAGCGTCTGACCATCGGTCGAGATCGCCACGCCGGCGGCGCAAGGCACAACCCCCACGCGTTCATTGATTGGGGTTGGCGCCGAGTTGGGCGGCACGGCGAGCCCCAAGCCCGCGCCGTTGTGGCCCAGGCGCAGTACGGTTGGCTTGTCCCCCCACTTCCCGTCGATGCCCCTGGTAACGATGAAGACGACGTCACTCGGGCCGCCGGACACGTAAAAGGCCGCTCCCGACGGATCAAAGACGATCCCGTTATACGTGTAGGGAAGCTGTAGAACCTGTTTCTTTACCGGCCTTGAGTTCGAAATGTCATAGATGAATACGTACTCATTGGAGTCCTCGGGGATCCAGGTTAGCGCCGGCGGCGCGGGCAGAATGTGCGTGTTGGAGACGCGATTGTATCCGCTGGTCAGAATCACAAGGGTTTTGTGATCCGGACTCACTACCGTGGTGACCGCATGCCCGGCGAGCCAGCCCGGCCCGGCCGGGAAAGCCGGGTCGTATGGCAGGTCGGGGTTAAGCGGGTCAAACCGGGCGCCTTTGGGCGCCAGAGGGGTTATTTGCTGGCCCATATTGGGAAGTGCCTGGGCCTGCTGCGCGAACGCAGGCAGGCTCAGCAGCATCAACGCAAGCGTGTATTCAACCGCAGCGAGGGCCACTGCGAGCGGACGGGACGCGTCAACAACTCGTTTCATTCGGAAGGCTCCTGTCGAGTAAAATCCCCAAACAGCCCAAACAACTCGAATTGTGATGTCCGCCGAATCGAACCCTTTTCGTTCGGGTGGCGATTCCGATTGTGCTTCTGCCTCTATGCGGCCGGCGAGACTGACGATTGATCAATGGGGTGCGCGAAGCGCGCGCCGGAACCGAGATCGTTCCGGCTGGGGAGATGGACGCCGCAAGGGATTTAGTCGGCGTCGCAATCTCCCCTCCGCCGTAGAAGGGAATCCATCGTAAGGGACTCGCGATTCGCAACGTCCCCGTGCCTGTCCGCGCTGCGCTTCGCGGGAATTTGGCGTAGGTGCTCTTCGTGGCGTATCGCACTCGGGGGCCCGTGGGGGAACCCTTTCTGACCCTTACCACCGACTCCCTCCGGGCCGCCTCTCTTGCCGGCGCGAGTGCCGGTAGGCGGTGGGCTTTGTTTGTGGTTCGCTGTTCTCATGGGCATTTGGAGTGCCAAACTCCGCGTCTCAGCTTACGCCGCCGTTTTCGCCAGAATTGGCTCGGAGAAGCTCAGTTTTCTGGCTTTTCTAAGTTGTTTCTCAGGGGCGGCTAAGTTGTAAGTCTGAGCCGAACGGGTAAAGCTTCGTTGCATATTGCGGTTTCATTCAGCTGGCGGCGGGGGCCAGGCGTTGCAATGCGTTACGCGGTTGGCGTGCTTTGTTCCTATCTGCAACACGGTGCGGGCTGTCCGCTGGAATCCGCCCGCTGGGCGGCCCCCCTTTTCAGACGGGTGGTGATTCCTATATACTCATCCGCACTTCCTGCCGGACTGAGGGATTGTCCGGCAAAACTAGAAGCAAGGCGAAGGAGTACCAGGATGGCACTCTCCAAGCGTGCGGCAGCCGAGTTTTTCGGCACCTTTTGGCTGGTTTTCGGGGGATGCGGCAGCGCGGTTCTGGCTGCGGCATTTCCAAACGTTGGCATTGGACTGTTAGGCGTTTCGTTGGCGTTCGGGCTCACCGTGCTAACGATGGCCTACGCAATCGGACATATCTCCGGATGTCACTTGAATCCGGCGGTATCCATTGGATTGGTGGTGGGTAAGCGGTTTCCCGCGGCCGAGTTACCGCATTACATCGCGGCGCAGGTTTTGGGAGCGATTGCCGGGGCAGGGACGCTGCTGGTGATTGCGAGCGGGAAGGCGGGCTTCGATGTGGCGGCTGGGTTCGCCAGCAACGGATTCGAGGCGCATTCCCCGGGCGGATATTCGCTGTTGGCGTGTTTGACGGCGGAAGTGGTGCTGACGTTCTTCTTCCTGATGATCATTCTAGGAGCGACGGACAAGCGGGCACCGGGCGGGTTTGCGCCGATCGCGATTGGGTTGGGGTTGACGCTGATTCACTTGATCGGCATTCCGGTGACCAATTTGAGCGTGAATCCGGCGCGGAGCACGGGGCCTGCGATTTTTGTGGGAGGCTGGGCGCTGGAGCAGTTGTGGCTGTTCTGGGTGGCTCCGATTGTGGGCGCGGCGATTGCGGGAATTGTCTATCCGGCGATTGCTAGCGAGGATGAGGCGCCGAAGGTGATGGCCGCCGGGCGGTAGCGCGAAATGGATGAGCCGGCTGAGTAGGACGGCGGGTCGGACTGCCCTGCGTTTAAACGCCGTAGGGTTGTGGTGCGGATAGGATGATTCGAAAATGAATCGATTGGCTTTGTTGTTGGTGATTGGTGGGAACGGATTGGCGGGGCAGGTTGTGCCTACGCTGACGGATACACGGTCGTGCCCGACGCCGGATGGACAGCCGCAGTTGGGGATTGGGTCGGCGAAGAATACGGAGTTGCGGCGGGTGTTACTGGAGCATCCGGCGGCGGCTTGTAATGACGGGTCGCCGGGAGTGATTTATGTACGGCCGGCGGTGGCTGGAGCGTTGGAAGTGGATGGGCCGGCGGCGAACCGGTAGGTGATTCACGTGGATGGGGGCGGGTCGTGTAACTCCTATGAGACGTGTTTGTCGCGGTGGTGGGGGCTGGGTAAGTATCAGGCGAACAAGATGTCGAGTAAGTGGGCGGGGGCGTATAAGCAGGGCGATGGGATTTTGTTGCGGTCGGCTTTGAATCCGCTGGGGAACCGGAACCAGGTGGAGCTACCTTACTGCACTTCCGACGAACACTCGGGGACGAAGACGGGGACGGTACTGCGGAGTGAGACGGAGCCGGGAAAGAGTTTTTCTCTGCATTTTAAGGGGGCGACCCAGATTGACGCGATGATCGATGCGTTGGAGCGGGGCGTGCCGGGGATGCCGAAATTGACTGACGCGACGGAGGTGCTTTATAGCGGCGATTCCGGTGGGGCGGATGGGGTGCGGTTCAGCCTGGATCGGGTGGCGGCGCGGCTGAAGGCGAAGAATCCAAACGTGCGGGTGCGGGCGAATCTGGATGCGGGATTTATTTTGGATTTTGTTTCCTTGGGCGGGATTGCGCCGGGCGATGTACGGGACCCGAACCTGGCGGCGTTGACGGCCGAGTACCAGACGGTGGGGGTGGGGATGTGGGGATCGAAGTTGGACGATTCGTGCGTGGCGGCGAACCCGGGGGCGAAGGCGTATGCGTGTTTCAATAACCCGTTTGTGCAGAAGAACTACTTGACGACGCCGTACTTCCAGCGGATGGACCTGGCGGACCCGACGGTGGTTGGAGCGGCGACGGGGGACACGACGTTTGGCGTGTTCACGGAGGCGAGTTTCGCGCAGAGCGTGCACGACCAGATGACGTCGTTACCGAACCTGCGAAATACGGCGGCGGAGAAGGCGGTGATTTCGTTTACGCCTGGAGTGGTGGGGACGATTTGCGGGCAGCATGTGATGTCGGTGGATAGCGACACGTTTTTCGGGAAGCGAATCCGGGCGTCGGCTGGCTCGACGGCGTATAGCTATTCGGAGTTATTGCAGAACTGGTTGACGGGCGGGTCGCCGACGGTGGTGATTGCGCCGCGGCCTCCGTCGACGCCGGAGAAGGTGACGCGGGATTCGATCTGCACGGCGCTGGCGCCGTCGGCTCCGGTGGCGACGGGGCCGGTGGTTTTGTCGTCTGCGAGTTAAGAGAAGGGCGCGCCGGTGGCGCCGGAGATGATTGTGGCGGTGTTTGGGACGGGGTTGGCAACGGGTACGGCGATGGCGACGACGCTGGTGTGGCCGACCACTTTAGGCGGGTTGCAGGTGAGCGTGACGGATGCGCGGGGCGTGCAGCGGGCGGCGCCGTTGTACTATGTTTCTCCAACGCAGGTGATGTTCCTGGTTCCGGCGGGGACGGCGGCGGGAGCGGCAACGGTGGTGATGGGGGCGACGCGGATTGCCGTTGATGTGGCGGCGGTGGCGCCGAGGATCTACACGGCTAACCAGGCGGGAACGCGCGTGGCGGCGGGGACGTTTTTGCGGGTGACTGCGGCGGGTGCGCGGAGCGACGGGTATCTATTTGACCCGGCAACGGCGCTGGCGGCGGGGGTGCCGATTGCAACGGGGGATCAGGTGTATTTGATTCTGTACGGCACCGGGCTACGCGGCTGAAAGGCCACCGCAACGGTGGGCGGCGTGGATGTTCCCGTGGCGGGGCCGGTGGCGCAGGGGCAGTATTTAGGGTTGGACCAGGTCAATGTGGGTCCGCTGCCGGGGCGTGTTGGGTATGGCGAAAAAGAGGTCGTGTTGCGCGTTGGTGGCGAGTTGGCAAACGCGGTGACGGTGCGGTTGCGGACGCCGTAGCGGCTACTGATTATCTTTCCACTCTTCGTACCAGGCCATCTGGATGGCTTCGAGTTTACCCTCGTTCGATTTTGCCGGGTCGTCTTCGAAATCCGCGAGGGCGAGGACGTGTTTATGCAGATCGGTGAAGCGGACCGAGAGCGGGTCGATTGCCGGGTGGGCTTCGTAGAGGGAGATGCCGATGTCTTCAGCGTCGAGCCAGTTGAGCTTTTTCATGCGTCGATCTTGGTTCCTTTCAGCGCGCCGCGGACGGCGGTGTTCATCATCAGTTCGGCGAGCTTCATGGTGGCTTTATTGAGGCCTTCCATTTTGTCGAGGATCAGGTGATGATTTTCGCCGTGGTAGGCGAGCAGAAGTTCAGCGATGGAGTTGTCGACGAGCGCTCGTTCTTCGTCGGTTAAGTCTATGTAGGCGTCGTCGCCCTTGGCCTTGTCGACGGCGTTCAGAATTCTGTCCGCTTCGACGCGGGCTTCGCGCACCTGGCGTTCGTTGAAGTCCTCTTCGGCCTTGGCGAAGGACTCGAGAATCATCGCCTCCACCTGTTCATCGCTGAGGCCGTAGCTGGGCTTCACTTCGACGGTCTGTTCCTTGCCGGTGCGGACGTCCTTGGCGGTGACGTTCAGGATGCCGTTGGCGTCGATGAGGAAGCGGACTTCGATCTTGGCCATGCCGGCGGGAACCGGGTCGATATCTTTCAAGTCGAACCGGGCGAGGCTGCGGCAATCGCGCACCATTTCCCGTTCGCCCTGGACGACGTGGATAAGCACGTTGCGCTGGCCATCGACGGCGGTGGTGAAGGTTTCGGCGGCGGTGGCGGGGATCGTGGAGTTGCGATGGATGAGCTTGGAAACGACGCCGCCCATGGTCTCGATGCCGAGGCTGAGCGGGGTGACGTCGAGCAGAAGCTTGTCGTGGACGTGGCCGGAAAGAATACCGGCCTGGACGGCGGCGCCGAGGGCTACCACTTCATCGGGATTCAGTTCCGTGTGTGGTTCGGCCTTGAAGAGCGCGCGGACGGCTTGGCGGACGAGCGGGATACGCGTGGAGCCGCCGACGAGGACCACTTCATCGATCTGTTCGGCGGTCACGCCGGCATCGGCCATGCAATTCCGGCAGGGACCGAGGGTTTTATTCACGATGGGCGTGATGAGCTTTTCCAGCACTTCGCGGGTGATTTCGCGACGGTAACCACGGCCCTGATAGTGAAATGCGATGGTGGTGGTGGCGAGGGTGGAGAGCTGGTGCTTGGCGTCGATGACGGCGCGGCGGAGTGTCTGCACGGCGATCTGGTCGCCGGAGAGATCGGCGCCCCATTCGGAGGCGATATCTTCGAGCGCAACGCGGAGGAGGAGATTGTCGAAATCGTCGCCGCCAAGGTGCGTGTCGCCGTTGGTGGCGAGAACTTCGAAGATGCCGTCGTGAAGCTTGAGGATGGATATGTCGAACGTGCCGCCGCCGAGATCATAGACGGCCACAATGCCGTTCTGCCGCTTGTCTAGCCCGTAGGCGAGCGCGGCCGCCGTGGGCTCATTCACCAGGCGCATCACCTGCAACCCGGCGATGCGGCCGGCGTCCTTGGTGGCCTGGCGTTGGGCATCGTTGAAATAGGCCGGGACGGTGATGACGGCGTGATCGACGGGTTCACCGAGGTAGGCTTCGGCGTTGCGTTTCAACTGGCGGAGGACCTGGGCGCTGATGCCGGGCGGGGTGAACCGCTTACCGCCGAGTTCGAGCTGAATGACCGATTCCGAACCTTGTGCGATGTGGAAGGGGAAGAGTTTCAGCTCGTCCTGCACGTCGGCCACGCCGCGGCCCATGAGCCGTTTGACGGAGTAGATGGTGCGGTCCGGGTGGGTGATCAGACGTTCCAGGGCGGCGCTACCGACGATGGGTTCGCCGTGTTCGGGAATGGAGACCACGCTGGGCACGATGGGGTTGCCGTCGGCGCCGGGGATGACCTTGGGCGCGGTGAGGTCCATGAAGGCCACGAGCGAATTGGTGGTGCCGAGATCGATGCCGACAACTTTGTGCGGCTTATCTTCGTTCCCGAAATCGATTTGGAAGAGAGACATGAGTATGGGTTAAACGAGAGCGGCGCGAGCATCGCGCACGAGGTTCTGTAGATATTTTCGCCGATTCAGAAGGGCGCGGAGGGCTGTTAGCGTTTCGTGCTTTGGATTGGCGTCGTAGTCGAGGAAGATTCCATCGCGCTGCACGTCGATATCCTTCAGCAATCCTTCGAATTTCGTCAACGCGCGGGCGACTTCGGCCTTGGCATTTTCGTCGCCGTCGCGGGCCTCTTCGAGCGCCATATTGAGCTCGAAAACCTCTTCGAGCAGTTCGGGCGGCACGTCGCGGCCGCGTTGTTCGCCGATGTCGAAGCCGGCGTTTTTCAGCACATATTCGGCCCGGGCGACGGGATCGCGCAGTACCCGCCATGCGTCGTTCAACGTCGCCGATGCCGCTTCGGCATAGGCCAACTGCTGCGCCCCGGCGCGGGCGTGGCGGTCCGGGTGCCATTCGCGACTATTGGCATAAAAACGGCGCTGGAGGTCTTCGACATCCAGCGCCAACTTGTTCTCAATGCCGAAAATTGCGAAGTAATCGGTAGGAGGAGGACCAGAAAACATTGTTATGCGGAGAACGACGTCCCGCAGCCGCAGGACTTCTGGGCATTCGGATTCACGAACTCAAAGCCGGACTGCATGATGGACTCTTTGTAGTCGAGCGTCATGCCGTTCAGGAAGTTCATGCTCTTCGGATCGACCCAGACGGCGACGCCGTCGAAATCGAAAATGTGGTCCGTAGCGCGCGGCTTGGTATCGAACTTGAACTGGTAGCTCAAGCCCGAGCAGCCGCCTCCGAGGACACCGAGACGCAGACCACCTGTCACGCCCTGCTTCTCGAAGGCCTGACGGATCTTGGAGATCGCCTTCGGCGTGACTTCAATGGCGGGAGCAACTTCGATGGTAGTGGACATTACTAACTCACGGTTTCCGCAGAGACAGGTGCGCCCTGCTTGGTTTTGTAGTCGTTGATGGCGGCTTTGATGGCGTCTTCGGCGAGCACCGAGCAGTGAATCTTCACCGGCGGGAGCGCCAGTTCGTTCACGATGTCGGTGTTCTTGATTTCGAGAGCTTCGTCGACGCTCTTTCCCTTCAGCCATTCGGTGGCCAGCGAGGAGCTGGCGATGGCCGAGCCGCAGCCGAAGGTCTTGAATTTCGCGTCTTCGATGATGCCGGTGGCCGAGTTGACCTGGATCTGCAGCTTCATCACGTCACCGCACTCGGGGGCGCCGACCATGCCGGTTCCGACGTCGGTGCGGGACTTGTCCATCGACCCCACGTTGCGGGGGTTATTGTAGTGATCGACAACTTTGTCAGAGTAAGCCATGATGTTATTTCCTCGAGGTTAGTGAGCGGTCCATTGGACCTTGCTGAGATCGACGCCGTCCTTGAACATCTCCCACAGCGGAGACAGTTCGCGGAGCTTGTTGACCACGTCGATCATCTTCTGGGCGACGTAGTCGACTTCGGCTTCCGTGTTGAAACGGCCGAGACCGAAGCGGATGGAGGTATGGGCGAGATCGTCGCCGAGGCCGAGCGCCTTCAGGACGTAGCTGGGTTCGAGCGTGGCCGACGTGCAGGCCGAGCCGGACGAGACGGCGATGTCGTTGATGCCCATCAGCAGGCTTTCGCCTTCGACATAAGCGAAGCTCATGTTGAGATTGTTCGGCAGCCGGTGTTCCATGGTGCCGTTGATGTAGGTCTCTTCCAGATTGGCTTCAAGCGTAGCGCGGAGCTTGTCGCGGAGGGCGCGGAGGCGGGCCGATTCGGCGGGCATTTCGCGCTGAGCGATTTCGCAGGCGGCGCCGAGGCCGACGATGCCGGGAACGTTCAGCGTGCCCGAGCGCATTCCGCGCTCATGACCGCCGCCGTCCATCTGGGCGGTAAGCTGCACGCGCGGGTTCTTGCGGCGAACGTAGAGCGCGCCGACGCCCTTGGGCCCGTAGAGCTTGTGGCCGGTGATGGAGAGCAGATCGATCCCGTCTTCAATGACGTTGACCGGAATCTTGCCGCAAGCCTGGACGGCGTCAGAGTGGAACAGAACGCCGCGTTCCTTGGCGATCTTGCCGATTTCCTTGACGGGCTGTATGACGCCAATTTCGTTGTTGGCGTACATGATGCTGATCAGGATGGTCTTATCCGTGATCGCGTCGCGGAGCATGTCGAGATCGACCAGACCGTCGCCCTTGAGCGGGAGATAGGTGATGCGGCAGCCCTTCTTTTCCAGGTGCTTGCAGGTATCGAGAACCGCCTTGTGTTCGGTAGCCGCGGTGATGATGTGATTGCCCTTTTCGGCATACATCTCGGCGACGCCCTTGATGGCGAGGTTGTTCGATTCGGTGGCGCCGGAGGTGAAGACGATTTCCTTGGAGTTGGCGCCAATGAGGGAAGCGATCTGTTTGCGGCCCTTTTCGACGGCGTCTTCGGCCACCCAGCCGTACGCGTGATTGCGGCTGGCGGCGTTACCGAAGTTTTCGGTGAAGTAGGGGATCATCGCTTCGAGGACGCGAGGATCCACCGGCGTAGTGGCGTGATTGTCAAAATAGATCGGCTTGGACATGAATACCCTTATGAACTCAGAACAGGAAGTGGAGCGGAGGAGATCTGCGAGTGGCCGTTCGCCGCGGCGGCGCCGTGGACCTGTGGCGGATCGATATCGGCGGCCAGTTCGGCCATCGAGAGGTTCGAAAGCAGACCCAGAATGCCATCGTGGACGCGGCGAAGCGGATCGCGAATATTGCAACGGTCCTGATGTTCGCAGTCTTCGCCGGATTCGGTGAAACAGGCGGTCAGGAAAACCGGACCGTCGATGGCGCGTACGACATCAAGTGCGGAGATCGAGTGCGGATCACCGGCGAGGCGGTATCCGCCATTGGTGCCGTGTTCGGAGGCGAGATAGCCGGCCCGGGCCAGCTTCTGCAAGACCTTGGAGAGCACGGGAACCGGGACGCCATATCGGTCGGCAATTTCTTTGGCGCTGGCTGAGCGGGGGCGCACCACCGTGAGGTGTTTCAGTGCAATCAACCCGTAATCAGCTTTCTTGGTTAGTTTCAGCATCGGCTGTTCGGAGCGAGGCCTCGAATTGAATTGAGACTGAATCGGTCCTAGTTGGATGGTACCGCACCTTTCAGTGGGTAGCAACTGGGAATACGGAACGGGGATGCCTTTGTCTTGAACGAGATAAACTCCGACTGAAACGGTCCGCATTCCTCCCTATAGACATCGCCAAGAAGAGATAGGATGCAAAAAAGTGGCCTGATGAAATTGGCCGAAGGGTCCGATAGGTATATCTGGACGGCGAATCGCGTCTGAAAATGTAAGCTATAATCCGGAAGGGCTTTTTTTTCATTTACTTCGGGCAGAGTTCCGAATAGCACAAGACGGCGAAGGAGACGCACACAGGGGAATGGGACGGGGAAAAATGGAGCCTGAACGGCAGTTCGGACAGAGGCGGATAGGGCTGCGCTAGCGCTATGATCCGAATCTTCCGGGTATTCATTCCCACCAGTGTCGTGGCGCTTCTGATCTCAGAAGTGATTCTCTTGGTGATGTGCTTCGTGGTGGCGCTGGTCAGCGCGACCGAGGTGGACCCGGAGTTCGTGCTGCTCTACGACGGCGGTGGGCCGCGCATTGCGATTGCCGTCCTGAGCATATTATTGGGGTTATATTTCCAGGATTTGTACACGGATTTGCGAATTCGAAGCCGAATTTTTCTGTTCCAGCAGATCATGATGGCCGTAGGACTGGCGTTCATTATTCAGGCCATGTCCACATATGTGAATCCGACGCTCATTTTGCCTCGTTGGGTCATGATCTACGCCTCCGGGCTGATTCTGGTGTTGTTGCCTGCCTGGCGAATCCTTTTTCTGCGTCTGGTCCTGACGTCACTGCACGCCCCAGCGATGCTTTTGCTGGGTTCGTCTCCTGTGCTGGCGGAGATCAGCAAGCGCATGCAGGAGCGGATTGAGATGGGTTACCGGGTGGTTGGCTATCTGGACGATGGGGCAACCGGCGACGGACCCCGGCCGGATATGGGGGCGGTGCCGTGCCTTGGCCAACTGTCGGACTTGCGCGCGGTGGTGGCGGCCCAGAATCCGGAACGGATCGTTGTCGGCATGGCGGAACGGCGCGCGCGTTTGCCGGTCTACGAGCTGCTCGATCTCCGGTTGTCCGGCATCCACGTGGAAGAGGCGGCTTCGCTCTACGAGAGCTGTTTCGGCCGTGTCTCGACGCGCGACCTGCGCCCCTCGCAGCTGGTTTTTTCCAGTGAGTTGGGGCCTAGCCCGAATAGCGTCGCCGTGCAGCAGGTCTATTCGTTTCTGGTTGCCCTGATCGGTGGGATCGCCGCGCTGCCGCTGATGTTGCTGGCGGCGTTGCTGGTGCGGCTGACTTCGAAGGGCCCGGTCCTCTATCGCCAAACGCGCGTTGGGCTCAACGGCAAACACATCTCAGTACTCAAATTTCGCTCCATGTTCGTAGATGCCGAAGCGAGAACGGGCGCCGTTTGGGCATCGAAGAACGATCCGCGCATCACCGGAATCGGCAAGTATCTTCGCACATTCCGCATCGATGAGCTGCCCCAGTTCTGGAATGTCTTGCGCGGGGACATGAGCTTTGTCGGGCCGCGGCCGGAGCGGCCGGAGTTCGTGCAAGCGTTGTCGGAGAAAATCCCCTTCTATCGCCAGCGGCATTGCGTGAAGCCCGGGTTAACGGGCTGGGCGCAGATCAATCACAAGTACGGCGACACGATCGAGGACACGATCACCAAGCTCGAGTACGACCTCTACTACATCAAGCACATCTCGTTTTCTTTGGACATGTACATCATCCTGAACACGTTGAAAACGGTGCTCCTGGGGCGGGGCGCGCAGTAGGACTGGCGCCCGCTGTGCCCCAGGCGCAACTTACATGTACATGCCGCCGTTGACGTCCAGGACGTGCCCGGTGATGTATCCGGCAGCATCGGAGGCCAGGAACTTCACCGCTTCGGCGATGTCTTCGGAGGAGCCGAAGCGGGCGAGCGGGATGTTGACCAGCATTTTCTGCTTGATGTCTTCGCTGAGCACGGCCGTCATGTCGGTGGAGATGAAGCCGGGCGCGACGGCGTTGACGGTGATGTTCCGGCTGGAGAGTTCCCGGGCGAGCGACTTGGTGAGGCCGATGAGGCCGGCTTTGGCGGCGACATAGTTGGCCTGTCCGGCGTTGCCCATTTGACCGACGACGGAGGCGATGTTGATGATGCGCCCCCAGCGCTCCTTCATCATTCCCTGCATGACGGCCTGGCTGGCGTAGAAGGAGCCGCTCAGGTTGGTGTCGATGACGGAGGTCCAGTCCTCGGTCTTCATCCGGAGAGCCAATCCGTCTTTGGTGATACCGGCGTTATTGACCAGAATGTGGATGGGACCGAAATCTTTTGCCGCCTGTCCGACGGCTTGGACAATCGATTCTTTAGAGGACAAATCAATGGCGACGGCCATGGCTTGGTGGCCTTGTGCGCGGATCTCGGCGGCGACTTCTTCACAACGGTCGAGAGTCCTGGCGGCAACGACGACCCGAGCCCCGGCGGCGGCGAGCGCAAAGGCGCAAGCCTTACCAATTCCGCGGCTGGCGCCAGTGACGAAAGCGGTACGAACTATCATGGAATCATCATATGGCATATAGCGATCTTCGCGACTTCATCTCGGCTTTGGAAAAAGCAGGAGAACTGAAGCGCGTCTCTCTCGAAGTGGACCCGGTCCTGGAAATCACCGAGTTCGCCGACCGTTCTGTGAAACAGAACGGGCCGGCTTTGTTGTTTGAGAACCCTAAGGGTTACAAGATGCCGGTGCTGATCAATGCCTTCGCCAGCCAGAAGCGCATGGAGATCGCGCTGCAGGTTGACCAGTTCCAGGACATCGCCGACCGCATCACCGACTATCTGCAAATGCAGATGCCGCAGGGATTGTTGAACAAACTCTCTATGCTGCCGAAGCTGGCGGAGATGGGCAGTTTCTTTGCGAAGAAAGTTTCCAGCGGGCCCTGCAAGGAGGTCATCCAGAAAGATGGCTTTAACCTGAAAGAGATTCCGGTGCTGACCTGCTGGCCGCAGGACGGTGGCCCGTTCATTACGCTGCCGATGGTGTTCACCAAGAACCCGGAAACCGGCAAGCGCAATTGCGGCATGTACCGCATGCAGGTCTACGATGAACGCACGACGGGCATGCACTGGCAGACGCACAAGCAGGGCGCCGAGCACTACCGGCGGCGGTTCAAGGCCGGCGAAAAACGGATGGATGTCGCCGTTGCCATCGGGGCCGACCCGGCCGTCATGTACTCGGCCATTCTGCCGCTGCCGCCGGATCTGGACGAGATGATGATTGCCGGATTCCTGCGGAAGAAACCCGTGGAGATGGTGCAGTGCGAGACGGTGGACATCGACGTGCCGGCCAATTCGGAGATCGTGCTGGAAGGCTACGTCGAACTTGGCGAGACCCGGACGGAAGGGCCGTTCGGGGATCACACCGGCTTTTATTCCCTCGAAGACGAGTACCCGGTGTTCCACGTGACCTGCGTGACGCGGCGCAAGAATCCGATCTATGCGACCACCATCGTCGGGCCGCCGCCGATGGAGGATTACTTCATGGGCAAGGCGATTGAGCGGATGTTCCTGCCGCTGATGCGCCTCCAGATTCCGGAAATCCGGGACATGTGTATGCCGGCCGAGGGGATCTTCCACAACCTGATGCTGGTGTCGATTCGCAAGAGCTACCCGATGCAGGCGCGGAAGGTGATGCATGCGATCTGGGGCCTGGGGCAGGCGATGTTCACCAAGTGCATCGTTGTCGTCGATGAAGACGTGGACGTGCAGAACTACAGCGAAGTGGCCTGGAAGGCGTTGAACAATATCGACCCGCAACGGGACATTGAGTTCGCCATGGGCCCGATCGATTCGCTGGATCATTCCAGCCGGATGGCCAACTGGGGCTCGAAGTTTGGCATCGATGCGACCAAGAAGTGGAAGGAGGAGGGGTTCACGCGGCCGTGGCCGGACGTCATTACGATGCCGGCCGAGGTGAAGTCGCGCGTGGACGCTCTCTGGAAGAAAGCGGGGCTGTAGGTGTTCCGGGCCAACGCGGCCGAGACATTGGCGCTGGCGGCGGGCGGGCTGTGGCTCGCCGGCTGGGCGCATGGCCGCGTTGGCTTGTTGGACCGCTGGAACATTCCGCGACCGGTGACCGGGGGCCTGCTACTGGCAGCCGGGGTATCCGCGTTGCGCGCCGCGGGTGTCGAATGCGAGTTCGATACCGTTCTGCGCGACCTGTTTACGCTGGTGTTTTTCACGACGATCGGACTGCGGGCGAGCGTGAGTTTGTTGCGGCGGGACAGCGGCACGGTGCTGGTGTGCCTGGCACTGGCCTTGGCGGGGGCGGAGTTGCAGAACGGCGTGGGCGTATTGTGCGCGAAGCTGCTGGGGCTGAACCCGCTATTGGGGATTATCGCGGGTTCGACGACGCTGGCCGGCGGGCCGGCGACGGCGCTGGCGTTTGGGAAAACGTTTGAAGACATGGGCGTGGCGGATGCGCAGACGGTGGGGGTGGCGTCGGCGGTGTTCGGGATTTTGGCGGCTGGATTGTTGGGCGGGGCGGTGGGGGGATGGCTGATCCGGCGGCACGGATTGATTTCGCGGGGCGGGGAAGTGGCGCCTGCGACCGTGGTGCAGCGCGGGGAGTGGCTGTTTACGCTGGGGGCGATTGGCATCGCGATGGGGCTTGGTTCGGTGGTGAGCCGGGGGATCGCGGCGGCTGGGGTGACGTTGCCGGGCTATATCGGCGCGATGATTGTGGCGGCGGTGATCCGGTTTGTGGACGACCGGGGGCGGGTTCGTTTGGATGAAGAGGTGTTAGGAAAAGCGGGTGGATTGAGCCTCGGACTGTTCATTTCGATGGCACTTTTGACGCTAAAGTTGTGGGTTTTGGCGTCATTAGCGGTGCCTTTGGTGCTGATTTTGACGGTCCAGGTGGTGGTTACGACGCTGTTTGCGGTCTTCGTGGCCTACCGGTGGTTGGGCCGGGACTATGAGGGCGCGGTGGCGACGGCGGGGTGGACGGGGTTCATGTTGGGGACGACGGCGAACGCGGTGGCGTCGATGGCGGCATTGGAGGGGCGCTATGGGGCGGCGCCGCGGGCGCGGCTGGCGGTTCCGGTGGTGGGGGCGTTCCTGATCGACTTCACAAATTCATTTGTAATCCTGTCGGGCGCTGACTTCGTGCGGCGGTTTTTGTTATAATCAGAATGTCGTTGCTTGTGGTGCCTATAGCTCAGTTGGTAGAGCGCCGGATTGTGGTTCCGGATGTCACGGGTTCAAGCCCCGTTAGGCACCCCAACCCACCCAAATAGCGAGTTTCGGACCCTGCCATTGGCGGGGTTTTCCATTGATTATCGGCCCCCGGCGGGTTATGCTTTATTAAGCGGCCGTAATCCATGTAGCCAGCGATTTCGGACGAACCTTTCGTGGCCGGTGATCACGAAGCGAGGGGTTTATGAAAAGACCACTACTAGCAGTCCTACTGCTTGCCGTTTGCGCTGTCACTGCCACGGCGAAATCGATCCCCGGGGATGCCCGGCGCGGATCGGAACTGATACGGAGTCTGGGTTGCATCGGGTGCCACAAGATGGGAACCGATGGCGGCTCGACGGCGCCGGATCTGGGACGAGCGCGCGGGCGCAACCATACGCCGTCGTCGATGGCGAGCGCGATGTGGAATCACGCGCCGTCGATGTGGGCGAGCATGGACCTGAAGGGATCGAAGCCGCCTTCGATTACCGAAGAGCAGGCCGGAGATCTGTTCGCGTATTTCCAATCGATCCGGTATTTCGACAAGCCGGGCGACGCGGCGCGCGGGGCGCGGGTGTTTACGGCCAGCCACTGCGCGGAGTGCCATGCGCGGTCGACGCCGGTTGCAGGCGGGGGCCCTTCGATTTCGAACTGGAAGGCGGCAGGTTCACCGCTGGTGTTCGCGCAGCAGATGTGGAATCATGCGCCGCAAATGCAGGCCGCGATGGCGGCTCGGAAGATCAAATGGGTAAGTTTGACTGGCAGTGAGTTGACCGACCTGTTGGTGTACGTTCAGAGCCTGCCGGAGACGCGCGGCGTGATTCGGGAGTTTACGCTGACCTCACGCGGATTGGGCGAATCGCTTTTCAAGGAAAAGGGATGTTTTGCCTGCCACCAGGGAAAGATGGCGTTGGATAAGCGGTTGACGTCGGCAACGGTTACGGACTTCTCGGTGGCGATGTGGAATCATGCGCCGTTGATGGCCGCGCAGTCGAAGAAGAGTGGCCAGCCGCTGCCTCACCTGGAAGCCCAGGAGATGCAGGAGATCGTTTCCTATCTGTGGGATACGACGTTGTTCGCCGAACAGGGGAACGCGGCACGGGGCGAAAAGGCATTTGCGAAGAAGAACTGCACGACCTGCCACAATCAAACCGGTGGCGGCGCGCCGGACTTGAAGCAGTGGCTGTCGGGCCGTACGGATCCGTTGCGGCCGTTTTCGATCATGTCGGTACTGTGGCAACACGGACCGGCGATGTTGCAGGGCATGAAAGCCAAGCAGGTGCCGTGGCCGCTGTTTACACAGCCGGAAATGACTGACCTGATTGCGTACTTAAACAGCCTGCGCCCGAAGGCTGCTCCGCCAGCGGAATAGTTCGAAAAAACGCATATAAAATCTTTGATGCCACCTTTGTGGTTTGGAATATCTGTGAGTTCGTGTAGCTCGTGACCGTCGAGTCACACAGACTAACATCACGGAGTTTCCAAACCATGAAGAACTTCTTTTTGCAGGTGGCTGCCGCCGCCCTGCTATTTACTGGATTGACTTACGCGCAGGCGCCTTCGGCGCGTGTTCGGGTAGTCCATGCGAGCCCCGACGCTCCGGCCGTGGACATCTATGTGGATGGCGCTGTGGCGCTGGATAATCTGGCCTATCGCGGAGCGACCGATTATGTGGATTTGCCGGCTGGACAGCGTATTTTTCAGGTGTTTTTCGCCGGAACGCAGACGAAAGTGGCCGAGTTAAACGCCTCGCTCACACCAGGGAGTTCCTTGACGGTTGTTGCGGCGGGATTCGCGGCGAAAGCGCCGGCGCTGCGGCTTCTGGTATTGGCGGACAACATTCCCAATGACGCGACGAATACCTATATCCGCGTCGTGCACGGGGCGCCCAGTGCGCCGGCGGTAGACGTCTATGTGGGTGCTCCCTACCAAGCGCTGCGGGGCCGGGAGGCGGCATTGTCGAACGTTCCGTTCGCGGCAGCTTCCGGGTATGTTCCTCTGCGGGCGAACGTTGGCTACATGGCCCGCGTGACGCCGGCCGGTACGAAGACGATTGCGATTGAGAGTGGCCGGTTGGCCTTTGCGCCTGGTACGGCCTGGACGGTGATCGCGGTGGACACCGTTGGGGGCGGAACGCCATTTGGGTTCCTGGCGCTGCAGGACCGGTAATTAAGCTGGCGCCGGGGCTGGGATGGCTCCGGCGCTTTCTGACTACTCGGCAACTTGCTTCCAGTCGCCACGGACGATGGAGGCGCGGATCTCTTTGGCGGTTAGGCCCATGCGGGTCATGCGGTCGGCTAAGAGCACTTCCTTGCGGCAGACGGCGCAGCCGGCGCTGTGGTTGTCGCGTTGGCAGTCAAGGAGGCTGCGGTGGCCGTGGCCGCGGTCACAGTAGCAGTAGCAGGGCTGTTGCGCCAAGACGGCAGGAATGCGCTCGGCGATTTCGTAGATTTTCGCGAGCTTGGGGTCGGAGAAGACGCTGGCGGCGAGCGTCGGGGGAAGCGGCTGGGCGTCGCGCTCGTTTTCGTAGTGGGCGGGGATGGGGGCGGCGGGGTCCTGCTTTTCAGCTTGCGGGGTGGTGGGATTGTCGGAGGTGCAGGAGAGCAGTGTGAGCGTTGCCAGGAGCAGGACGAAGAGACGCATTTCTTAGCTGTATCACGAAACACGGGCGCGCGGTTCCAGATACACTGGAAAGACGTGATTGGCGCCCAGTTTTTACGCAATCTGATTGAACGCCGGAACCTGTTGTTCCAGCTGGCCAAGCGCGATTTCCGGCAGCGGTATATCGGCTCGGCGGCGGGTTGGCTTTGGGGGTTGGTGCATCCGCTGGTGATGCTGACCAGTTGGACCTTCGTGTTTCAGTACTGCATGAAGTCGGAGATGCCGGCCGGGGCGTTGACCAGCAACTACACGATCTTTTTGCTGTGCGGGTATTTGCCTTGGATGCTGTTTCAGGAGACGGTGACGCGGTCTGCCAATTCGCTGCTGGAGCATTCGAACCTCATCACGAAGACCTTATTCCCCTCGGAGATGCTGCCGATTAGCGTCTTCTTTTCCTCGCTGGCGAATCACCTGCTGGCACTGGCGCTTTCGCTGGTTGCGATTGCGTATTGGGAAGGCGGAATCAGTCCGTATGCGCTGTTGCTGCCGCTGTATATGGCGCTGATTGGATTGCTGGGTGTGGGGATTGGGTGGGTGTTTGCGAGTTTGCAGGTGTACGTGCGGGATACGGCCCAGGCGGTGATGGTACTGTTAACCTTCTGGTTCTGGATGACGCCGATCTTCATTACGGAAGATAAGATTCCGGAGGGGATGCGGTTCTTGATTCGCGGCAATCCGATGTCGCTCTTTGTGCGGGCGTACCGGGAGCGGCTGCTTTCGACAGCCGCTCCGCAGTGGGACGAGTTGGCGATTGTGGTGGCCTGGAGCGTGACCGCTTTCGTTCTGGGCGGGTTATTTTTCCGGCACCTCAAGGGCGGGTTCGCCGACGTTCTTTAGCGCAGCTTTTCGGTGATTGTCACGGGCTCAGAGACGCGGAAGCGAAGGAGTGTTTCCGTGGCGATGACGGCCGGGCCGCCGCGAGTTGCCAGGACGACCCCGGTACCGGCTCCGGCGCCGACGCCGGCGCCGATGCCGGCCCCTTTGCCTCCGCCGGCGATGGCACCGATGGCGGCACCGATGCCTGAGGCGATGGCCACCTTGCCGACGTCGCGCTTGGTTTCATCTTTTCCGGCGCGGGAGATACCGGAGGTCTGCACGTTGATACGCTGGCCGTCGGCGGTAGTGAATCTGGTCAGCGCGACCGACATGTTTGCCACGCCTTTGACGCGGCCGGCGCGCTTGACGTCGGTGACGCGTCCTTCGACACGGGCGCCGCGTTCGGCGATGACGAGGCCATCGATGACGAGCGGCTCGGCGAGGGTGCCGGACCAGCCGTCGCCACTTTCGTTCTTTTCAGACGTCAGGGTTTCACCCACGCGGACGGCGAGGATGGAGCCCTCGGTGAGTGTCACCTTCATTGGCTGGGGGGGGCGGTGGCGGGGCAGGTTTGGCGGCGGCCACCGGTTGCTGCTGGGCCTGCTGCGGCAACTGGGCCGGCGGCGGCGGCGGCGGCGGGGGTGCTTGTTGCTGAACCGGGGGTGCGGCTTGGGCAATGGGTGCCGCCTGGGGCGGGGCCGGTTTCTGTGGGGCGCTACGTGTCGGCGCGGGCTTCCAGGAGGACTCGCGAATGGGTTCGGCGGGCGGGGGTTGCTGGCTGGCAACGGTCACCGGCTGGGCCTGCTGCTGTTCGACCACCACCGGTGGTTCTTTTCGCGCACAGGAGGCGGCGCCGAAGGCTGCGATGGCCGTGAGAGTGAGGATGATTTGTGTGTTCTTCATGTTTTTCCGCCGTTATGGACATACTTACCTTTGCACGTGGGCTACCAAACCCGAGGCTCGCTACAATGGAGGAATGAATTCTATCCGGCCAGAGGACCGGTTGCGCTTTCCGAAGTCGTATACCGTGGGCGGCAAGGTGATTGCGCCGGCGACGGTGTTGGCCCCGATGGCGGGCGTCACCGATACGGTGTTTCGGCGATTGATCCACGATCAGGGTGGATGCGGCCTGTTGATGACTGAGTTTACTAGCTCACACGGCGTTGTCGGCTCCGATGGGGGCCGAAAGCGGAAATCCTTCAACTATTTGGCGTTTGAGCCGGAGGAGCGGCCGATTTCGGCGCAGTTGTTTGGGAGCGATCCGAAGGTGATGGGGGAGGCGGCGAAGATCTGCGAGGGCCTGGGTTTTGACTTTATCGACATCAATTTCGGGTGTCCGGTGAAGAAGGTGACCAAGTGCAACGGAGGGTCCGGGTGTCTGCGGGATCTGCCGTTGGTTCGTTCGATTCTCGAACAGTGTAGGAATTCCATACAGATTCCGTTGACCATGAAATTTCGCGCCGGGTGGAACGATAACGAGTTGGTCCACGTGGAGATGGCGCGGATGGCCGAGGACATTGGCGTGGCGGCGATTGCGCTGCATCCGAGGACGCGCGAGCAGGGCTACAGCGGCCGGGCCGATTGGACGCGGATTGCCGATATCAAGCAGGCGGTGAAGATTCCAGTGATTGGGAATGGCGACATTGTGACGCCGGAGGACGCGGTGCGGATGCACCGGGAGACGGGTTGCGATGCGGTGATGATCGGGCGGGCGGCATCGTCGAACCCGTGGATCTTCCGGCAGATGGCTGAGTACCTGGAGACGGGTTCCTACTGGCTGCCCAGCGAGCGGGACCGGTATGAGATCATGGCCACTTACTATCGAATGATGGAAGAGGAAGAGTTGCCGGAGACGGTGGGGAAGATGAAGCAGTTTGCCAGCTACTTCACGCACGGCGTGCGGAACGGTGCGAAGCTGCGGACGGCGATTTATCACACGCACACGGCGGCGGAGATTCGCACGCTGGTGGACGCGTTCTTCCTGGGAGAACTGGCCGCGGCATGAAGAAGATAGAGTTGATCACGGACGGGGCGTGCATCGGCAACCCCGGAAAAGGCGGCTGGGCGTGCGTATTGCGTTTCGGCCAGCACACGAAAGAGCTGTACGGTTGCGAACCGCAAACGACGAATAATCGCATGGAGCTGATGGCCGCGATTCAGGGCCTGCGGGCCTTGAACGAAAAGTGCGATGTGACCGTGACGACCGATTCGGAGTATGTGAAGAACGGCATTACCCAGTGGATCCACGGATGGAAAAAACGTGGATGGCTGAAGGCCGATAAGACCCCCGTGCTCAACCAGGACCTCTGGATTGAGCTGGATGCCGAGGTGAACCGCCATCAGACCCGATGGGAGTGGACCAAGGGGCATGCGGACCACGAAGACAACAATCGCTGTGACGAGCTGGCGACGAAGGCCGCGCGTGAGCAGTCCAAGAGCGAATAAGATGATTCCCAGGAGAATACAAGCATGAGTTATGGATTGAAGATCCGCGAAGAAGCGGCGCTGGATTGCGTCTCGCTTGGCGCGTTGGTGCACCGGTTGGATCCGGGCATTCTGCCGTTCCGCAAGGCGCACTCGTTTGAGCTGCATGTGAGCGGTGGCGAGTTCAATGTGGCCGCGAACCTGGCCGATTGCTTCCGTTTGAACACGGGCGTGGCGACGGCGATGGTGAACTACCCTGTCGGTGACCTGATTGCCGAGCGCGTGCGCGCGATGAACGTGAAGCCTTTCTACAAGCAGTTCATGCACAACGGCGTGACCGGGCCGAACATGGCGGCGGTGTACTCCGATCGCGGGCAGGGCGTTCGCGGGCCGGTGGTGTTCTACAACCGCTCCAATGAAGCCGCGGCGCTGTTGAAGCCGGGCGATTTCAATTGGGATGAGATTTTCAAGGGCGGCGTGCGCTGGTTCCACTCCGGCGGTATTTTCGCGGCGCTTTCGGCCACCACTTCCGAAGTGATTTTGGAAGGCATGCAGGAAGCCAAGAAGCAGGGCGCGGTGATTTCTTTCGATCTGAACTACCGCGCGAAGCTGTGGAACATTTTTGGCGGCGGCGATAAGGCTGTCAGCGTGTTGAACAAGATTGTCAGCTATTGCGATGTGCTGGTGGGCAATGAAGAAGATTTGCAGAAGGGGTTGGGGCTGGAGGGCCAGGACGTGGAGAACGCGTCGAAGCTGGACCCGACGGCCTTCTTCGGCATGATGGACACGGTGCTGAACAAGCATCCGCATTTGAAGGTTGTGGCGACGACGTTGCGTGAAGTGCATTCGACGAACCGGCACAGCTGGAGCGCGGTGGCGTGGATCAACGGGAAGACCTACCAGGCGCCGCAGTGCGAGTTGGACGTGCTGGACCGCGTGGGCGGCGGCGACGGGTTCGCCAGCGGGTTGTTCTACGGCATCCTTTCTGGCGCCGAGCCGTTGCAGGCGGTGAAGCTGGGGTGGGCGCACGGCGCGTTGTTGACCACGTATCCGGGCGACACGACGATGGCGACCTTGGAACAGGTTGTTGATTTTACGAAGGGCGGAACGGCGCGCATTCAGCGCTAATTACGACGATGCGAGATCCCAAGGCAGAGAACGTTGGCCGGCTGCGTAGCCGCGCTTGGTTTGACAACCCGCACAATCCGGGGATGACCGCCGTGTATCTGGAACGTATCCAGAACTACGGCCTGACGACCGAGGAGTTGACGTGTGGCAAGCCGATTATCGGCATTGCGCAGACGGGCAGCGATCTCTCGCCTTGCAATCGCATCCACATGGATCTGGTTTGGCGGATCCGTGACGGGATCCGGGACGCCGGCGGTGTGCCGCTGGTGTTCCCGACGCATCCGATTTCGGAGAGTTGCCGGCGTCCTACGGCGGCGGTGGACCGGAACTTGGCGTATCTGGGCATTGTTGAGATTTTGCACGGCTACCCGCTGGATGGTGTGGTGCTGACGACGGGGTGCGATAAGACGACGCCGTCGTGCCTGATGGCGGCGGCGACGGTGAATATTCCGGCCATCGCGCTGAACGGCGGGCCGATGATCAACAGCTACTACAAGGGCAAGCTGGATGGCAGCGGCATGGCTGTGTGGGACGCGCGGCGGATGCTGGCGGCCGGCGAGATCGACTATAAGGAGTTCATCTTCAAGGTGGTGAATTCGACGCCGAGCGCGGGGCACTGCAACACGATGGGCACGGCGACTTCGATGAACTCGTTGACCGAGGCGTTGGGGATGTCTCTGCCGGGGAACGCGGCGATTCCGGCGCCGTACCGCGAGCGCGGACAGATGGCCTATTTCACGGGCAAACGGATTGTCGCGATGGTGCACGAGGACCTGACGCCGTCGAAGATTCTGACTCGCAAGGCGTTTGAGAATGCCATTGTGGTGAACTCGGCGATTGGCGGTTCGACGAACTGTCCGCCGCATATCATTGCGATTGCGCGCCATGTGGGCGTGGAACTGAAAGTGAAGGAGTGGGAGACGATTGGGCACCACATTCCGTTGTTGGCGAATGTGCAGCCGGCGGGTGAGTTCCTGGCTGAATCGTTCCATTTGGCGGGCGGTGTGCCGGCGATCTTTGGCGAGTTGATGGAAGGCGGCCACATCCACACCGACGTCATTACAGCGACGGGCAAGACGGTTGGGGAAGTTTATGGCGGCAAGCGGAGCCAGGATGAGAATGTGATCCGGCCGCTGTCGAATCCGGTGAAGGAGAACGCGGGCTTCCTGGTGGTGGGCGGGAACGTGTTTGATAACGCGCTGGTGAAGACTTCGGTGATTGGCGATTCGTTTAAGCAGCGGTTCTTTTCGACCAATGTTTTCACGGGTCGAGCGGTGGTGTTTGAAGGTCCCGAGGATTACCACGAGCGGATCGACGATCCGGCGTTGGGCATCGATGAACACTGCGTGCTGGTGATCCGCGGCGTGGGCCCTGTGGGCTATCCGGGCGCGGCGGAGGTGGTGAACATGCTGCCGCCGGACTACCTGGTGAAGCGTGGCATCGATGTGTTGCCGACGATGGGCGACGGGCGGCAGAGCGGGACGTCGGCGAGTCCGTCGATTCTGAACGCGAGTCCGGAATCGGCCGTGGGCGGAAATCTGGCGATTCTGCGGACGGGCGATCTAATCAAGATCGACTTGAACGAGAGCCGCGTGGATGTGCTGCTTTCCGACGAGGAGATTGCGGCGCGGAGGGCGGAATTGGTGATTGAACTGACGCCGAGCCAGACGCCGTGGCAGGAACTGCAGCGCATGCACGTGGGCCAGTTGGGCGAGGGTGCGGTGCTGGAGTTCGCGGTGAAGTACAAAGACGTGGGCAAGGAAATTCCGCGTCACAATCATTAAACATTCACAGGAGTTCGATAAGCTAGCTCCTGATGACTACAGGTAAACTGGCGCTTCTTCTCGGCGTCACCGCGGTGGCGGTGATCGCCGTGAAGAAGCCCGATCTCTCTTTCATACTGCCGACGACGGCGACGGCGGGTAAGCAAGCCAATGACGCGTATCTGGTTGCGAGTGAGCAACTGGTGCGGCCGTGGCGATTGAAGAGCGAGATCAAGGGGCGGCCGGTGGATTTGGCGATCGATCCGACGGGTTCGTTTGCCGCTGTTTTGAACGGGAATAACGTCGTCACGATTGACCTGGCGAGTGGCCGGGAGATCAGCCGCGTAGCCACGAAAACGAATTCGTATTTGGGGATCCGGTTCCGGCCGGGGTCCTCTGAGATCTGGGCAAGCGAGGCGACGCGGACGGGGCCGGACGCGCTATTGCGCATTCCGTATTCGGCGGGCGGGGAGTTGGGCAAGCTGGACCGGATGGAGCTGAAGGGCCACCCGATTCCGGCGGGGTTGGCGTTCAGCGCGGATGGGAAGAAGCTGTATGCGGCGATGCACCACACCAATGAGATTGCCGTGGTGGACCCGGTGGGGAAGACGATCACGGCGCGCTGGGCGAGCGAATTGGCGCCATTTTCCTTGGCGCTGAGCGGTGATGGCGGGCGGCTGTTTGTTTCGAATCGCGGCGGGGCGCCGCGCGCGGAGGCGAAGCAAGCGTTGAGCGGAAGCGTTCCGATGCCGACCGATGAGCAGGGTTCGGTGCTGGCGGGGACGGTGCAGGTGTTTGATACGGGGAGCGGGAAGGCGCAGTCGGTGGCGGTGGGGTTGGCGCCGGCGGGGTTGGCGTTGAGCCCGGATGGGTTGACGGTGGCGGTGGCGAATGCGCACTCCGATACCGTGTCGATGATCGATACGAAGACGCTGGCGGTGACGGCGTTGACGATTGACACGGCGAGCCGGTTGCCTGGGTTGCTGCCGAATTCGGTGGCGTTCCGGGCGGATGGGCAGCGGCTGTATGTGGCTTGCGGCGGGGATAACTCGGTGGCGGTGTATGGACGGAAGAAGGGCGGCTGGGAGTTGGCGGGGAAGGTGCCGACGGGATGGTTCCCGACGGCGGTGCAGGTGGATGGGAAGGGCGTGTTGCAGATCACGAGCGTGAAGGGTGTGGGGGATGATGAGTCGGAGCCGGGGAAGCATAATTCACGGGTGTTTGAGGGGATTTTGTCGTCGGTGCCGGACCCGACGGCGGCGCAGTTGCATGCCGGGGCGCGGGAGGCGCAGTTGGCCGCGCGGCCGCGGTTTACGCCGAATGGGGGCGTGAAGGATCTGGCGAAGTTGGGCATTGAACATGTGTTCTTTTTGATCAAGGAGAACCGGACGTATGATCAGGTTTTCAGTGATATTCCGAAGGGGAATCGCGATGAGAAGTTGCTGATGTATGGGCGGGAGGTGACGCCGAATCATCACGCGCTGGCGGAGAAGTATGTATTGTTGGACAACTTCTATTCGAGCGGGGCGATTAGTTTTGAAGGGCACCAGTGGCTGATGATGGGGTTCGTTTCCGATCATACGGAGCGGGCGCTGCAGGCGGCGCCGCGCGGGTATGCGTGGAATATGGGCGATTCGCTGACGGTTTCGCCGGCTGGGTTCTTCTGGCAGGATCAGCGGCGGCCGTTGTCAGTGCGGTTGTTGGGGCCGGTGTCGGAACCGGCGACGCCGGGGCCTGATGGATTGATGCGCGACATCAACGAGACGCAGATGTTGAAGTGGTCGGAGTATTGGAACCACTATCAGAAGGGCACTTGGAAGGAAGTGGTGGGTTCGCGATGCGTGGTGCCGGCACTGCGGCCGATTTTTGATGAGAAGTTCCCGCCGTCTTCGATGAAGGTGCCGGACCAGATTCGGGCGGCGGCCTTTGCGGAGCGGTTGGACGCGTGGGAGAAGAGCGGGACGACGCCGAATTTCACCATCGTGACGATGACGAGCGATCACACGGAGGGGCGGAATCCGAATGCGCCGCGGCCGCGTTCGATGGTGGCTGATAATGACCTGGCGCTGGGGAAGATTGTGGAGAAGATCAGTAAATCGAAGCTGTGGGGGAAGAGTCTGATCCTAGTGGTTGAGGATGACGCGCAGGACGGTGTGGACCACGTGAGCGGACGCCGGACGGTGGCGTTGGCGATTGGTCCGCACATCAAGCGGAATGCGCTGGACTCCAATTTCTACACGCATTTGAACATGGTGCGGACGATGCAGGATGTGTTCGGGCTGCAGCCGCGAACGCGGTTCCTGGCGAATTCGCGGGCGATGAATAGCGTGTTTATGGCGGAGAAGAATCTGGACCCGTATACGGCGATTGTGCCGTCGGTTCGTTTGGACGATATGAATCCGCCGGTGACGGCGTTGCAGGGCCGGGAGCGGTGGGCGACGGTGGAATCGGCAAAGATGAATTGGAACGATATTGATGACGTGCCGACGGACGTTTTGAACCGGATTCTGTGGTGGGATGCGAAGGGTTTCGATAAGCCGTATCCGGTGAGGGCTTCGAAGTAATGCGATATTTATTGCTGTTTTCAATGACGTTGGCGGCGAGGAACTGGCCGCAGGCGGGTGGGCCCGATGGGACCTGGCAGGTGACCGGGGCCGAGCCGCCGGTGCAGTGGAGCGTGGCGCGCAATGAGAATATTGCATGGCGCGTGCCGTTGCCGAATGCGGGGCAGAGCGGGATTGCGGTGTGGGGCGACCGGTTGTTTTTGACGACGTTTGCGCCGGGGGAGAAGGGGTTCAGCGGGAAGATTATCGGACTGGCGGTGGACGCGCGCACGGGCAAGGCGCTGTGGAGCGTGCCGCTGGAGGGCGTGGAGAAGAGCCCGATGATGTACGCCTATTCCGATTCGACAACGCCCACGCCGGTGACCGATGGGAAGCATGTGTGGTTCTTCAATGCCAGCGGGGAGATGGGGTGTTGGGACTTCCAGGGTAGGGAGGTTTGGCGCCGAAAGTTCACGCCGTGGGGGAAGCCGTTTCCGTTCAACAAACAGTTTGAGCCGATGATTGTGGGGGATCTGATCTACAACGTGGAGCCGCAGGAGAAAGAGGGCTGGAACTATCTGCGGGCGTTTGATAAGCGGACGGGTAAAGTGGTTTGGACCAATGGGGACGGGACGACGGCGTACAACACGCCGCGGTTGGGGCGGACGAAGGATGGGGCTGTTGCCATTCTGCATGGGCGTGGCGGATGGCATGACGTGCCGGAGGCGCCGGTGGGTTTGAGTTTGACGGAGGCGAAGTCGGGTAAGAATTTGTGGCGGTTTGTGGCTGATGAGGGGACGGAGAACGCGCCGACCTGGCAGGCGCTGTATGTGATGCATTGGGACGCGAAGTTTGCGTATTGGTTCCGGATGAATCCGGAGGAGTCGCATCTGGTGATTGACGCGGGGACGGGGAAGCTGGTGCGGACGCAGTCGCTGATCCGGGGCGTGGATTACCGGCAGTGGGACGCGGCGGCGGGCCAGTACAGGTTGCATGAGAACGTGAATTTGCGGGAGATTTCCGACTCCCTGCCGATGCCGGCGGGGGAGGTGATTCGGGTGCAGCCGGCGTGGCACGCGAACATTGTTGTGAATGGGTATCACTACTTTCTGGTGAGCACCGGGCACCGGCGGAACCGGAAGCCGCCGAAGGGGCGCGCGGGTCCGGCGTATTCGGTGGGGCGTGTGCATGTGGGCACGGGGAAGGTGGAGTATCTGGAGTTGCCGGTGGCGGTGGATGACGCGGGCAAGCGAATTTATGGCAAGGCGCTGCGGACCGAGGCTGTGAATGCGCAGGGCGTGGATGTGGCGACCGAGGACCGTTCGCGGATGGATGGGTGGGAGACGCCGGCGTTCTGGGGCAGCCCGGTGGCGATCAACAACAAGGTGTTTTTTACGACATCGCTGGGGACGACCTACGTGCTGGACGCGACGGCGGCGAAGCTGGACGCGGCGTCGATTGTGGCGGTGAATGACCTGGGGCCGTTTCAGAAGACTTGGAGCCAGAATTCGGTGTCGTTCGACGGGAAGCGGCTGTATCATCGGACGGCGAAGGAGTTGATCTCGATCGGGCGGTGAGGGTTACGGTTCAGTTACTCTGAAGGTTCATGCGCCTTCTACTCCTTTTGCTCGCCGGGCTTTGTTTGCCGGGCGCGCAGCCGCTCCGTTTCCGGATTACTTTGAATGCCGCTGTGGCGCCGCAAGGGGCGTCGGGGCGGCTGTTTGTTTTCCTGGAGAAGGGGAGCGAAGCGGTGGACCGGATCAAGGTGGGGTTCCTGCCGGAGGGCGTGTGGCTGGCGGCGAAGGAAGTGCCGTATTGGAAGGCCGGGGAGACGGTGGAACTGAACCCGGATGAGATGGCGTTTCCGCAGCGGTTTTCGAAGGCGGCGAAGGGCGACTATGTGGTGATGGCGCTGCTGGACCGCGACCACACGTTTGCGCGGGAGCGGCAGGATGCGGGCGATTTGACGAGCGCGGTGAAGGTGCTGAAGGCGTTGGACCCGGCCGATGCGGGACCGGTGGCGTTGGAACTATCGGCGGTGACGCCGGAGCGGGCGGCGACGGCGGATACCGAACAGGTGAAGTATGTCCGTTTTGAAAGTCCGCGGTTATCGGCATTCTTCGGGAGGCCGATTTTTATGCAGGCGGGCGTGGTGGTTCCGAAGGGGCACACGGCCGACGGGCCGGCATTGCCGACGGTGTATCACATACACGGTTTTGGTGGGAATTACCGGGAGGCGTTTGCGAAGGGGGAGCGCATAGTGGATGCGATTGCGGCGGGGGAGGGGTTTCGCGCGGTGCACGTGTTCCTGGACGGCAACTGTCCGGGGGGCCATCACGTGTTTGCCGATTCGGTGAATAACGGGCCGTGGGGGGCGGCGTTGACGGAAGAGTTGATCCCGCATCTGGAAAAGCGTTTTCATTTGGCGCCGGTGGCGGCGGGGCGGTTTGTGACGGGGCATTCGTCGGGCGGGTGGAGCTCGCTGTGGCTGCAGGTGCGGTATCCGGATTTCTTTGGGGGGACTTGGTCGACATCACCGGACTCGATGGATTTCCGGAGTTTTACGGGCATTGATGTGACGCCGGGTTCGACGCAGAATGCGTACAAGACGAAGGCCGGAGGGCCGTTGAATCTGGTGCGGATGCAGGGAAAAGACGTGATGTCGGTGGAAGAGTTTGCGCGGATGGAAGTGGTTACGGGTGAGTACGGTGGGCAGTTGGCGTCGTTCGACTGGGTGTTTTCGCCTCGGGGCGCGGATGGGCGGCCTAGCCCCATGTTTAACCGGGAGACGGGGACGTTGGACCAGGCGGTGCTGCCATATTGGCAGAAGTATGAGATCGCTCGGATAGTGCGCGACAATTGGGCCGACTTGGGGCCGAAATTACGAGGAAAGATTCGGCTGACGATTGGTTCGGTGGACAATTTCCACTTGAACGAGGCGGCGGCGATGTTCTGCGGATGGCTGGCGGAGAAGGGCCGCGAGGAGGCATGTGAGATTGTGCCGGAGCGCGACCACTTCGATTTGCATCGGCCCTACAAGACCTATCCGAACGGTTTAACGAAGCGGATGGACGATGAGATGCGGGCGCAGTGGGAGAAGCGGAATCAGCCGCGGTAGGCGCGGTCGAGCACTTCGACGACGTGGAGAACGGGTTGGTCCTTGCCGTGGATTTTGGCGCCGGCCTGGAGCTGGATCATGCAGCCGGGGTTGGCGGTGACGATGCATTCGGCGCCGGTGGCGTTGACGGACTGCATCTTGTTTCTGAGCAGGCCCATGGCCATCTCGTTGTGCACGACGTTGTAAATGCCCGCTGAGCCGCAGCAGAGGTCACTGAGCGCCATTTCCTTCAGGGTGACACCTGGGATAGCCGCCAGCACTTTTCGAGGCTGTACGCGGATCTTCTGGCCATGGCAGAGGTGGCAGGAGTCCTGGTAGGTGACCGTCATGTTGAGCGGCTTGGCGGGGGTGCGGATTTCGATGGAGCCGAGGAATTCGTTGATGTCCTTCATTTTGGCTTTGAAGGCGAGGGATTTGTCCCGGTAGGCATCGTCGTGTTCGAGGAGTTCGTCGTATTCCTTCAGCGTGGAACCGCAGCCGGCGGCGTTGGTCAAGATGACGTCGAAATCGCCGTCGAGGGTGGCGTCGATGTTGTTCTTGGCCAACTCACGGGCGTCATCCTTACGGCCGGCGTGGACGTGGAGCGCGCCGCAGCAGTTCTGGGCTTCGGGGATGTGGACTTCGCACCCGTTCTTCTGCAGGACGCGGACGGTGGCTTCGTTGAGCCGGGCGAAGCTGATATTGGCGATGCAGCCGGCGAGGAAGGCGACCTTGTACCGCTTTTCGCCTTCGGCCTGGAAGACCTTGCCGATTTGGCTGAAGAAGAAGGGCGTTTCGGCCGAGGGCGCGAGCATTTCGATTTCGTGGAGGCGGCCGAAGAACTTCAACATCCCTGACGAGCGGACGAGCTTCTGGAGGCCGCTGGCTTGATAGAGGAACAGGCCGGCACCGGCGAGCGAGAGGAGAAAGCGGGAGGAGAGGAGGGTTCCGAAGACGAAGTCGCGGGCGAACTGCACGTGCCAGGGGCGCTTAATGTTCTGGTCGATGTGGGCGCGGGCGGCTTCGATGAGGCGGCCGTAGTTGACACCGCTGGGGCAGGCGCTTTCGCAGCCGCGGCAGGCGAGGCACAGCTCCATGTGCTCGATGTAGGTGTCGCTAATTTCCGCTTTGCCTTCGGCCACCTGGACCATCTGGTAGATGCGGCCGCGCGGGGAGTCCATTTCAACGCCCAGTTCGCGATAGGTGGGGCAGGAGTTCAGGCAGAGGCCGCAGTGGACACACTTGTCCAAATCAATCTGCCGCGGTGCTTCGGAATTGTTGCCAATGCGGGTCAAATCAGATGCGGCCATACAGACGTCCTTTGTTGAGAAGATGCTGCGGGTCCAGCATGTGCTTGATCTTTTCCATAACGGGGAAATCGTTGCCCGGTTCGGGCCAGAGGGTGGAGGCGGCGCGCGCGGCGGGCCCGGCGTCCATGACGATGTGGGCGTTGGGGGTGGGCTTGGTGAGCGTTGTCGGCGCGGTGGGGTGATAGAGATAGGCGACGCCGTTGGCGGCGCGGACCAGGGCGGGGCCGGCGTGCGCGGCGAGCGCGGTGGCGAGCTCGCCGAGCGGCGTTGCAACCCGGACGATGGCGCCGTTGGCGTTATCGGTCAGGAAGGCCTCGGAGAAGTTTTCGATGGATTGCCAGAAGGCCTGTTCGGCGGCGGCTTCGAGCGTTTCGAACGACGAGAGTTCCCGGGAGTAGCGATCGATCAGCGCCTGGCTGCCACCGGTGCCGATGGCGAGGAGCCAGCCGGATTTCCCGATGCGGGCGCTGGCGGCGGGGCTGAGCAGATCGACGGCGGCCGGTTGCAGGACGCTTTGCAGGATCCGGGTTCGTTCGGCGATGGCCTCCTGGGCCGAGGGGAAGGACTGCAGGAAGGTGCGGGTGAATTTGTCCTTCGGGATGAGCTTGAAATTGACGGTGGTGATGATGCCGAGCGTGCCCCAGCTGCCGATCATGAGTTTGCCCATGTCGAGCCCGGCCACGTTCTTGACGACCATGCCGCCGGCCTGGACGAGTTTGCCGGCCATGGTGGCGAACTGGATGCCGATGACGAGATCGCGCGCGGTGCCGTAGAGGCGGCGGCGGGGGCCGGATTGGTTGGCGGCCAGGACGCCGCCGATGGTGGCGGTGGCGGCGTAGGGCGGGTCGAGCGGAATCATCTGCTGGTTGGCGGCGAGCAGCGCGGTGAGTTCGGCATAGGGCATTCCGGCTTCTACGGAGATGGTGAGGTCGCGCGGTTCGTATTCGAGCACGCGTTTCATGTTGGCCGTCGAGATGCGGACTTTAGCGTCGGCGACGGGGCCGCCCCAACGGGCTTTGGTGAAGCGCCCGCCCGCTTCCACGCTGTGACCGGCGGCACCGGCAGCGCCTAAAGCCGCTGCCAGTTCCGTCGCGTTATCCGGATGTTTCAAATCTTGCATGCGAACTAGTCAGTATAATCTCCATCGATGGGTAAATTCATTTTGCTGGCATTTTGTTTGGTGGCCGGGGCGCAGGATGCGCGGGCCGTTTTGGACGCGCAAGCGGCGGCGTGGAACCGCGGGGACCTGGAGGCGTTCGTGGAAACCTACGAGAATTCGCCTTCGATTACGTTCCTGGGGAAGGCGCTCTCCCACGGGCGGGCCGAGGTGCTGGCGCGTTACAAGCGCACCTACGACACGCGGGAGAAGATGGGCAAGCTGCGGTTTGAAGTGATGGAGCAGCGGGCGTTGGGTGGAGAGCATGTGATGGTTTTGGGAAAGTTCTTTCTGACCCGAACGGCGGCTGGCGGCGGCGACGCCACCGGGCAGTTCACGCTGATTTTGCATAAGGGTCCCGGCGGATGGAAGGTCATCCACGACCACACGTCTTCGTAGGGATCGACATGGAAACGATCGAATTTCAACGAATCGCCAAGGCGCTGGCCGACCCTCGGCGTTTTGCGATTTTGGAGCGGATTGCCGGGTGTAAGGAGTTGGCGTGCCAGACGCTGTGCGGAGAGATGCCGGTGTCGAAGGCGACGCTATCGCACCATTTGCAGGAGCTGGAGACTGCCGGGTTGGTGTCAATCCGGATGGATGGTAAGTTTGCGCATCTTTCACTGCGGAAAGATGTGTGGCTGGCGTACCGGAAAGAGTTGGCAAAACGGATCGGTTAAGTTGAATCCTGCCGACGGGGAGTGACATCAGTTAGATGGTTGTCGAACTATCGAACTGAGGAGAGATGTCATGAAACGGTTGGAAGGAAAGGTGGCTGTCGTCACCGGGGGCGGGAAGGGAATTGGCGCGGCGGTAGCGAAGCGGTTGGCCGCCGATGGCGCCGCGGTTGTGGTGAACTACGCCAGCAGCGCGGCGGACGCGCAGACCACGGTGGACGCTATTGTTGCCGCCGGTGGGAAGGCGATCGCGGTGAAGGCGAACGTAGCCAAACGCGATGAGGTTACGGCGTTATTTGGTGCCGCGCGGGAGACGTTTGGGCCCGTGGATATTCTGGTGAACAATGCCGGCGTTTACGAGTTCCGGCCGTTGGAGGCGATCGATGAGGAACATATCGACCGTCAATTCAATATCAATGTGAAGGGCCTGCTGTTTGCTACGCAGGAAGCCGCCAAAGATTTTGATGGCGGGCGGGGTGGCGTTGTGATCAATATCGGTTCGCAGGTGTCGCTGACGCCGCCGGCCAATGGGAGCGTTTACTCCGCCACCAAGGGGGCCGGCGACGTGATTACCCGTTCTCTGGCGCAGGAGTTGGGGCCGAAGAATGTTCGCGTAATTTCAGTAGCGCCGGGCGTAACCCTGACGGAGGGTTTTGTGTCGATGGGTGGACACGAGGGGTTCATTGAGTTCGCCAAGACGCGCACTCCCCTGGGCCGGCCGGGCCGGCCCGAGGATGTTGCCGATGTGGTGGCGACTTTGGTCTCCGATGAGTCCCGGTGGATCACCGGGTCTGTGATTCCGGTGGCCGGCGGGCTGACCCTCTAACGCCCGAAGATGTAGCGCAGACGGCGGGGATCGGCCCCGCCGTCGAGCACACCATCGCGGATGAGGATCACCGTGGGCGCGGAGCCATTGCTCCAGTCGCCGCTGGGCTGGACGATGTGGCCCTTGGCGGTGAGCGCGTCCATAATGTTTTGCGGAATGCGCTTTTCGATACGGGTCCGGCCGGGTACGAATTCGTGGGTGGCGAAGGAGCTATAGAAATGCTCGGTTTGGAAGCGGGGGGCTTCGACGGCTTCCTGCGGCGCCATGCCGAAATCGATGATGTTGAGCAGCACCTGGAGCATGGCCTGATCCTGATTGTCGCCGCCGGGGGTGGACATGGCGAAGAAGGGCTTGCCGTCTTTCAGCACGATGGTGGGGCTGAGCGTGACGCGGGGGCGTTTGCCGGGGGCGAGTTCGTTGGCATGGCCTTTCGTCATTACGAAGCTCTGCAGGCGCGTGGAGAGCGGGATACCGGTGTCGCCGGCGATGACGCTGGGGAGCCAGGCGCCGCTGGGGGTCGCTGAGAAGACGTTGCCTTGCTTATCGACAACGTTGACGCAGGTGGTGTCCTGGACGCTGTTGTGTTCAGTGGCGATGGCGGCGCGCAGGTTCGTTCCCATGGCGCCAGGGCGGGATTCCATGGAGGCTTTGTTGGGATCGATGAGCTTGCGGCGGGCGGCGGCGTAGTCGCGGGAGAGAAGCGTTTCCGCGGGCACCTTCGAGAACTTGGGGTCGCCGTAGTGGGCGTCGCGGTCGGCGAAGGCGAGTTTGACGGCTTCGATAACCGTATGGAGGTAGGGCGCAGAGTTGTGGCCCATGCCCTTCAGGTCGTAGCCTTCCAGGAGTTGGAGCGCCTGGAGCATGACGGGGCCTTGGGTCCAGAAGCCGGGTTTAACGACGGTGTAGCCGCGGTAGTCGGTGGCTTGGGGCGTATCGATTTCCGCTTTGAAATCGCGGAGGTCTTCATAGCGGATCAGCCCGCCGTTGGCTTCCGAGAATTCGGCAATTTTCTTGGCGATAGGGCCGCGGTAGAAGTAGTCGCGAACGGCCTGGATCTTCTTTTCGCGATTGCCGCGCTGCTTCTTCTCGGCGGCGGCTAATTCGCGAAGGGTTTTCGCGAGCGCGGGTTGTTTGAAGATCGTGCCGCGTTGCGGGAGTTTGTCGCCGGGGAGGAAGTGGGCTTTGGAGGTCGGCCAGGAGGCCAGAAGCCGCTCGCCGTTCTTGATGAAGGAGGCGAACTCTTCGCCAATGGGGAACTGGTCGGCGTACTCGATGGCGGGGGCGGCAACTTCGGCGAAGGACTTGGTGCCGTACTGTTGGAGCGCCAGCATGAGGCCATCGAAGACGCCGGGGAGGATGGCGGCGTGGATGCCTTCACCGGGGATGGGCGGCATTTGCGCGGGATTTTCCCAGGCGCCGGGTTTGCGCTGACGATACCAATCGGGCGTGGCCAGTTTCGGTGCTGTGCCGACGCCGCTGACAACAACAACGGGCTTGCCTTTCATCTTAATGAGCAGCGGCATTTCGCCCCCGAGGCCGAAGCGGGCCTGTTCGGTGACGGCGGCGGCGAGTGTCGAGGCCACGCCCGCGTCGACGGCGTTGCCGCCGGCGGCGAGGATCCGGAAGCCGGCCTCCACTTCAAAATTGTTCGCCGCACCGACCATTTCGCGAGTGCCGCGGACAGGGGGGAACATTGTCTGTTGCCCGAAGGCGGTCTGTTGCCCGAAGGAGGCAACGGCCAGGAGGAGCAGAGAGGCTCGGCGCATAATGCTATCTATCTTCGCAGGAGTTCGCGGTATTTGCGCAGGAGTTCGTAGAGCATGACGCCGCCGGCGGTGGCGACGTTGAGTGAATGCTTGGACCCGAGCATGGGAATACGCACATGGACTTCGCAGCGTTCGGCGATGTGGGGTTGGATGCCGTCGACTTCGTGGCCGAAGACGACGCAGACCGGGAAGCGGGGTTGCCAGTCGAATAGATCGACGGAGCGAACGCTGGTTTCAATGGCCGCGAGTTGAACGCCTTCTGCTTGCAGGGAATCGAGCACCGGCGATACGTCCCAGTGGTGCTCCCAGGGTACGCGGTCTTCGGCGCCGAGTGCGGTTTTGGTGATCTGTTTTTGGGGAGGAAAGCCGGTGATGCCGCCGAGGTAGAGCCGTTCCAGAGCGCAGGCATCGGAGGTCCGGAAGAACGAGCCGACGTTATAGAGGCTGCGGACGTTGTCGAGGAGGACTCGGACGGGGAGCGGGCGGATGCCGTCGTAGGGAGAGGAGAGGTGTGTGGCGGTGAAGGGAAGTCGTTCGTCTGTCACGTTGCGGTGTATGGGGCTCCGGGTATTGGAGGAGCCCCACGAATCTCAAATAGAAAGTCTATCAACCGCCGGCTTTTTTGTCGCTGGCGACGCCGGGGCGCATTTTATTCATTGCGCGAACCATCATGAAAATCACGAACGCGAGGATCACAAATTCGACCACATTCTGAATGAACATGCCGTATGCAATCACCGGAGCTTTGGCTTTCACCGCGGCTTCCAGGTTTTCGTAGGTTTTGCCATCAAGGGCAGCGTACATGCCCTTGAAATCGACGCCACCGAGAAGCAGGCCAATCGGCGGCATAATCACATCGTTCGTAAGGGAGTTCACAATTTTGCCGAACGCGCCGCCGACGATCACGCCGACGGCGAGATCCATGACGTTACCGGACACCGCGAACTGCTTGAACTCTTCCATCATTCCCATAGCAATAGTCTCCTGTTTTCGAGTCACAGCTTAGCCGGACGACGACCTGAAAACAGAAAACAGGGTGACTTCCCGGAACCCCATTTGTTCGTACAGTCGACGCCCAACGGTGCTAGATTGTAACACGCAGGAGTCAGAATACAAGCGATTTTGCATCCGTTCATGACCAACTCTCATGACTGTTTCCGCGAAACCTCGCCTGCGATACCCAGACACGGTGCCAACCGAGTAAAATCCGCAGCAAGAGTCGGATACATTTAGCATGGCAATCGTTACCGGACGTTCCTGAAAATATCCAATGAATCCCCCGTATTCGCTGGACCAACTCTCTTCGCGACCATACACGTGCATGGTCATTTGGAATGGCAGATCGAAGATGAGAGAAACCAGATGTGAAAAGGTTAATCTCGATGACGCGTCGCATACTTCCTTCACCCCAATTGGTGCCGCCGCGGAGGTGGCGGGATTCAGGACGTCCGTATACATGCCTGGAGCAGTAACGACCGGATCCATGCCGTGGGAATAACATCGTTCTTTTAGCTGACGCAGGGTTGCCGGGTCCAATAAGTCATGACAGGCCCAGTACGACCAGCCCATGTTAAGTCCACGGTAAAACGAAGCCGCCTTGGCGAGCCGGGTGGAGATATCGCCATGGATTCCAGGAACAGGGGACGACAGGAGTGCCGAATTGAAGACCGGATAGTTCCAGCCGCAACTGATGGCATCGATACCGGGCATTTGGCGAACGAGTCCATCAGGATGGGCTCCGGCGTAGAACGCCATCGCGTGGCGGAGATTGCGTTCCACGAGCTGAAAGGGCTGGCGTTCAAGCAACATGCGCGGCAATTACAACAGAGAAACGGGATCGACGTCAATCACCAAAGCCGTTGCGCCCCATTTTTGTTGGACGGCGAAACGGCGAATTGTGTGAAGTGTTTCGTTCAGTTTTTTGCGATCAGACGATTTCAAGAGCAACTGATAGCGGAACTCATTCTTCAGTCTCGGCACGGGTGCTGGAGCGGGACCCATTATGCGCATCTCTTTGGGTTCCGGTCGGAGCAGGCGCTCCAGTTCCGTGCTTTTGCGGAGGGCTTCCTCTTGCACCTCATCACGCACCAGAATATTAGCCAGCGCACTGAATGGCGGATATCTCATCGATTTCCGGAACAGAATTTCCTTCTCGTAGAACTGGGCGTAGTCCTGTTGGGAGGCCAGGCGCACGGCGTAATGTTCGGGATTGGACGTTTGTAGAATGACTCGGCCAGGGAGTTCGCCGCGGCCGGCTCGTCCGCTGGCCTGGGTGAGGAGTTGAAAGGTGCGCTCGGCGGCCCGGAAGTCGGGCATGCCGAGGCCGATGTCGGCGGATACGATGCCGACGAGTGTGACGTTGGGAATATCGTGGCCCTTGGCGATCATCTGGGTGCCGACAAGGATGTCGAAATTGCCTTCTCGGAAGCCATGGAGAATCGTTTCGAAGTGCCGTTTTGTGCTGACGGTGTCACGATCCATGCGCGCAATACGGGCGCGCGGCAGCGCTTTGTGCAGCTCGTCTTCCACCTTTTCGGCGCCGGTGCCCAGGAAGTGCAGGTATTCGCTGTCGCACTTCTTGCAGCGGTCCGGGATGCGCTCGGCGTAGTTGCAGTAGTGGCAGAGGAGGCGTTTATCGCGGCGGTGGTAGGTTAACGTCACCGCGCAGTTCGGGCATTGCACCCGTTCGCCGCAGGAGCGGCAGCTGACGAAACTGGAGAAGCCGCGGCGGTTCAGGAGCAACATGGTCTGTTCACCCGCGTCGAGCCGTTCGTCGAGCGCGGCGAGCAAGGGGCGGGAAAACGTTCCCATTTGCCGGGTTTCCAGGAACTCCTCCCGCATGTCGACCAGTTGCACGATGGGCATTGGCCGGCCGGCAACACGTTCCGGCAGTTCCAGCAGTGTGTACTTGCCACGCTCGACGTTGTAGCGGGTTTCGAGGGCCGGCGTGGCGGAGCCTACGATGATGGTGGCGTTCAACTCCTTGGCGCGCATGACCGCTACATCGCGGCCGTTGTAGCGTGGCGCCTCCTGCTGCTTGTAGCTTTGGTCGTGCTCTTCATCGACGATGATGAGGCCGAGGTTTTGAATGGGCGCGAACACACCGGAGCGGGTGCCGACGACGACGCCTGCTTCTCCACTGCGGATGCGGCGCCATTGTTCGGTTCGTTCGTTATCGCTGAAGGCCGAGTGCAGAATGGCCACACGGTCGCCGAAGCGATGCAGGAACTGGCCGGCCACGGCGGGCGTCAGCGCAATTTCCGGGACGAGAAGCAGGGCGGCGCGACCAAGTTGCAAGGTGTGTTCGATGGCGCTCAGGTAGACCTCGGTCTTTCCGCTGCCTGTGACTCCCTGCAGCAGAAAGGCCCCGAACGCCCCGGTATCGAGCTGGCCTTGGATCTTGTCGAAGGCGGCCTGCTGCCAAGTGTTCAACGCATGCGGTGGACGCTCATCGGCCAGCATGGCGAGGGGCGCGATCCGGAGGCTGACGAGCCCGCGCCGGGCCAGTGCGCGTGCGCCGCGGGATGCGTCTTTGACGGACTCCTCGAGTACGGCGAGACCATGTTCGCCCGGATGTAGTTCCAGGTAGGCCAGTAACTCCCGCTCCACTTTGGGGAGCTTCAATCCTTCCGCACGCTTCGCGAAACGCACCCGCAATTGTTCAGCCGGAGCACGCATGGGATCTTTGGCACTGACATCTTCTTCCACGCCGATGAAGCCCTTTTGTTCCAGGGCCTTCAACATGCGTGCCGCGTCTTCGACCTTCGTCTTGAGGTACGACGCTGACAGAGGGCGTACCTCAAGCATGCGCAACAGGCGGGCTTGCGGCGAGGGGTCCTCTTCGCCGAAGAGCGATTGGCGGACGTAGTCACGGCCGGTGTCGGTGAGTGTGTAGACCTTTGAGCGGCTTGTCTCCGCGGAAGTGGGCGCCATGCTGCGCAGCACCTCTCCGAGGGGTGCGCAATAGTAGGCGGCAACCCAGTGGGCGAGTCGCAGGAGCGCGCTGTCAAAGATCGGCTCCTCGTCGATCAGCTTTTCCACGGCGCGCGCATTTCTGTTCGGCGTCTGACGGTGCAGCGCCAGGACTACCCCTGTCAATTTTCGCGTCCCAAACGGCACGACGACCCGCGCTCCCGGTTTCACCCGGTTGACGAGCGAAAGCGGCAGCGCGTAGGTAAAGGGCTGGTCGAGCGGGACAGGAAGACTGACGTCGCAGAACACGGTTATCCCAGACTGTCGATAGCGCGGAAACTCTCGCGCAGCGCGGGATACAGCGCCTGGTAGACACCATGCGCCCGTTGGTAGAACGCCGAATCGGCACCCGGCGGGATGTTTTCGACTTCGCGAATTGTAGCGGTGCAGGCTTCGACGACCGAGCCGAACGCCCCGGTTCCGGTCATGGCTAACAGCGCCGCGCCGTAAGCGGAGCCCTCCTGCGTCTCCAGCACCGATACAGGCGTTCCGAAGACGTCGGCGAACAGTTGTTTCCACATGGCGCTCTTGGCGCCGCCGCCGGAAAGCCGTACGCTGGTAACGTCGCAGCCCAGGCCGCGAATGATGTCCAGGCAGTCCTTCTGGCTGTAGCAGACGCCCTCGAGAACGGCGCGCGTCATGTCGGCGCGTGTATGGGCCGCGGTTAGGCCGACCCAGGCGGCGCGGCACATCGAATCCAGATGCGGCGTGCGTTCCCCCATCAGGTACGGTAGCCAGAACAGGCCTCGTGCGCCGGGCGTGCAACGCGCGGCAGCGCGCGTCAGATCGTCATACGATTCGGTGCTGGCCAGTTGATTGCGGAACCATTGCAGGCTGAGGCCCGCGCCTTGGGTCACACCCATGACGTGCCATTTCCCGCGCACGGCATGGCAGAAGGTGTGCACGCGGCCCGCCGGGTCATAGGCCACGGCGTCCATGTGCGCGAAGACAACGCCAGATGTGCCGATGGTGTCCGAGACCAGACCGGGCGCCACAATCCCGTTGCCGACCGCGCTGGCCGCCTGATCGCCACCGCCGCCAAAGACCGGTGTTTCGGCGGCTAAGCCGGTTGCGGCAGCAGCTGAGGCGGAGATGGTGCCCGTCAGCTCCTCCGACTCATAAACCTTCGGCAGGATCGACCGATCGATGCCGAGTGCGTCCGCCAGTTCGTACGACCAGCGGCGGTTGACAACATCGAATAGCGCCGTGCCGGATGCATCCGATACTTCGCTTGCCAACTCTCCGGTGAGTTGATAGCGGACGTAGTCCTTAGGCAACAACAGGTGCCGGACAAGTTCGTAGTTCGCTGGTTCGTTATCGCGGACCCATAGGAGCTTCGGCAGCGTGAAGCCGGTGAGAACGGGGTTGGCAATGCACTCCAGCACGCGGGCTTTTCCAACCTTGGCGTTGATTGCATCCACCTGCGCCTGACTGCGCTGGTCGCACCAGATCAGCGACGGCCGGATCACAACGCCGTTGGCGTCGAGGATCACAAGCCCATGCATCTGGCCGGACAGGGAGATACCGCGTACGGCGGCTCCGGTGACGCCGGCATCGGCAAGAACGCCGCGGATGGCTTCCTGGCAGGCGTCCCACCAATTCTCCGGGCGCTGCTCGGCCCACAACGGCCGTTCCATGCGCATCTCTTCGTGCGCCGCCGTTCGGGCGGCAACGATTCGTCCGGTCTCATTCACCAGGAGGGCGCGAGATCCACCCGTGCCGATATCGATGCCTAACCAATATGCGCTCATGATGCGTGTGTGAGGTCCATGGCTTGGAACGGCAGATAGGCCGCGCCGATTAATCCCGCTTCGTTCCCCAGCGTCGCCGGTTCGATGCGTGTCTTCGAGTTCCGGTAGGTGAACGACCGCATTTTCACTTGCGCTTCCAATTCCGGCCAGAACAGATCCCACGCCGGCAGCATGCCGCCGCTCAACAAATAGAGCGGGAAATTAAACGTGTTGATCAGGTTCGCCAGGCCAATCCCTAACGCGCGGCCCATCTGCCCGAAGATGGCTTGCGCCTTCGCGTTTCCACCGACCGCGAGTTCGTACACCTGCTTACTGGTAAGCGGATGCGCGCTCAAGCTCATCAGCATGGCCAGACTTTCCACGGCCGTCGCCGAAGCCAGCTTTTCCAGGCAGCCCAAATTGCCGCAGCCGCAGGGAGGGCCGAACGGATCGATCGTCAGATGTCCCAGTTCGGCGGCCATGCCGTCCATGCCGTGTAGTACCCGGCCATTCATGATGATGCCGCCGCCGACTCCGGTGCCGAGGGTGAGCAGTACCAGATCCTCCACACTGCGGCCGGCGCCCATCCATTTTTCACCGAGGGCCGCCGCGTTGGCGTCGTTTTCGAGGATGATGGGCGTGCCCAGCTTCTGCTCAATGGCGTCGCGCACCGGATAGTTTTCCAGATAGGGAAGGTTGTTGGAGTTCGTGATGAACCCTTCCTTCAGCAGGATGAATCCAGGAACCCCGATTCCCACTCCGGTCAGCCGCAAGGCAGCTTGATTGCGCTTGAGCTGGTTGACGCCGTTGACGATGTCGCCAATCACCGCGTCCCGCCCGCCTTCGAAATTCGTGTCGACGGAGATCTTCTCCAGAATGCGGCCGTCACGGTCAACAGCGGCGGCTCGCAGGTTCGTGCCGCCCAGGTCAACGCCAATTGAATATTCAGTCATGGTCGAAACCTCTCAGTATGCCACTTAGCGGGTGATGCCCATCGTCATGAGGAGAAACGCATATTGTTCGGCCGTCTCTTCCAACGCCGCATATCGCCCCGATTTTCCAAAATGCCCGGCGCCCATGTTGATCTTCATCGCCAGCAGATTCTTGTCCGTCTTCACGGTTCGGATCTTGGCCACCCATTTGGCCGGTTCCCAGAAGGGGACCCGTGGGTCGTTCAATCCGCCGGTCGCCAGGATGTTCGGATAGGCCGCCGGCTTCACGTTGTCGTAGGGCGAGTAGGATTTGATGTAATCGTAGAATTTCCTGTCGTCCGGGTTGCCCCACTCTTCGTATTCGCCCACCGTTAGCGGGAGCGTGGCGTCCGACATGGTGTTCAACACGTCCACGAATGGCACCAGCGCGAGAACCGTATGGAAGAGGTCCGGACGAAGATTGACAACGGCGCCCATCAACAGCCCGCCGGCGCTGCCGCCCATGATCGCCAAACGTTGGGGCTGGGTGTATTTCCCTTTTACCAGATGTTCAGCGGCAGCAATGAAGTCAGTAAACGTATTCTTCTTGGCCAGGAATTTGCCATTTTCGTACCAGTGGCGGCCCATTTCGGAACCACCGCGAATGGTGGCGATGGCGTAGGCAAAGCCGCGGTCGAGGAGGCTGAGCCGCGCCGGGCTGAAGGTGGCTTCCGAATTGATGCCGTAGGAGCCGTATCCGTAGAGCAGGAGCGGTGCCTTGCCGTCCTTCCGGAACCCTTTTTTGTAGACGATAGCGACCGGGATGCGTTGCCCATCGGAGGCGATGGCAAACGTTCGCTCACTCTCGTATTGAGAAGAGTCGTAGCCGCTTGGGATTTGCTGTTGTTTCTTCAGCGTTCGCTGTCTTGTGGCTAACTCGTAATCGAACACGGACGATGGCGTGACCAGCGATTGGTAGTTGAATCGAATCGTCCTGGCGTCGTAATTCGGATTCCCGGCAAGTTGGATTGCATAGACCGGTTCCGGCATGGCAACAATGTGATCCTCGCTGCCGTCCCAGCGGCGCACGCGGACGTGCCGAAGTCCGTTTTCCCGCTCGGTCAATGTCATCCAATCCTTGTAGGCTTCAATGCCCTCCAGAAAGACGTCCTTGCGATGCGGAATGAGTGTCTTCCACTTTTCGGGCGCCGAATCACCGGCTTTAGCGGTTGCCAGTTCGAAGTTCAGGGCCTTGTCGTTGTGGAGGATGAGAAACTCGCCGTTATGGTGGTGGACGCTGTACAGTACGCCCGGCCGGCGGCCCGCGACAGAGGCGACCTTCCCGCCGGGAGCGTTCGCATCCAGATAGAAAACCTCCGCCGTCATTTTGCTCTCAGCGGTAATCAAGATGTATTTGGAATTCTTGGTCTTGGTCAGCTCTACGTAGTAGCGTTCGTCAGGTTCCTCAAATACGATCTGATCCGATGACACGGGCGTCCCGAGCACGTGGCGATGCACGCGAAAAGGGCGCTTGGTGCTGTCCAGCGTGGTGTAGAAGATCGTCTTGTCATCGTTGCCCCATGCCATGCCGTAATAGACATTGGGCACCTGATCCGGAAGTAACTCACCGGTGACGACATTCTTGAAGTAAGTAGTGTAAACCTCGTCACCGTCGGTGTCGGTCGAGTAAGCAAGTATCTTGTGCGACGGGCTGGCGGAGAAGTTACCTATCCGAAAATACTTATGGCTTTTGGCTAACTCATTGCCGTCAAGAAGTAATACTTCCCTGGCATCCACGGTTTCATACTTCCGGCAATAGAGCTGGTAGTTCTGGCCCTTCTCGATGCGGGTGTAGTAGAAGTAATCGTCCTTCCGCTCCGGAACGGACAGATCAGTCTCCTGGATGCGGCCGACCATCTCTGAGAAGAGCGTTTTCTGGAGTTCCGCGACCGGCTTCATCAGCGTTTCGAAATAGCGGTTCTCCGCCTCCAGGTGCGCAATCACGTCCGGATTTGTCTTGTCCCGTAGCCAGAAGTAAGGGTCCTGACGCACTTCACCGTGTTGGGTGATCGACTTGGCGATCTTCTTTGCCATCGGGGGCGAGGGAAGGGGAGTGTCTGCTGCGTTCATGGAGAGGGAAAGTGCCGCTGGTAGCGCTGCGAAAGTACGCCGGGTGATTATGGAATTGGGCCGGTTAGCCATACTGCTCAGGATAGCGCGCCGGGCATGGCCTGGCGCTCATCCTACGAGGCCGACAACCACTTCCGGGCGAGCAGTTCCGGGGCCGACGACAAATCGACGGGTTCTCGACCGGTCTCGACACCGTCGACGAAGTACACGGCGTCGATCCCGGTCGCGGTCGGCAGCAGATCCAGGCGCTTTTCTTTGGCCTCCAAACGCAATGTTGTCCCGATCCATGCCATACCAACGCGCATGCGAAGACCATGGCCGATGGTCACGGCCTGCGTGAGCAGATCCTGTGTCCACTGCCCTTTCTTCAAAACTTCCGCATTCGGGGCGGCCGCGCGCAATGCCGCCAACTCCTCGGCGCGCGAGACGCTGTTCGCCTTCTCATCCTCGCGCTCGGCTCCGCGTTCGGCGTTCTTCAGCGTGTTCTCAAGATTGTCTAAAAAGCCCATCGAACTATTCTCACAGATCCATCTTGGGAGAGATCAGCTCCTGAATCTCAGGTTGTGCCATCATGGCGCGCGTCACCATACGGACGGGAAGATCCATGCGGTGGGGCGGTGTCCGCCCGGCCAGTTTCTCGGTGAGGGAATGGACCGCTTCGTAGCCGATTCTGGCCGAATCCTGGACCATCATGATGTCGATGGTGCCGTTCGTGAGGGCCTCCCGATGCGCTTCGCTAGTGTCAAAGGTGATCAATCGAACCTTCCCGTTCAGCCCCCGGCTCTGTAACGCCTGAATCGCTCCGAGCGAACTCGCCTCGCTGGATGAAAACAGAGCCTTAATGTCGGGATTACCCGTCAGGATATTTTCCGCGACTCCGCGAGCCTTGGCGCGGTCCGCCATTCCATACTGCTTGGCTGCAATGACGAGACCGGGAAACTCGGCGGCCAGCGTCTTTTCGAACCCTTGTTCGCGGAGCATCGTGGATGTCCCGCCGGGCTTGTGCATCACCATCCCGACTTTCCCCGATTTCCCAACCAACTCGGCAATCTTCCTGGCGGCTGCGCACCCGGCGCCATAGTTGTCAGTGGCGACAAAAGTGACGTAGCCCTCTGCTTCCACCCCGGAGTCAAAGACCGTGACGGGTATACCGGCGGCGATGGCGCGTTCGACCGGTGCCCGCAACGCCCGTTCATCGGTGGCGGAGATCGCGATGGCGGCCACCCGCTGGGTCACCATCGAATCGACGATCTGGATTTGCCGGCCGTGATCGGTCTCATCTTTGGGACCGTTCCAGACAATTTCCACGCCAGACTCGGCTGCCGCCCGGCGAACACCGGCATGGACGGCGGCGAAGAAGAGGTCGCCCACCGCCTTGGGAATCACGCCGATCACCTGCTTCCCGCCTCGTCCGCAACCGCTCAGTAGCGGCAACGCGGCCATCCACCTTCGTCTGGTAATCATTCGCCATAGGATACCGCCGCCTAAGGTTTTTTTCTCTAGGGCCCGCCCGGAAATGGTGAAAAGGGTGCGTTTGCGCCATTCCGTCACCTGTTTATCACGTGATGGATCCTGTGTCGATTGGCATTGAGACATTTTGTCTCATTCCGGCTAACCCAATGACATCATTGGGTCATGTTGCATTCGTAGGTGGCTGTGGCTCCTTCGAAAGTCGCTATTGGAGGCCTGCCCGGAGTGTCATATGATTGTTGCAGAGCAGGGCAGCGGTCGAGGGCATCCTCCCCTCCTACTCGAAAGTTCGTTCGGTTTGTTCTCGTATTCCTCCAATAGTCGTAGCATTCCGTTTACGGGATTCCTCTGGAATCCCGTTTTTTTTAGAGTCTGGCCAGGAAGAAGCCGAATGTCAGGATGCCGCCGGCTACGGCGACCCAGCCCCAGGTCCGGAGGCCGGGCAGGCACCACCACATGTACAAGCCGGATGCTACCCAGATCAAAAAGGCCAGGCAAACGAGATCGATCACGATGGCCCACAAAACGGGGAAGAACCTGCCATCGCCGAACCCTCCTCTGGCGTGCATGCCGGTAAGGAAGTGTTCCAGCCGGAAGCGCCTGTCTTCGCCAACCAGCCTTTTTTCGTTGATGAAGTACTTGAATTGGACTGACTTCCAAAAGGTATAGACGTAGATGTTCAACTGCGTTGGACTCTGCCGGTATACACCGTAATTGGCGTCCTCCATGTGAAAGTCCCGAACGATCTTCGCGCCCAGGGGCTTGAGCACGGGGGAGTCGGGAATGGGGCCAAGGTCGTATGGCCCGTCAAAGGTCTTCGTCCAAAGTGGCAATCCCTTCTCCTTGTCGCGCTGTTCGAAGTGGTCATTGTGGGAGAACGGGATGGAGGACAAGGCATACATCAGGACCCACGGAGTCAGGAAGAGTCCCAGGTAAAGGTGCGTGCGGCGATTGAGATGCGGGAATTTCATTACATCACCGCCAGAAACAGGCCAAAGAGCGCGAAGCCGCCACCCAGCGCAATCGCACCGAGCCGGCGGGTGACGCGCAGTTCCCACCACATCCAGATGCCGCTGGCGGCCAGAAGAAAGAGTCCAAGAATGGTCAGATCCACCGATGCCGCCCAGAGGTCCTCCAGCACATAGTTGTGTTGAAAGCCCCGTCTGCGGTGCATCCGCTCCAGAAAGCCGGCCCCGGAGAACACCATTTTCTCGATGGTTACCTTGCGGTCGACAGCCGTATAGGTGATTCTTCTTGGATTGACCGGATGTTGGCGGTTGATGACTACCTTCTCCGGTGTGGCATTTCGCGCCAATGCGTAGGCGCCGTCCATGTCGAGGGAGGCCATCAGTTGCAGTGCGATCTGCTGTGGCGTCGCTCCGTCGGGCATCATGCCCTGGTAGGTTATTTCTCGCTCCAGTTCAAACTTTGGCGGAGGTGTCGGTCCGGGTCCGTGGAACCACTCCCGGTGGTTCATCACAAACGTCGAAACGGTATACATCAGAATCCAAGGTGCCAGGAACAGGGCTAGATACAGGTGAATGCGCCGGAGGAGAAGAGACATCTCCAGAGAGTCTACAACGGCGGCTCCACCCGGTGACCCGGGGCGGTGTTTTGCGTCTGCTGCCAGCCTATGGTTTGGGAGTTTGCTGTTGCGGGTCACGCCGCCGGAATAGCTTGGGGACTTTGCCAATGCCCCTTCTCATCCAATTGGACGGCCGTTCCGCCGGCACTTCCGTTTGGACGAGCACCGTGTCCGGGACTTTCGTGAGAGGGGCTGCACCACTCGCTTCGATCGGCGCGACCTTCGGAGGAGGGGGTAAGGTGGTTGCCACCGGAACCGTTGACTCTTTGACGGGCGGTGGTTCGATTGGCCGTGTGACGGCTGGCAATGCGTGTGTCACTCCCACGAACGCCGGCTTGCGGACGGGCAGGGCGGGGATCGGACGAACGGGTGTTGGTTCGATTGGCACTGGCGCCTGAATGGCAGGTGCGGGTATACGTGCGGCTTCCGGCGGGGCCGGCGGCGCCGCCGGCATTTGGAGCGACAGCGTTTCGATGGGTATGTCCCAGGATTTGGGCGGGAGGGCAAACGCCGCCATTAGGATGGACCCGATCCCGGCCGCGTAGGTTGTATATCGGCGGGAAAGCCTCTTGGGCGGGTTGGAGGCGTTGGGAAGTTCCTGGAGCGCTGCGAGGAATCCGCTCGCGCTTTGGAATCGCTCCGCCAGGTTTTTCTGCAGCGCCCGTTCCACTAAAGCGTCAAACTCCTTCGGAAGAGAGGGCACCCATCGGGAGACGGGGGGCGGGGTCAGTTCAATCTGCGCCCTCATGACGGCGTACTGTTCGACACCGTCGAACGGTCTTCGCCCCGTCAGCATTTCATAAAGGACAACGCCCACCGCGTAGAGATCCGCTCGCCAGTCTGTGGTGGCGAGCCCTCGTACCTGTTCCGGCGCCATGTAGAAGACGGTTCCAACAGCCAACCCCTGGCCGGTTTGGCCGGGCTCACCGTACTGCTTCGCCAATCCGAAGTCGGTGAGTTTCACCGTGCCGAAACGATCCAAGAGGATGTTTGCTGGCTTCACATCCCGGTGGACGACGCCATGGTGATGGGCCATGATCAACGCATTCAGGATCTGTTCGGCGACACGAATGCTCGCATCCACGGTTAATGGGCCACGTTGCAGAACAGAGCTAAGTGATTCTCCGTCCACGAGTTCCATCACCAGGACGATGGTGTAGCCTTCGCAGAAAGCCGTTCGGACCTGTGCGATGTTCGGGTGATCCAGCTTTGCCTGTAATTGGATTTCGCGAAGAAACCGCTGGGCTTGATCGAGATCGTGCCCATAGTTCTCGGCCAGAATCTTCATGGCTTCCAACCGTCCGGTCACGGAGTTCACTACCTGATAGACAACGCCGCAAGCGCCCTCTCCGATGATTCCGGTAACCCGGTATGGACCGACGGCATCGCCCGGTTGGAATCGCATGGTCCCTAGGCACCGCCGTAGAGTAGGACGAGGATTGCAATCGCCAGGAAAAGCATCCCAGCGGCCAAAGCGACGATGGCTGGTGAAATGGCAGCAGGTCGCACGACGTCGACCGCTTGCACAGGCGCAGTTGGCGCAGAGGCCTCTGGTACCGGCTCTTGGGGCACGTAGACAGTGCCTGGGTTCAAAATGGCGTGGTAGAATTCGCGGGCGGATTGGTAGCGATCATTCGGGTTCTTCGCCAGGGCCTTCAGAATCACTGCGTCGAGAACCCCGTTAATGACCGGGTTATATCGGCTGGGCGGGGCAGGCGTTTGTTGGACATGCGCCATCATCACTTCGTACTCCGCCTTTTGGTTGAACGGCGGCCGGCCCGTGACCAGCGCGTAGAATACGCAGCCGATCGAATAGACATCAATACGCGGATCGAGCGAGGAGACCCCATGGAAGACTTCGGGCGCCGTATATGTTGCGCTGCCGACTATCGTTCCAGCGCGCGTCACGCTGGGGTCAGCAGCTGTTTTCGCGGCCGAAAAGCCAGTTAACTTGACCAGTTTTTCGGGTGTAATCAGGATATTTGCCGGGGAGATCTCGCGGTGAACCACTCCGGCGGCATGGGCAGCGTCCGCGGCCGCCAGTACCTGCAAAATGGATCGAACGCCTTCTTCGGTTTCCATTGGGCCGAGTTCCAGCCGATCGGCCAGCGTTACGGCTTCAATTGCTTCCACCGAGATCGCCAGTTGTCCCCCGAGTTCGACGACGCCGTGACACGTCAGGATATTGGGATGCTGAAGGGTGGCGAGGATGCGGCTTTCCCGCATGAAACGCGCCGACCGCTCCGGATCGTGCTGGACGCTCTCGGGCAGAATCTGCAGTTGCTCGATGCGGCTTTGCGCTACGTTCCGCGCCCGATAGGCGATGCGTTTGCTGGAACTATCCAGGTAGTCCAACAACTCATAACCGTTGATGGTTTGTCCGATGGTAAGAGGCACAGGCGAGTCTCTCACCATCATCGGCGGGTCGATCGTTTCGCTTTAGGCTTACAGAAAAGTCGGTACTAAGGTTATTCCGGTACTGGGGGGCTCCGCACCCCCCAGTCTTCTTAGCTCCAGAACGTCAGATACGGTTTGGATTCGGCAAGCCGCTGGATATAGAGCGCCAACTCACGGGCGTGGTAATCGCCCCACATGCAGGATTCGCCACACGGCACTTTTCGGCCTTCCGGAATGTGATCCCAGCCGTTGGGGCGGTGGTACACGGAGTGAAGCAGGAGCCCCTGGTGGCTGGTATCGGCGCTCAGGTACGGTTCGTCGAAAATCGTATTCGCCACGGTCAGACCCGCGGCGATGTACTTGGACTCGCCCGTCAACCGGCCCAGCCGTAAAAGCCCCTGCGCGCCAATCGCCGCCGCCGAGGAATCGACGGGTTCGAAATCGTTAAACGGCTCGGCCGGTCGGTTCAGGTAGTCGCCCATGCTGGCCAAGCCCGGTGCGCCTGTGTCCCAGTACGGAACGCCGCAAGTGGGGGTTTGCTCGATGTAGAAATCGCACGTGGCTTTGGCGGCGCGCAACATGAACGCCGGCGCTTCCACGCCCGTTGCCGCGAAGAACTCCAACTGTTCCGCGAAACCGAGCATCGCCCACGCCAGTCCGCGCGTCCAGGTGGTGAATGGCGAATAGCCCTGTTGCGAACTCGGGCACCGAGCGTTGCCGTCGTTGCGGTTGAAGACAATCTCATGCACCGTGCGGCCAGCCAGCGTGTCGTAGGAGTCCCGGCCCGTCCCGTAGAACACGTTCAGCTCCGCGGTGGCGCGGGCGTGGTCAATCAACCGGTCCAGCAACGAAATCTTCTGATCATTCTCGCCCATCAGGACATGGCCCAGCTTATGGCTGACGGCGAGCGCGCGCAGAGACCGGATGGTGTCCACGAACAGCGAGTGGGGCCCGTTGAACGAATAGATATATCCGCCGCCGCCGCGAATGGTGGACCACCGGGCGGCCTGGACGGCGCCGGTACACTGGAGCGCCAGTATATAGAAATTCCGTTCCCATTCGTTGGTTGGAATTCGCCCTTCGTCCATCAGGCGAAGCAGGTTGCCATAGGTGGAAACATTGTTGAAGCCATGGTCATGCACACCGACGTGGGTAATGTGCGGCGCCATGAGGTCCAGCGTCCGCTTACGGCCCTGTTCGAGGAACCACTGCTCGCCGGTAGCGTCAAACTGAAGGATGGCGGCCCCAAACTGGAAGCCCTGGGTCCACTCCGTCCAACCGCGGGAAGTGTAACGTCCCTTTACGGTGAAGACGGGTGCGCCGGCTGCCGGTTCCCACGCCTCTTCGAGCGCACGAATCTTTGCCGCCGATGCGGTCCAGAGTTTGCCAATGCGCGGCAACAGGGCCGCTGGGGTGAGTTCGTTTTGAATGTGAATCATTTTTCCGTGAGTGACTTCAGAATCAGTGCGGCCCACTGCGGGCCTTTGTAGGAGTCGGGTGTGTCTTCGTAGGACTCGTCGATGGAATGCGATCCCTGGGCCGCGCCGCCGCCGCCGATTGTAATGGCGGGAATGCCAAGGCTCATGGGGATATTGGAGTCGGTGGAGCCGGAACGGGTGGCGAAGATCGTCACTCCAGCGCCTTTGGCCGCGGCCATCGCCTTCTGTACGATTGGCAGCGAATCCGGCGGTTCGGCGGCGGGACGCAGGCCCATTGTCTTGATCTCGAGATCGAGCGCCGCTTTCGAGTTCGGCCAGCGCTGCTTTTCCGCGTCCAATCCTGCCTGGAAAGCGGCGCGCAAACGTTCGTCGAGCGTCTTCAGTTCGCTGGCCGATTCACTCCGAATGTCGACTTCCATGCTGACCGAAATCGGAATCGAATTGACACTTGTTCCGCCTTCGACGCGGCCAATATTGAATGTGGTTTTCGGCGATGCCGGCACCTGGATATCGGCAATGCGAGCAATCGCGCGGCCCATGGCGTGCGCCGGATTGGGCATCCCGAACGCGCCGTAACTGTGGCCGCCGCGCCCCTTGTAGGTCACCAGATAACGATTGCTCCCGACGCCGCGTGTCGTCAAAGACGTCCCGGTCCCATCGACGGAAATGAAGGCGTCAACCTGCCCCTTCAATTCCTTGGTGAATAGATGCCGCATGCCACGTAGGTCGCCTTGCCCCTCCTCGCCGACCGTGGCGACAAAGAGGATGGTGCCGTTGAAGGTTGCGTTGTGTTTCTGAAAGGCCTTGGCTACGGTCAACACCGAGGCCAGCCCGCGGCAATCATCGCCCATTCCGAGTCCCTTCAACTTGGCGCCGTCTTTCTTCACGGTTACATCCATGCCCTCGGGAAACACGGTATCCAAATGGGCGCTGAAAACGATCAGTGGCTTCGGCGCTTTGGAGCCTGGCCACCGGCTGATGATGTTTCCTTCGCTGTCCGTCCGGATGTCGACAAGGCCGAGCGAACCCAGCCGTTTGGCGTACTCCTTGCCGCGCTCCAGTTCCTTGAACGGCGGGGCGGGAATCTGGCAAATGCTGATCTGCTGCTCCAGCGTCCAGGCCTGGTCTGCCCGGATCGTTTCCAATATCAGGTCAAAGTTTTGCGCGGTAGCCGCGAGGGGGAGGAACAAAAAAAGCAGACGGAACATTCCCCTCCATTGTGCCAAGGTTCGGTCTTTGATATAGAACTGCCTATGAACCGTCGAACTCTACTCTCCCTCCCGCTTGCGCTGCCCCTTGCCGCGCAGTCGCCCAAGCCGAAACGGATCAACAAAGCGATTGAGCTGCTCGCCCAGGGCCAGCCGATCTATTACACCGGCGCGACCGGCGGAGCGGGTTACGAGGAAGGGAAGCGGATGTCGCAGACCTGGGCGGACTACATCAATTACGAGATGGAGCACGGCCAGCTCGATTTCAGTGCGTTGAAGGCCTTCATGCGAGGGCTCATCGACGGTGGCCCGACCAAGAGCGGGCATCGTACGCCCGCCGTCATCGCGACGTTGCCGGTTCTCGGCGTGAGCAAGGCCCATATGGAAGCCAACTTCTGGGTTGTGCAACAGGCATTGCTTACGGGTATTCACGGCATTCTGCTCTGCCACGCCCGGGATCCGGAGGCCATTAAGACCTTCGTCTCCGCTTGCCGCTATGTCGATTCAAACCCCGTCGCCGGGCTCCCGGAAGGCATGCTCGGCAACGGCAGTCAGGGCGGACCCGCTACAATCTGGGGACTGACCCCGGCGGAATACAAAGAAGTGGCCGACCCCTGGCCGCTGAACCCGAATGGCGAGTTTCTTCTCGGGCTCAAAATCGAGGATCGCTTCGCTCTCGCCGATGCTGAAAAAGTGGCCGCTGTACCCGGCATCGGTTTCGCGGAATGGGGGCCCGGGGATATGGGCCTGTCGCTCCGCCGCCCCGATGGACATGGGGCAAACAACGAGCTTGATCCGGAGATGGCGAGCGCCCGCAGCCGCGTATTGAAGGCCTGCAAAGCGAACAAACTTGCGTTCCTCAACACGGTTCGTCCCAACGACGTGGAAGAGATGATCAAAGAAGGTGTCATGATTGGTTCCGGTGGACAGGAAGCGGCGGCAAAGGGCCGCAAGTTCACCAAACGGACAATGCCGTGGTAACTCGCACACTTCTACTCTTTACTGCACTCACTCTCTCCGCACAGACGAACTGGCCTACTTGGTCGGGTGGCAACGATGGCAATCGCTATTCGCCCCTGAAGCAGATCACCAAGGCCAACGCCAAGAACCTGAAGGTGGCCTGGGAGTTTCACTCCGGAGACGCCGACGCGCGCGGCCGGACGATGATCCAGTGCACGCCTTCGGTGATTGACGGCGTGCTGTACGGCACAACCCCGACCCTGATGGCGGTGGCGCTTGACGCCGCCAGCGGCAAGGAGGTCTGGCGCTTCGATCCTGTCGAGGTGCGCAATCGCGGCGTCAATCGTGGCGTCATGTATTGGGCCGATGGCGCCGACAAACGGGTGCTGTTCTCCGCCGGCAACTATCTGTACGCGCTCGACGCCAAGACTGGAAACGTGATCCCGGGTTTTGGGGCGAATGGCCGCGTTGACATGTCCAAGGAACTCGATCGCGATCCGGTCGGGGCCTTCAACGGCGCCACCACGCCGGGCATTGTCTACAAGGACCTGATCATCATGGGCTCGAGCGTTGGAGAGGGCCCTCGCGCGGCCGCGCCGGGCCACATTCGCGCCTATGACGCCCGCACCGGAAAGCGCCGCTGGATCTTCCACACTATTCCGCACCCCGGCGAAGTTGGTTACGATACCTGGCCCAAGGACGCTTGGAAAACGATTGGCGGAACGAATAACTGGGGCGGCATGAGCCTCGATGAAAAGCGCGGTGTTGTCTACGTCAGCCTTGGTTCGCCCGCCTTCGATTTCTATGGAGGCGACCGTGTTGGCGACAACCTCTTCGGCAACGCCATTGTTGCTCTCGAAGCCAGCACCGGCAAACGGATCTGGCATTATCAAACCCTCCATCACGACGTTTGGGATTGGGACTTGCCGGCCAATCCGAATCTGATCAAGTGGAATGGAAAGGACGCCCTTGCCCAGATCACCAAACAAGGCTTCGTCTTCGTGCTTGACCGCGAAACCGGCAAGCCGCTCATTCCCGTGGAAGAGCGCCCGGTTCCGTCGAGCGACATGCCCGGCGAAGTGGTATCGAAAACCCAGCCGTTCCCGGTAAAGCCGCCGCCCTTCTCCTCCCAGAAATTCGAACCCAGCGACGTCACGCCCGAAGCCGAATCCCAGATCAAGCGCCAACTCGCCGACCTCAAAAATGGAGGTATGTTCGCGCCGCCTTCCAGGCAGGGAACTGTCGTACTTCCCGGTACTCTAGGCGGCGGCTTATGGGGGGGCGCCGCGGCCGATCCGGCCGGGAACCTCTACGTCAATTCGCAAAATGTCGCCAGCGTCCACCAGTTGATCGACGCCGCGCCGAACTCGCCCTACCCGTATGCCCTCAAGGGCTATACGAAGATTCGTGACGACAAAGGCAACTCCGGGGCCAAACCGCCGTGGGGCTTGCTTACCGCCATTAATCTCAACAAGGGCGAGTTCAGTTGGCAGAAGATTTTCGGCAAGGATCCGACAACGCCCAAGGAAGTCGGCACGGAGAACATGGGTGGCCCTGCCGTTAGCGCCAGCGGATTGCTTTTCATCGGCGCGACGAAGGACGAAATGTTCCGCGTCTACGATGTGGCGACGGGAGCGATCCTCTTCGAGCACAAGTTGCCCGCCGGGGGCTACGCCACTCCCGCCATCTACAGCGTGAACGGAAAACAGTACGTAGCCATCGCCTGTGGCGGCGGCGGTCGAATGACGACAAAATCAGGAGATGCCTACGTTGCGTTTGCTCTGCCTTAGTCTCTTCGTCGTAATGGCCGCAGACCAACCCATTCCCTACAGCCACAAGAAGCACGTTGCCATGGGACTGGAATGCGCCGGATGCCACACCATGCCCGGCAAAGGCGAGGCGGCCACCTATCCCGCGGAATCGACCTGTATGCAGTGCCACACCAGTGTGAAGAAGGAAAGCCCGGCCATCAAACTGCTCTCAAAATTCGCCGAAGAGAAGAAACCGGTGCCGTGGCTACGGATCTACAAACTGCCCGAATACGTGTGGTTTTCGCACAAAATACACACGAAAGATGCGAAATGCACGCAGTGCCACGGCGACGTGGCGTCGAAGGACGTTCTCTTGAAAGAGAAGCCGATCGACATGAACTCCTGTATGAACTGCCACGACGAACATAAGGCCTCCAATGAATGCAATCTTTGTCACAATCCTGCTTAGCGCGGCTGTCTTCGCGCAAGCGCCTTTTGAAGGCAGCGGCGACGTCGGCGAAACACCAAAGTCCGGGGTTGTCGTCCCCGGTACCGGCAGCTTCAAACTCACCGGCGGCGGGGCGAATGTATGGGGTAAGGCCGATGCCTTCTTCTTCACTTGGAAAAAGATCACTGGCGATATCACCATCACGGCTGACGCGGCCTTCGAGGGCACGGGCAAGAACGCCCATCGAAAAGCCATGCTCATGCTTCGTCAAGATCTGATGCCGGATTCCCCGTACGCCGACATCGCCCTCCACGGCGACGGCCTCACGTCTTTGCAATACCGCGAGGCCAAAGGCGGCGATACGAAGGAACACCGCTCCACCATCACCAAGCCCACCCGTATTCGCATCGAGCGCCGCGGGAATCAGATCCGCGTCTACGCCGGCCAGCCCAATCAGCCCCTCACAGCTACTGGGCCGCAAATCATCGAGTTCAACGGCCCCATCTACGCCGGTCTTGCCATGTGTTCCCACGACGCGGCGATCCTCGAAACCGCTGTGTTCTCGAACGTACGTATCGAACAGGGCGTCGGCCAGCAGCAGTATCGAAGCCACATTACCGTCTACGATTTCAAGACTCGCAAGACCCGCGAAGTTTATGCCGCCGATGGCGTTATCGAAGCTCCCAACTGGTCTCGCGACGGCAAATTTCTCATCGTCAACACCGCCGGGAATCTCTATCGGCTCCCGTTGAAGGATTCCAAACTCGAAAAAATCGAGCTCGGCGATTACCGTTGCAACAACGACCACGACATCACCCGCGACGGCCGCCGCATCGCCTTCTCCGCCTCCAGTCCAACCTCACGCGCCTCCCAGGTCTACGTAGCTGATTCGAACGGCGCCAACGTAAAGCTGCTCACGCCGGCGGCCCCCAGTTACTTCCACGGCTGGTCGCCCGACGCGCAGTGGCTCGCCTTCGTCGGCCAACGCGAGGGCAAATTCGAACTCTTCCGCGTGCCCGTCAACGGCGGCGCCGAAGAGCGCCTGACCAGCAAAGGCGCCTATGACGACGGCCCTGAATACACGCCCGATGGCAAGTGGATCTACTTCAACTCCAACCGCTCCGGAACCTGGGACATCTGGCGCATTCCTTCGTCCGGAGGCGGTCCGGCCGACGCCAAAGCGGAACGCATCACCAGCGACGAATGGGAGGATTGGTTCCCCCACTTCTCGCCCAACGGCAAACGCATGGTGATGCTCTCCTTCCCCACTGGCACGTCCGGCCACAACGGCAAGATGCCTGGAATGGCCCTCCGCCTCTTCAAGAAAGACGGCAAGCACGAGGTGTTAACCACGTTCTTCGGGGGGCAGGGAACTATGAACGTGAACTCCTGGTCGCCAGACGGTAAACAGTTCGCCTTCGTCGTCTACGAGCCGCGATAAGATACGAGGAATGGCAAAACGTCTACTGTTTGCGGCACTCCTCACGGCCGCGTCGCTTCCGGCTCAGTACACGTTTCCACAGGCTCAGGCGTTTCTCAAACAGTACTGTGAAAAGTGCCACCAGGATCAGGCACCTGCCGGCGGTTTCCGTCTCAGCCGTGTCGCCGATCCCGCCAGCCTTACCTCCGACGCCACCAAATGGCTGTCCCTCACAAACCGCGTTAAAAACGGCGAAATGCCGCCCAAAGGTGCGCCCGCTCCGCCGATCGATGCCAAAGAGAAGTTCGGTGAGTTTGTCCAGGAAGCAGTTCACACCGCCGCCTGCGCCACGGGCGTGGCTCCGGGCCGGAGCCTGATTCGCCGGTTGAACCGGAATGAGTACGCAGCCACTGTGCGTGATCTGCTCGACATGCATATGGATTTGGCGAAGTCTTTTCCCACCGATGGCGCCGGTGGCGAAGGATTCGACAACGCCGCCGAAACCCTTTTCCTCTCGCCCCTCCACTCCGAAAAATACCTGGAAGTCGCCAAGTTCGCAGTGGAGTTTGCGGCTAAGGAGTATAAGTCCCGCGCCCGCATCTTCGTCGCCAAGCCCGGCCCTGGTGTTACTCCAGATCAAGCCGCCAGGAAGATCTTTGACGTCTTCCTCCCCCGCGCCTTCCGCCGTCCCGTCACCGAAGCGGAGACCACGCCCTACATCGAGCTTTTCCGCGCCGCCCAGAAGCAAGGCGAGACTTTCGACAACGCCATCCTTTTCGCCCTCCGCGGCGTCCTCGTCTCTCCCAATTTCCTCTTCCGCGTGGAGACCCCCAACCTCTCCTCCGAGCCCAAGCCCATCGATAACTACGCTCTGGCCAGCCGCCTGTCGTATTTCCTTTGGGGCAGTATGCCGGATGAACTACTCACAGATCTTGCCGCCAAAGGAAAGCTGCAGGATCCTGAAGTTCTTCGCCAGATTGTTCGGATTATGCTCCGGAACGATCGCTCTGTCGACTTCGCCCAGTCCTTCGTCGAACAGTGGCTGCACACGCGCGAACTCAGTGGCGACAAAGCACCCGACGCCAAACTTTTCCCCGAATTCACCAAGGACGAAGACCTTCGCTCCGACATCCGCTATCAACCCGTTCTCTTCTTCCGGGAAGTCTTTCTGCAAAACCTGTCGCTGACCAATTTCCTCGATTCCAAACACTCCATCGGCACCAGTAAACTCGCCAAGCACTTTGGGCTGAAACTCGCCCTGCGTCCCAATCAAACTTCGCAGCCGCACTGGATCGAACTCCCGGAAAACTCGAATCGCGGCGGACTTCTTGGTATGCCCGCTGTTCTCAGCGTCTCGTCATATCCGTACCGTACCAGTCCGGTTCTTCGTGGCGCGTGGGTTTTGGAATCCATACTTGGCACGCCGCCGCCCCCTCCGCCCGCCAATGTTCCGCCGCTCGAGGAAGCCCCCGCCGGGAAAGCGCCGGGCACAATGAAAGAACGCCTTGCGCAGCATCGGAATAACGCCGTCTGCGCCAGTTGCCACAGCCGCATTGATCCCTTCGGCTTTGCCCTGGAGAACTACGATGTCACCGGCAAATGGCGGACTGAAGACGGCGGTAAACCCATCGACGCCAGCGCCGAACTCCTCGACGGCACCAGGTTCGACGGGCCGGCCGAGATGCGTAAGGTGCTGATGGAACGGAAGGACCTATTCGTCCGCCACCTGACCAACAAAATGCTCGGCTACGCTCTCGGCCGCGGCCTCAATATCAAAGATTCCTGCACTGTCGATGCAATCGTCGCCAAGGTGAAGCAAAATAACTATAGGGGCCAGACTTTGCTCGAAGAAATCGTCTTAAGCGTTCCCTTCCGCCAGCAAGCCGGCACGCCCCCGGCCAAGGAGCCCGCAAAGAAATGAAGCCCGCTCTCTCTCGCCGTAGCGTTTTGAAAGGCGCCGGTGTCGGCCTCAGCCTCCCCTGGTTGGAAGCCATGGCCGCCACGCCGTCCGCCAAGCCGCCCGTGCGGCTCGCCGCGTTGTACATGCCCAACGGCGTCAATGTCGATTCCTGGATACCGAAAGGCAGGGGACGCGACTGGGAACTTTCGAAGACCCTCTCGCCCCTGGAATCCCTGAAGAATCAGGTCACGGTAGTCAGCAATCTCTGGAACGCGAACTCCAAAGGTGGCGATGGCCATTACGTCAAAGAAGCGGCGATTCTCACGTGCTCGACGATCAAGAAGACCCCCGGCGCCGACATCGGCAACGGTGTCTCCGTCGATCAGATGGCTGCCCAATCGGTCGCCGATCAGACGCCGCTTCCTTCGCTCGAACTCGGTGTGACCCCCGTCGCTATTGGTGTTGACGCCGTCGTCGGCTACACCCGCGTCTACGGCTCCCATATCGCGTGGTCGAACGCCACCACACCGCTAGCCCGCGAAATCAACCCGCGCTCGGTCTACGAGCGGCTCTTCCGCGCCGCCTCCGGCCAATCGAACAACAGTGCCAAGATGGACACGCTGCTGCTCGACCGCGTGATGGGCGACGCCAATCGCCTCCGGGGCCAAGTCGGCGCGGCCGACCGCATTCGCATCGACGAATACATGTCCCTCATGCGGTCGCTCGAACAGCGCGTGCAGCGCGCCTCGGCCGGTACGCAGCGAACCTGGAAAGCCCGCGCCCCTATGGATCCGAAGGCCACGCCTCCCGAGAAGCCTGCCGACCATGCCGAACACGTCCGTCTGATGATGGACATGATCGCCACAGCCTTTCAGACGGATACGACGCGTGTCGCCACCTTTATGTTCGGCAACGCCGTATCGAACGTCAGCTTCCGTTTCCTCGAAGGCGTCAGCGCCGGCCACCACGACGTTTCCCACCACTCCAAGGAGGCCGACAAACTCCGGCAGTATCAGCTCATCAATCAGTGGCACATCGCCCAATACGCCTACCTGCTGCAGCGGTTGAGCGAAATGAAGGAAGGCGACTCCACCGTCCTCGACAACTCGATGGTCCTGTTTGCCAGCGCCCTCAGCGATGGCAACAGCCATAATCCCCACAGGTTGCCTATCGTGCTTGGCGGCCGTGGCGGCGGGCGTATCGATAGCGGGCAGCATCTGGTCTACACCGAAGATGATCCGCTGGCCAATCTCTACGTCTCCATGCTCGACGCTTTCGGCGCCCCTGTCGAACGCTTTGCCGACAGCACCGGCCCGCTTGCTGGTCTGCTGAAGAGCTAACCATGAAAGTCCTCTTCGCCCTGCTCTTCGCTCTCACCGTCTCCGCGGCCGATCTGACCGGCATCTGGGTCGGCCAGATGCCCACACGCAACGGCGAATCGGTCGACATCGCATTCCAGTTGGTTCAATCTGGCACCAAGCTGAGCGGCAAGCTCTATGGTGACTACCGCAGCAGTCCGATCGTCGAAGGCATCGTCGCCGGGGAACTCGTCACCTTCGTGGTCCTCGCCGCCGAGCAGGCCGGCAACCAGATCAACGATTCCAAACTACGCTTCACCGGCAGTCTCAAGAGCGGTGAAATCGAACTGACTCGCGAGCGGGAAAGTATTGTCAACGCCGGCAATAAAGGCAGCGCCCAAACTAAAGCCGGCCCAAGTCCCAAGCAGACCTTCCGCCTGAAAAAATTAGCGTAAGTTCATGTAATTGGGACTATACTGAGCCCAGAGCGGGTGGGCTTTAGGAGGTCATCGGTATGATCCGCCAACTGCTTGCGCTGGTGCTCGTAGTGTCTTTCCTTCCTGGCGCGCCGGCTGCGCCCTCGCAGCAACAGGGTCCCAAGCCATCCATGAAGGAACAGGTGCTTGCCATCCCGGCAGGCGCTGTTGTCGAAGTGCGCACGATACAAAAAGAGAAGATCAAAGGCCGTCTTGGCGAGGCCAGCGATCAGGCGTTCAAGATCCAACGGGTCCGGAACGACAAAGTCGAAGAAGTCAGCGTGGATTTTCAAAAAGCTAAGTCGATCAAGGTGGTTGCGGTCAATGATTCAGGCGCGTCGAAGACAGGCCGGACGGTCGGGTGGGTTGTCCTCGGTGGCCTGGCTACATTGGGGATTATCCTGATCGTTACGCTGGCGGCATTCGCCAATAACTGAGGCCGCGTTGGCCGATCCATAATGGAATAATGCGCATCGCCATCGTCGGTCTAGGATTCATGGGCAGCACCCATCTGAAGGGGCTGCAGACAGTCACAGGAGCCACGCTCGCCGCCGTCGCTGAAAGCGACCCCATTAAGCGTTCGGGTGACATGAGCAGCATTCAGGGCAACCTCGGTGGTCCCGGGGAGAAGTTTGATTTCTCCAACGTCGCCCAGTACGCCACCGCCGAAGAACTCTTCGCCGATCCCAACGTCGACGCTGTCGACATCTGCCTGCCCACCAACCTGCACAAGCCTCTCACCCTGGCTGCCCTCAAGGCCGGCAAGCACGTTCTCGTCGAAAAGCCCATGGGGCTTAGCCGCGCTGAGTGTGATGAAATGAACGCGGCCGCCGAAGACGCCGGACGCATTCTCATGTCCGCGCAGGTTCTTCGTTTCTTCCCCGCGTATACCGCATTGAAAAAGCTGTTGGACTCCGGTGATCTTGGCGCCGTGAAATCGGCTTTTTTCCGCCGCCGTTGTGCCGCTCCGGCGTGGAGCCAGTGGCTGAAGAACACGGCCGTCTCCGGCGGCGGCGTCTTTGATCTTCTGATTCACGATGTCGACATTGCCAACCACCTCTTCGGCAAACCCCGCGCCGTTTCCGCCACTGGATTTGAAAACCTCGAGATCGGCCTCGACATGATCACCGCCCAGTTGCACTACGATCACATTCCGTCGGTGACCATCACGGGCGGTTGGCACCACCCGAAGGCGTATCCGTTCTCCATGGAGTATACGGTTTCCGCCGAGGGCGGGACGATTGACTTCTCTACCGACAATCGTCCTCCGACGCTCTACAACGCTGCCGGCGACGCGGCTCCGCTGGCGCTGGAAACTGTGGACGGATACGCCGCTGAAATCCAGTATTTTGCCGACTGCGTCAACGCCGGGAAGCAACCGGAACTCTGCATGCCGCGGGATTCGGCCACCAGCGTCCACATCACGCTGTGCATGAACGAATCCCGCGCCAACGGCGGCAAACTGGTCGACTGCTAACGCCCTTTCTTTGGCATCTTCTTCATCGCCGCGTGGATCTGCTTCCACCTCTCTTTCTCGGCGCGCGCGGCGGAGGAGTCTTCGCGCCGGTGCTGGTAGGCCGCTTCCCGTTGCAACTTTCGGAAGTTGGCTAGCCGCTCCGGCGCAATGGCGTTCGCCACCGCGCATCCCGGTTCTCCCTCATGACTGCAATCGGAGAACCGGCAACTTGAGGCCAGTTGCGCCACGTCAGCGAAAGCGTCGGCAACGGCTCCACCGATGCCCACGGCGCGCAGTCCCGGCATGTCCAGTAGCAGCCATCCCTGCGGAAGCCGGAGTAGCGTCCGGGATGTGGTTGTGTGCTGGCACACCGTTTCGCCGATCGCCTGTGTTTGCTCCCGCAGCAGTGCGTTTACGATGGTTGACTTGCCTACACCGCTCGAACCAAACAGCGCCGCGGTCTGTCCCGGTTTTACGAACGAACCGAGCAGCGGTGCGAGATCATCGAGCGTTCCGCTCAGCAGCACGGTCGGCGCCAACGCCGATGCAACGGCATGCCTCGCGGCGGATTCAGCGCATAAATCCCGTTTGTTCAAAACGATCACCGGTTGCACGCCAGCTTCCATCGCCAGCGCCAAATACCGGTCCAAACGCGCGGGATTCCAGTCGCCGTCCAACCCGCGCACCAAAAACGCGACATCAATGTTGGCTGCCAAGGCCTGTCGCTGTCCCCCCTCCTGCACCCGGGTGAAGAGCGATTGCCGCTCCACCACGTGTACGATCAACGCCGGCTCCGTGGGCGTCACCGCCACCCAGTCCCCGGCAACGGGGAGTTCCAACGGTGAGTCCACCGCGTACTCCAGCCGTCCCGCCAACTCCCCGCGAACCCTGCCCGAGTCCGTCTCCAATTCATACACGCCGCGACTGCCATCGACAACCCGTGCGGGCGCCAATCCGGCCAGCCTATGCGACGAAAACCTCTCCGTCCAAGCGGAGCTCCAACCCCAGTCGAAAATCGACATTGCCAGACACACCTTTCCTTCGTCGAGCACTGCGTTGCAAGTGGCCGCTAATTAACGAAGGAACTAAACAATGGTTGGCAAACAAGTAGGATACCAACTGCCGCAGCCGTCTGGCGTTTGCGATAATCAACGTATGATTTCCCGGACCGCCGCCGCCGACGAGTCTGGTCTTAGCCGCTCCTCGAAGAAGCAGCTGGACCGAGCAACCCTCATTCAGGCGTTGCGCATCATGCAAACTTCGCGGCGCATCGACGACCGTGAAGTGGTGCTCAAGCGCCAGAACCGGATCTATTTCCAGGTCTCCGGCGCCGGTCACGAAGGCATCCAAACCGCGGCCGGGCTCTACCTCCGTCCGGGATTCGATTGGTTCTATCCCTACTATCGCGATCGCGCACTGGCTTTGTCCTGCGGCATCACGCCGAAGATGATGATGTTGCAAGCCGTCGGCGCCGCGGAGGATACGCAGTCCGGCGGGCGCCAAATGCCCTCCCACTGGTCTTCGCGCGAACTGCACGTGGTGACGGGTTCATCGCCGACGGGCTCTCAATATGTGCAAGCGATCGGTTGCGCACACGCCGGCCGCCTGATGTATCCCGATTCCGACGAAGTCACCCTCGTCACTTCCGGTGATGGCGCCACCAGCGAAGGCGAATTCTGGGAAGCGATCAACGCGGCGTGCCTGGAAAAACTTCCGGTCATCTTCCTGATTGAAGACAACGGCTTTGCCATCTCCGTTCCCGTGGAATACCAGACGCCCGGTGGGAGTATCTCTAAGCTTTTGTCCGGTTTCCCCAGCCTATTGCGGTTGGAGGTAAATGGGTCTGATTTCGTAGAGTCCTGGAAGGCGATGGAAGAGGCCGCGGCCCACTGCCGTGCCGGGGTCGGCCCCGCGTTGGTCCACGCTCACTGCATCCGGCCGTACAGTCACTCGCTCAGTGATGACGAGCGGAACTACAAGACCGAAGCCGAACGCGCCGCCGAGGCGCTTCGTGATCCGCTGTCTCTCTATCCCGCCTGGCTCATTGAAAACGGTGTGATGGACGAGTCGGAGATCGCCGCGATGTTCGCCGAGATCGACCAGGAACTCGATGCTGTGACGGAGTACGCCCTGCATGCGCCGCCCCCCGATCTGGGTACCGCGATGCGGTTCCTGTACTCACCCGCCGTTGATCCCACTTCTCACCGTTTCGACAGCGAGCCGCACTTCACCGGCGACCCGCGAACGATGGTGGATTCCATCAATCTGACCCTCGCCGAGGAGATGGCGCGCGATCCCCGCGTCGTCGTGTTTGGTGAAGACGTGGCCGACTGTTCGCGCGATGCCAACCTCGGCGAAGTGAAGGGGAAGGGTGGCGTGTTCAAGGCAACCCTTGGCCTGCAGCGCGAGTTTGGCAGCAAACGCTGTTTTAACACCCCGATCGCCGAAGCTTGTATCGCCGGACGCGCCATCGGCATGTCCACGCGCGGGATGAAGCCAGTGGCCGAGATTCAGTTCTTCGATTACATCTGGCCGGCGATGATGCAGATCCGCGACGAGATGGCCAACATCCGCTGGCGCTCGAACAACGGGTTCTCCTGTCCCGCCGTGATGCGCGTGCCGATCGGCGGCTATCTTACGGGCGGCTCCATCTACCACAGCCAGTGCGGCGAGGTAGCCTTTACGCACATCCCCGGGTTACGCGTTGTGTTCCCTTCGAACGCGCTGGACGCTATCGGCCTGTTGCGTACTGCCATTCGCAGCGACGATCCGGTCCTCTTCCTCGAACACAAGAAACTCTACCGCGAACCCTACAATCGCTCGCCCCATCCCGGGCCGGATTTCACCATCCCCTTCGGAAAAGCGCGCGTCGCCAAGGCGGGGCAGGACCTGACCATTCTCACCTATGGCGCCCTGGTGCAGAAATCGCTTCTGGCGGCCCAGCAGGTGGAGGGCCGCCTGAACGGACGGACGATTGAGGTGATCGATCTACGCAGTCTCGCCCCCTACGATTGGGAGGCGATCACGCTGTCGGTCCGCAAGACGAACCGCGTGATTGTCGCTTATGAGGACACGCTCAGCTGGGGATACGGTGCTGAATTGGCGGCTCGGATTGCCGACGAGCTGTTTGAGTATCTCGACGGGCCGGTGAAGCGCGTGGCCGCCAAGGACACCTGGGTTGCCTATAGCCCAGTGCTCGAAGATCACATCCTGCCGCAAGTGGAAGATCTGATCGGCGCGGCCTTGAATTTGTTAGCGTATTGAGTTCTTCCGCCCCCGCATTTCGCTATGTAGGGCATGAGACTTCTGTTGCTGTTCCTGCTTCTGGCGCTACGTTCCGTGGGCTTCAGTGCTGATCTTGGTGGCGCCGTCGTCCGAGTTCCGGGCGGATGGCCGGTGTGGGCCAGGTCGCTGGAACAGGAAATCTATCTGGCGCCGGACCCGGAGGTCGAGGAGGCATTCCTGCGCGTGTATCGGGCGGCCTCTGTTTCTTTGCGGTGAACGCTGCGCGGTGAACTGCGGGAAGCCATGCGCGGGCGAAGTGTCGTTCGCATCTCGCCGGAACACCATGGGACGACCGAAAACGGCCTGGCTGTGGTGGCCCAGGTGGTGATCAGCGAGGATACGCTTGGTGCGCGGCGGCACACGCTTCTGGCCGTGGTGCAGGGTGTGCGTGTGGCCGTGCTGTTGCAGTTTGAAGCATTGTCCGCTGAAATGCTGTCGCAGCACTTTGACGTACTCATGAAGACGGCTTCGGCCGTTCGATTTCCCGAGTAACGCGCGGGGCGGCGCCGCCATGATAGACTCGCTGACCAAATGCGGACTTTCCTTCTTGCAGTAATCCTGACAGCCTCGTTGGCGGGTATTGCCGAAGAATGGACACGGTTTCGAGGTCCGAACGGATCCGGTGTCGGCAGCGGCAGCGGATATCCGGACGCTCTTGGTAAGGATTCGAACATGGTCTGGCGAGTGCCGGTCCGGCCGGGCAAATCGTCTCCGATCCTAACCAAATCCCAGGTCATTCTCACCGGGTACACCGATGGGAAACTGTACACGCAGAGTTTTGACCGGCGTACCGGGAAGCTGCTGTGGGAACGGAGTGTCGACCGCGCCTCGGAACTCCAAGCCAACCGCCTCAATCACCCCGCCGCAATCGCCTCGGTAACCGATGGGCAGAACGTCTTCTCGTTCTTTAAGGACTTCGGTTTCGTCTCCTACGACGCGAACGGGAAGGAGCGATGGCGCGCTCCCATGGGACCGTTCAATACGACGATGGGCCTTGGCGCGGCCCCGGTCTTGGCTGGCGCCAATATCTACCTATTGGCCGATCAGGTGGAGGGCTCCTTTCTCGCAGCGCTCGACGCGCGCAATGGCGAACTGCGATGGAAACAGGAGCGGGAGGAAGGCGAGGCGTGGGGAACCCCGCTGCTCTATGCCCCCGCTGGGAAAACGCCGTATGTTCTCACGGCCAGCCGCGGCCAGTTGGGCGCTTACTCTCTCAAGGATGGGAAACGCACCACCACGCTTCGCGGATTGCCCACGACCGTCGTTGGCAGCCCGGTGATCGATAATGGCGTGCTGTACGTGCAAGGCTATGGCTCCGATGCTCCGGCGCCTTTTTCTCAGCGCTTGGAAAAACTGGATAAAAACCACGATGGGCGTCTCACGAAAGACGAATATCTGGATGATCCGTTTCTGGGAGGCATTGCCAGATTCACTGGCAACCGTGACCTTGTGATCACCGAAGATGAATGGAACCTCAAACAGAAAGAGATCATGGGGCCAAATTGTCTCGTAGCCTATAGGCTGGACTACGACGCGGGAGGTGCCCTGGCTCCCAGGGAATTGTGGCGCTACGAAAAGAGTTTCACTGCCGTCATCCCCACGCCGCTCGTCTACGAAGGTGTGTTGTATTTCGTCAAAAACGGGGGAATTCTGACGTCAATCGATGCTAAATCGGGCAAGGTGCTCAAGACAGGACGGATAACCGGTGCGCTTGGCGGTTACTCTTCGTCCCCGGTCGCCGCGGATGGAAAGGTCTACCTGGCGAGCGAGGACGGCAACGCCGCTGTCCTTAGGGCCGGTGGCGAGTGGGCCGTTTTGTCCACTACACCCCTTGGCGAGCCGATTTATGCGACTCCGGCGTTATCGGAAGGCGAATTCTATTTGCGGACCGACGAGGCACTCTATTGCTTTCGCGGTAACGTCAAATAGTGCCGTGAGCCAGAGTTCTAAGTGATTCAACTTAGTCCTAACCAGTACTTGAAGGTGATTGTAAATAGGTTTGCGGGTCTATGGAAATGGAGCCTCGGTTAGTGTGTAATGTAGTTTCATGTCAGTGTTAGACCCTCACACTACCGAGGGAATTATACGCAGTGCATCCCGTGCTGAGGATGAACTGAATGCGGCCGCCAACTCCCGCCTTCTTGCGTTCCTGCCAATCGTCGTTTGCGTGTATCTCGCCACTTCCGGGGCCGAGGTATTTTTCAATCCGGGGGCGCCGGTCTGGCCGGCGGGTTATGCCGCCTACTTTACCGGGCTCACCTGTTTTGCATGCTGGGCGCTGCTGAGGCGGACGCTGATCCCGGTCCGGGTCCTTCCGGTGTTCGCCCTTGGGACGGCTGCCTCGATACTCCTGTATGCGCTCACAAGCCTACGGTTTGTTGAGAATCCCGCCACCGTAGCCGTGATTGCCGTTCTATTCCTGGTATCCGGCGCTACATCGCCTTCGCTGGTGTGGCATTGGGTTGTAATCGGGATGGCCGCCGCCGGGTGGTTGGGGTTTGCGTTGCCCGTTCTGCCCGTTCAGGATTTCTGGTACTGGACGTTCGTTCTGGTCAGTGCCGCGGCCTTGTCGGCAGCGAACGTGTACTGCCGGCGCCGGAAAGCACTCGGACAGGTGCCGCAGGCGCCATCCGGCGATCGTTTCCACCGGGAGTACCTTGAGCGTGCCGTCGAAGGTACCCAGGACGGACTCTGGTATTGGGAGCTGAAGGGGGATGTCTTCCATTTTTCAGCGGCCTGGGCCTCAATTCTGGGTTTTGACCGATCCGAGTTGAAGAACCATCCGGATGAGTGGATGAACCGTGTGCATCCGGGCTATGTAGCCCGGCTTCGGGAAGAGTTGACCAGCCATTTGCACGGCGATGCGCCTCAGTTCCGGAACGAACACCGCCTGCGCCGGAAGGACGGCACCTATCTGTGGGTGCTGGCTCGTGGTACGGTGATCCGGGACGCCGATGGGGAACCGGCTGTACTGGCTGGCTCTCACAGCGATATTACGCCGCTGATTGAGGTGGAAAAGCGCCTTTTGACGGACACGTTCAAGGACCCGTTGACGGGACTGGCCAACCGGAGCTTCCTCCTTAGCCATCTGCAAATGGCCGTTGAGGAAAAGTCGATGCGAGGGAATAGCGCGCCGCTCTTTGCCGTTGTGTTTCTGGACTTGGATCGCTTCAAACAGATCAACGATACTCTGGGCCATCACGTGGGCGACGAGCTCCTGCGTGCCGTTTCCGGCCGTCTAAGAAACTGTGCCCGTCCTGATGACGTGGTTGCCCGGTTTGGTGGTGATGAATTCGTGGTGTTGCTGCGTGCTCTGCGTGATGCCGAGGAGGCCGTCCTGGTCGCGGAGCGGATGCTGAAGGCGCTGTTGACCCCGTTCCAACTCGGGGAGCAGGAAGTGCTCAGTGGTGGAAGTATCGGCATCTCGTTGAGCAGGGAATCGTTCCGCAGTAGTGATGAGCTTCTTCATTTTGGTGACATTGCCATGTACCACTCGAAGAAAGCAGGGAAGGGCCGGGTGACGCTGTTCCGTCGCGAAATGCTGGAGGAATCCGACAAGCAAGATCAGTTGAAGAGTGAACTGGAGATGGCCGTAGAACGTGGCCAGCTTCTTCTGCATTACCAACCTTCTATTCACTTGGCAACCGGCCGGATCGTGGGCGTGGAAGCATTGGTTCGTTGGCGGCGCGCGGACGGCGAGATTCTCTACCCCGATACCTTTCTGCCACTTGCCGAAAAGAGCGATCTCATCCAAAAGATCGGCGAATGGGTACTGCGGACTGCCTGCGCGCAGAATAGCGAGTGGCAACGAGTGGGCTTCTCCCCGGTACGCATGTCGGTGAACCTGTCGGCGCGCCAGTTGCAACAGCGCGATCTGCCGCAGTTGGTCCAGCGAATTCTCAACGAAACCCGGTTACGGCCCGAATGGCTGGAGTTGGAGATGACGGAAGCGTCGCTCATGCGCAACGTGGATGGCGCCGCGGCGCTACTCCGGACGTTAGGAGATTCCGGTATCCGGACCGCGATCGACAACTTTGGAACCGGGTCGGCATCGCTGAGCAACTTGCGTCAACTAAAGTGCCATACGCTCAAGATGGACCGCGGATTCATTTCTGAGATTACGACGGATCCGCGTGTCGCAGCCCTTGCGCGCGGCTTGATTACCATGGCTCACCACCTTGGCCTCTCCGTGGTCGCCGAGGGCGTCGAACAAAAAGACCAGTTCCAATTCCTCTCTGCTGAACAATGCGACAACGTCCAGGGCTATTTGACGGGCCGTCCGGTTTCGGGTGAAGAATTTGGCCTGCTTTTGCGCACGGCGTCATCGGGAATCATTCCGTCCGTTCCAGCGCCGATTGAACTGGACCCCAACGAACTAAAGGCCATGCACGCCGCCGTGGGCAGATCGGCCGCCCTAGAGTGGGCGGCGACGCGCAACGCACGCGATTCGCGGTAAGCTACATTACTTGTTCACCTCGATTCGATTTCGCCTCAGCGTGATGATGCTCCTGGAGTATATGGTGTGGGGAGCTTGGTATCCGGACTTCTCCGCCTATATGGGAAAGGCCTTGCGATTCAGCGATGGCCAGATCGGCGCCATCTACGCCTTACTCCCGGTTGGCTGCATGATCGCTCCTTTCTTCGCCGGCCAATTGGCGGACCGCTTCATGCCGACGGACCGCCTCCTGACCATCCTTCATCTGGCCGGCGCGATTCCGCTGTACATCATGGCATCGGCCCAGAACTACGATGGTGTTTGGATTTGGATGGGTCTCTGGGCCGTTCTGTATGGCCCAACGCTCGCGCTCACAAATTCCATCTGCTTCCACCACATGCCCGCCGCCGAAGGCGAATTCGGCCTGGTTCGCGTCTGGGGCACGATCGGTTGGATTACCGTCGGCTTGGTCCTCGGTGTCGCGTTGCGGGAATGGGTTCCGGGTTTGTTTGGAGGGCTAGGAGGTTTCGACGGCATGTGGCTGGCGGCCATCCTCTCGGTCATCCTGGGCCTGTTCTGCCTCACTCTGCCGCACACACCGCCCGCCCGTAAGAACGACAGTCCGCTCGCGTTTCTGGGCGCGCTGCAACTGCTCAAGAATCGCGAGTTCGCCATCTTCCTGGGCCTGGCTTTTGTGGTGGCAACGGAGTTGATGTTCTACTTCATCCTCACCGGCCCCTTCCTTTACGCGATCGGCCTCCCCGATGGGCAGGCGCCAGCGTGGATGGCCATCGCGCAGGCCGCCGAAATTCTCACGATGATCTTCCTGCCGAAGATGCTGAAGGCCTGGGGCATCCGCGGAACCATGGCCGTTGGCATTCTCGCCTGGCCGGTACGCTACGCCATCTTCGCCCTCGGTGGCCCGCTGTGGCTGGTGCTGGCGTCGCTTACGCTGCACGGCATCTGCTACGTCTGCTTCTTCACGGCGTCCTACATCTACGTGGACCAGGTAGCCGGCCCGGAAATCCGCGCCTCTGCCCAAGGGCTGATCGCCTTCGTTCTTCTCGGCGCCGGGCTGGTTGTCGGCAGTTGGTTCGCTGGCTACATCGCCGGTCAATTCAAGAACGACTACACAAAGATCTTCCTGGTCCCACTGGTGCTGACGGTCGTCTGCGCCATCATCTTCATGGCCTTCTTCCGTCCTCGCGCCGAAGCTGCCTAACGATTCTTCCAGGACTCCCGCATGACGAGCCAGACACCGTTCATCTTTTCCATCTTCACGGTGCCCGTCTCACTCCCGCCGTTTCCGCTGACGGCCAGTTCGGCCTTGTCCCCGCTTTCAGTGGCCCGAAGAACCGTCACGTTTTTCGGTTGCATCGACTGAATAAACTTGATCATCTCGGGAAACTCGGGCGTGTCGATCATCTTCGCCTTCGCCGGGTCAACGGCCTTCATCAGCCCCGCCTTGTCGCCCTTCATCAGAACCACCAGATACGCCAGATAGGCCTTCGACGACGCGGCTCCCTGCGCCGCCACTTTGTCTGCCGCCGTCGGCGCCGGTGCTTCCACCTTCTTCTCGATCGCCGCATCCACGGGGAATTCGTAATAGTACGTCGTGTCGCCCAGCTTGTCCGGAGCCTCCATCTTCACCATCCCTTTTATCCGGTTCGGGGTCACCTGCAAAGCGAAGGGATTGGGCGATCGTGATCCCGACATGCTCATCTTGATTTGACTCGAGAGAACGCGCCACGAGATCCCGCCTTCGGTGAGTTCAATCTCCACCGCATTCATCTTCCCGTTCCAGGAAAGTTCCCGAATCGCATCGTTGTGCACCCGGTCGGCCGGTGACAGCTCCGTATCCGAAGCGAGAATGTAGGTCGACATCTTCTTCGAATCAAAAACGTCGGGACTCCGCCGCGCATAAACGTGGCTGAGTTCGTAGGTCTTCCCATCCAGAACAAGTTTCCCTGGCGCGGCAAGGGCGGAGGTCAGGCAGGCGGTGGCAAGTAGTAGGCGTTGCATCTACTCCAAAGAGCGCAAAGACCGCGAAAAAATGATCACTGCTGCAGCGAGAGCAGATTGTCGCCAAGAATAGCGGAGGCGTCAGCGCCGCTGACGCCAACTTCCGCCAAGGCCTCCACCTGGGCCGCGAACACCTGACTCACCCATCCGCGCGGGAAGAACGACGAGTCGGTCCCGAACAGCAATCGTTTGGGCCCGGTTACCGCGAGCGTCCGCCGGAATACCGCCGGCAAGTCAAGCGGCGCCTCCGAGTACTTCATCCAGCCGTTGGAACTCGACGTGTCCAGATAGACATTCGGGCAAAGGTCGGCCAGCATGAGCGCTTCGCGCAGGAAGCCCGCGCCGAAGTGGGGAACGATGAATCGAATCTGCGGGTGCCGCAACGCAACGTTGTGGATGTCCAGAGGATTCGAAAACCTCATATCAAACGGCGAAGGCAGGCCCAACTTCTTGCGCACGCCCACGCTCAATACGCCGCAATGCACAAACACATTCCGCCCGTGCGCCAATGGCCACAGGGCTTCCAGCCGTTCATCCGCGATTGAATACCGGTGCATCGCCGGAAACAGGCAGATCGTTCGCAGCGGGCAGGCAGCCACGCGTTCCAACGTATCCGGTGCCAGCGGGTTTACCAGGAACTGGCCATACAGTCGATCCGGATGCCGCGCCACGGCCAGTTCGACCGAGCGTTCATCTCCTGGCATGCTGGCGATCAACGAAGCCGCTGTGACACCGTGGCGGTCCAACTCCGCCACCCACCGGTCCGCCAACATCTCCGGGTTCTCCGGCGGCGCTTCCCAACTCAACTGTCCCGCCACCTCACCAACCGCACGACCTCCGGTCAATAGCGTAAAAAATCGATGCGAAAAGAAGTGGACATGCGCATCCCGGACCGCTAATTCTCCCCACGGCGTTTGCACCGCTTAGACTCCTGACGGGGTGGCTTCGCCGCTGGCGCCAAACCGTGTGATACCAGCCGAAAGCGCAAGTTGCGTTAAGCTGGCGACGTTGTTGACGCTCAGCTTCTTCATCATCGTTTTCCGGTAGCTGCGAACCGTCTGTAAGCCCAGGTCCAGCATCACCGCGATCTCTTTACTGGTCTTCCCTTCAGCCACAAGGCGAAGCACCTGCAACTCCCGCGGCGACAGCCCTTCCAGCATCGACGGCACCGGCTTGTGCTCCAGGTCTCCCCGTTGAATCCGGACCAGTAGTTTCTCCGACACCTGCGGACTCATATAGAACCCGCCTTTGGCGACCGTGCGAAGCGCGTCCACCAAATCGCCATCGGAGGCCTTCTTCAACACAAACGCGCGAGCCCCACTGCGAATAGCGCTCACTACAGAGTGCTCATCGTCGTACATCGACAAAATGATCACCTTGGAATCCGCGGAATGTCGCAAAATCTCCGTGGTCGCTTCCACACCATTCAACCCTTGCAGGCCAATATCCATCACCACGACATCGGGATTCAGTTTCCGTGCCAGGTGGACCGCATCGGTGCCGTTATCGGCTTCACCGACAACCTCGAAGTCACCGTCCGCCCGCAAAATGGCTTTGATGCCGTCACGGAGAATTTTGTGGTCGTCGACGAGTAGGACTTGGTATGGCATACACTATCGGCCGGTCGATTCAGAAGAACAGAACAGCCTCATATTGTTTTGATCCCTACGATTGTACCTTTTCCCACTGAGGAATCAAGGCGCAAATGAAGGTTCCCGCTCCCCGCATATGCCTCCATGCGGACGATTCCGGTTCCAGGCGGCTGAGCCCGGGTCGAGAGGACGTCGAAGCCCACTCCGTTATCCCGTATTTCAACTCCGTCATCGGCCAGCGCCACCACAATCTCGCCTGCCTGCGCGTGCTCGCTGGCGTTCCGAAGCGCTAATTCCGCAACCTGGTACATCGCGTGCGCGACCGGGGCAGGGAATCGAGGCGCCCCGCTTACGGAGAACGTAACTGCCGCGGGCGTTAGGCCGCGCGTTCGCTCCACCAGCATCTCCAGGGCGAGCCGTAATCCGGAGCGCCCGGCAACGTTGGACTGCAACTTTCCGCTAGCCGCGCGTACGTGTTCCATCGCCTGGTCCAGATACTCCTGGATCGGTCCCAACTGTTCCGCCGGCACGCCCAGCGCCTGCAGGTGAAAGCCGATTCCGCTCAGTGTCGGACCCACCTCATCATGCAAAAGCCGCGCCACTTCCGTGGCGCGGCTTTCATTTTCCAATAACAGAGCGGCCAGCTTGTCGATACCGCCGGGCCGGTCCATGGGCGTTCTACTTCTTGCGAGCCAGTGCTTTGCGAGCCGTCACGGCCACGTCGGCGCCGGTCATCTTGTACTTGGTCAGTACCTCTTCCGGTGTGCCGCTCTCGGCGTAGTAGTTGCCCATGCCGTGGAACTCCATCACGCACGGATTGGTTTCGCAAACAACCTGCGCCACCTTCACGCCCAGACCGCAATCGGTAAAGTGTTCTTCAGCCACCACAATGCAACCGGTGGAAGCAGCGGCGTTCGCAATCGCTTCCCGGTCAATCGGCTTAATGGTGTGGATGTCGATGACGCCCGCCGAAATGCCTTCTTCTTCCAGAATGGCGGCGGCGCGGATACACTCGGCCACCATCAAACCCGTGGAGATGAAGGTCAGATCCTTGCCTTCCAGCAACGTGATCGCCTTACCAATTTCAAACTTCTGCTCCGGCCCATACACTAACGGCACCTTGATACGACCGGCGCGAATGAAAACCGGGCCATCAAAGTAAGCGGCTTCTTTCACCAACGCAAACGTGGCGACTTCATCCGCCGGGCTGATCACAGTGAACCCCGCCAGCGACGAAGCCAGGCTCAAGTCTTCCACCGACATCTGCGACGGGCCGTCTTCGCCAATCGAAATGCCGCTGTGCGTACCAACAACCTTCAGCGGAACCTGCGGATAGGCAACGTTGACGCGCAACTGTTCGAACCCCTTGTTCAACACGAAGGCCGAAAAGCTGGCGACAAAGGCGATCTTGCCGCTCGAAGCCAACCCGGCACCGATCGAAACCATGTTGGCTTCGGCAATGCCGCACGAAAAAAACCGTTCCGGAAACTCTTTGGCGAACAGATGCGTGAAGGTGGACTTGGAAAGGTCGGCGTCGCAGACAACTACGTTGGAATCGGCCTTCCCCAATTCGACAAGAGCCTTGCCGAACGCCTCGCGCGTGGCCGCGCCCAGTTTCAGTTCGAATTTATCTTTAACGCTCATGCGCCGATCTCCTGCAACGCCTTCTCGAGTTCATCTTTTGTCGGCGCAACGCCGTGAAACTTCGGGTTGTTCTCCATGAAAGAAACACCCTTGCCCTTGATCGTGTGGGCAATCAAAACGGTCGGCTTTCCCTTGAAAGCGGCCGCGTCTGCAAACGCCTTCTGCAACGCCGGGAAGTTGTGGCCATCCACTTCGATCGTGTTCCACCCGGAGGCCCGCCATTTATCGGCCAGCGGCTCCAGTTCCATGATGTCCTTCACGAAACCGTCCAGCTGAATCTTGTTGTAGTCGACGATCGCTACGATGTTATCCATTTTGTGGAACGCGCCATACATGGCGGCTTCCCAAATCTGGCCTTCCTGAATTTCTCCGTCGCCCAGCAACACGTAAACTCGCGTCGGGGACTTGTCCAGCCGGGCCGCTTCGGCCATGCCCAGACCCAGCGAAAGGCCCACACCCAACGAACCCGTTGATGCTTCCAGTGCCGGAATAAATCGCTTGTCCGGGTGGCCCTGATAAATGGAGCCGATGCTGCGCAGCGTGTTCAGGCTCTCGATAGGGGTATAACCAGATTCGGCCAGGACACTGTAAAGGACAGGAGCGGCGTGGCCCTTGGAAAGAATGAAGCGGTCGCGTTCCGGCCACGTCGGATTCGCCGGATCGTGACGCATGACGTCGAAATAGAGGGTCACCAGCGTTTCGACGGCTGACAAGGAACCGCCGGGATGCCCCGACTTGGCGGCGGCAATCATTGTGACAATGTGCCGGCGCACCTGTTTGGCGATTGCTTGCAACTCGCCAATATCGCTCGTTTTATTCATAGAATCTCTTTACTCTAACATTTTGATGCCCCTAACCTGCATTACCATGTAGCAAAGGCTATCCGGAGGATTAATGCGCGCAACGTTCCTTTTATTCCTTGCTTCTTTGCTGCTGTCCGCTCAGGGCGCGGTCGATACCGCCAGCCACTGCGTGGTTGTCAGCGAGGGCTCTCCCCAGCTCCCCGCCCGCCTGCTGGAAGGGCAGGGAAAGATCGATTTCCCCATCACCACGGCCAACCCGGAGGCCCGCAAGTTCTTCGAACAGGGCGTTGCCCAGATGCACTCCTTCTGGGCCCGCGAAGCCGAACGCAGCTTCTTGCAGGCCGCGCAATTGGACCCCGCCGCGCCCATGCCCTGGTGGGGTGTTGCCATGGTTGCCAATGGCGATTACCGCCCCCATTTCCAACTGGTGCGCGATAAACACCTTCCCGGTACTCTCCCCTCCACCGCCAACGGCAAACGCGCTCTGGCCGCCGCCAAACGGGCGCTGGAACTCGCCGCCGTTCCTGGAAAAGCCACCGACATGGAGAAGCTCTTCGTCGATTCCATCTGGGCCCGCCGCAATCCCGATTCCGCCGACCCCGACGCCGCCTACATCGCCGGTCTCCGAAAGATTGTCGCCGCTAATCCCAAGGACGTCGAATCCCGAACCTTCCTCGCCCTGCATCTCATGGACGGCTTCAACACCCCGGCTCGCGATCCCCGCCCCGGCAGCATGGAGTCCGTCGAAATCCTCCGCCAACTCGCTAAGGACTTCCCGGAACACCCCGGCGTCCACCACTACATCATCCACGGCTGGGAAGGGTCCAGCTTTGCCAAGGACGCCTGGGACAGCTGCAAGCAGTACGCCTCCCTCGTGCCAAATATCCCGCACGCCCTCCACATGCCCGGCCACATCTACGCCCAGACCGGCAAACTGAAAGAGGCGCAGAATGCCTTCACTGTCGCCGCCGCTCTGGAGCGTAAGTACATGGCCGAGGATAAGGACTACGGCAACGGCCACCACGGCCACAACGTTCATTTCCTTGCCGTCGCGCTCTCCGCCGATGGACAGTTCGACGCCGCCATCACCGCCGCCAAGGAACTTCTCACCTACGCCGAAACCGACAAGGAGAAGAAGACCCCCGACGCCTACCGCACTGCCTTCCGCCAGGGCTCCTTCGCCATGGTGCGGACGCTTGTGTGGGGAGAAAAGTGGGATGAGATCCTCACCGGCTCCCTCCTGCCGGACCTCGCCACTCCCCGCGAAAAGTTCTGGCGCCACTGGGCGCGCGCCCTCGCCTTTAGCGCGAAGAAGGACGTTGCCTCCGCCACCACCGAACTCGCCGCCATGCGTACCGTGCAACTCGGTTTCAAGGATCAAGTAAAGGTCGCCCCACCTCGTGAGTTCGAAGTCGCCCTCCAGGACGTGCAGGGCTTCATCTATCTGGCTCAGGGCAAGAACAAGCGTGCCTGGAAGACCCTTGAAATGGCGACCAATGCCGAACGCGCTCTGCGCTATAACGAACCGCCCATCTACCCTCGTCCGGTCGCCGAAGCATGGGGCCAGGCCGCCATGCGCGCCGGCGATCGCAAGCTAGCCGAGAAGGTCTTCCGCATTGCCCTCCACGAACTCCCGGAGAGCCGCATCGCCGTGGATGGTCTGCGCCAGTTGACCTCCCGTCGCCAGGACCCAGCCATCTCCGGCGGGAACTAGTTGGCCCGGATTCGAATCGCGGGAGCCGGTCTGGCCGGCTCCGCCGCGGCGATCGCTGCTATGCAGTGCGGCGCCGCCGTTCGCCTGTGGGACCCCTCCCGTGTCCCCAAGCATAAGGTCTGCGGCGAATTCCTCACGCCTGAAATTCGCCCTGTTCTGGAACGTCTGAACCTCTGGGATGCCTTCCTCGCCCAGGAACCGGCGCGGATGGAACGAATGCGTCTCGTCTTCGGCAACCGCTCCGCGAATAACCGCTTTGCCGAACCAGCGTACGGCCTCAGCCGTTACCGGCTCGACGCGCTCCTACGCGGGGAAGCCGAAGCCCGTGGTGCACAAGTCATTGCCGAACGCGTTCCTGGCACCGTCGATATCACGGCCCACGGCCGCCAGTTCGCCGCCCCCGGTAAGGACCGCCTCTTCGGTTTCAAGGCCCACTTTCGCGGCCCTGTCAGCGACGCCGTCGAGCTCTACTTTTTCGACGGATTCTACGTCGGCGTAAACCCCATCGAAGGGGGCCTTACCAACGTTTGCGGCATCGGTCCGGAAGAGGGCCTCCGCCGCCATGGCTTCGACTACGACGCCCTCGTTAACAGCAACCGCCCGCTCTCTGACCGCCTCCGCCCTCTCCAACGGGAACTGAACTGGCTATCCACCGGGCCACTCCTTTATCAAACCCGTTTACAGTACCCTCCCTTGGATACCTTCCTCGCCGGCGACGCCTTGCAATTCGTCGATCCCTTCACGGGTACTGGTATGGCTATTGCGATTTGGTCCGGTTCGCTCGCCGGGAAAGCCGCGGCCGAAGGACTTCCCAAAGACGATTACTACACCCAAATCCGTTCCGGCGTCGAAAAACAATACCGTTGGTGTGGGCGGTTAAGATCCGCTTTATCAATGTCTTTCGCGCCAAACCTCGCGTCTTACATTCCCGCGCATTGGCTCTACTCGATCACCCGGCCCAAAATAGAAAGCCGGTGAGCACTCGGAGGAGGATGCTCACCGGCTGGTCGTATTGCTCCGCTGCGGGCGGAATGCTCGACCGAATTTGGGGCCCTAGCCGGACTTCTAGTACCGACCTTTGCCTCAGTCTTAATACTAACCCCGAACAAGGAGAATTGTGTAGTACCCCATCATAAAAATTGTGAACAGGGAGGCTATCCAAAGGCTCGCCGTCACCCAGGGTTGCGGATAAACCTCTTTCGGCATGTGCTTGTGCCGTAAATACAGTGTGCCAACTGCGATCACCGGCAACATCATCGCCTGCGCCACCCCGCCAATTTTCACCATCGCACTCGGATCCACTTTCAGAAAGTACAATCCAACCGGAATCAGCAGCAACGCGACCACAAACCGCTTCCGCCACACCACGCGCGTCGCGTAATCACCACGGTCGAAAACACCCAGCAGGGTCATCATATCGGCATACACTCGGCTGTTGGCCGCCGTCGCCGCAAAGATAGTCCCATACAGAGTTGCAATCGCCCCGGCATAAAACAGCCACAGCGCCCACGGCCCCAGTGTCTCGGTGTACATCCGCGAGAGAACCGCGATCATCTCATTGCCCTTCGGCAGCAAACCCTGCGAGTGCAAAACCCCGGCGCCCAACAGATAGAATGCCAGCGTCGCAACCGTGTAGATGATCATCGACGCGATAATGTCCACATTCATCACCTTGATCCACCCATGTGCCCGGCGTTTCCAATCGGCCGATGAGTCGATCGGCCCCGTGTAGCGCGCGTAGCCCTTTTCCACGCACCAGTAAGGGTACATGAACAATTCGGCCGCACCCACGCCAGTGATTCCGAACACCGCCACCGCCGTCGTCAATCCGCCACCCGGCAGCTGAAACTTGAATCCTTCCATCAACTGCGCCACGGAAAAGTACTGCGGCTTGCTCGTCAGCATCATCGCGCACAGTAGCGTTAGCATCGTGAACAATCCCACCTTGATGGTCGCCAGATGTTCAATCCGGTCGTAGCCGCCGCCCAGCAGCAGCCACAGCGTGAAAGCAAGCAACACCAGCACCCAGGCCGACACCGCCACCTCAGGCATGATCGAATTCAAAACCTGCGCTACGCCGGCAAACATCGCCCCAATCTGGAACATGGTCACCAGCACCATCACGGCCCACATCCAAACCACCCAGCTCACGCCCATCCGCGGGCCAGGTACCAGATTGAACGAAGCCAATCCCGTCTTGCCCGTCGCGATCGTGAAGCGTCCCATCTCCGATTGGATCGCCGGCTTCAAGAAGCAGCTGATGATGATGATCCACAACGCCAGGTACCCAACTTCCGCCCCCAGCGTCGTTGTTGCGATCAACTCTCCGGACCCAACAATCGAAGCGGCCAGAATCATGCCCGGCCCAATCCGCTTCAGGATCGCTCCAAATTGAGTAGGTGGTTCGGCCACATCTTCGGTGTGGTAGGCGTAGGGATCTTTGAGCACTGGCGGCGAAGGCTGCATACGAGCGTCGGTGGACATCCCCGATACTGTATCGCGTTTTCCCGCACCCGGTCGACATACCCCGGGTCCATAATGGAGCATGGTCCCCGTCTCCGTCGAACCCATCTCGATGGATCCCCCGTTCCGGGTTGCAAACCCGGTCATCCGCCAGTCGTGGCTCGAGTTGACGTTCCTCCACTGGCACTTCGATCCCGCCGCCGTTCGCCCGCTGATCCCGCAGGAATTGGAACTCGATCTTTGGGAAGGCCGCGCCTATGTGGGCCTTGTTCCGTTTATCCTCGATGACATCACGCTGACGAATGCCCCGGCCATCCCGTGGATCTCCCGTTTTAACGAAACCAACGTGCGCACCTACGTTCGCGACCGGCGCGGCGCCCGCGGCGTCTGGTTCTTTTCCCTCGACGCTGCCCGCCTCGCCGCCGTCATTGGCGCCCGCGTCTCCTATGCGTTGCCCTATTTTTGGGCGAAGATGTCCGTTCAACGGCGCGGAAATCGCGTGGAATACAAGAGCGTGCGGCGGCACGGCCCATCCGGCTCCACCAACATCATTGTCGAACCCGGTGCCGCGGTCGAAACCCATTCCGAACTCGAAGCCTTCCTCTCCGCCCGCTGGCGGCTCTACGCCTACCGCCGGCGGCGCCTGCTCCGCGCCGATATCGAACACCCCCGCTGGCCACTCCAGCGCGCCCGCATTCACACGCTCGAAGAATCTCTTCTCACCGCCGCCGGTTTGCCGAGTCCAAAGGGCGACCCTCTCGCCCATTTCAGCGCTGGCACTCGTGTTATCACCGGTTGGCCCTATCCCATCTAGTGGCCCCCTTTTCGGCCCGTCCGCGCTTGTAGGGCGAAACGGAGACCGAACATGGCTAAACATACTTTTCTCACTTGGATGCTCGCTTCGCCCCTCATCGCCGGGGGCATCGCCTGGATCGTTCAGCACGCCTTCGATGGAATGGCGCCGGTCCACTCCCATTGCGCCGTTGCCGAATCCTGTGAGATCATGCCCTCAAACGAAGGATCGGAATTCTAAGCAGCGGGAAGTCTCGGACGGGCATTGGTTCGGGCCGCTTTTGCCGCGTACGGGCGGCCCGTGGAGTCCAAAATCAGCATGAGTCGTGAGAGCATCAGCGTCTTCTTTCCTGCATACAATGACGGGAAAACGATCGGCGGCCTCGTTGAAAAAGCCCTATCCCTGCTGCCGCGTCTCACCGACGATTACGAGGTCATCGTCATCAACGATGGCTCGTCCGACGAAACCGCGGCAGTGCTTGAACAGCTCCGGCTTGCCCACCCGGCCCACGTGAAAATCGTCACGCATGAGAAGAACCGCGGGTACGGCGGTGCCCTCCGCAGCGGCTTTGCCACGGCGTCCAAAGATCTCGTCTTTTATACCGATGGCGACGCCCAGTACGATCCGTTGGAACTCGAAGAACTCCACCGCCTCATGAGCCCCACCGTCGGCTTCGTGAACGGCTTTAAAAAGAACCGTAACGACCCGTGGCACCGTATCGCCATCGGCTGGCTCTACAACCGCTTCGCCCGCTTTATCTTCGGCATCCAGCTTAAAGATATTGATTGTGACTTCCGGCTCATCCGCCGCAGCCTGCTCGAGGAGCTCAGCCTCCGCTCCACAAGCGGCACCATCTGCGTGGAACTCGTCAAGAAGCTGGAAATGTGCCCGTATCTGGTCGAAGAAGTTGGGGTCAATCACTATCCCCGCCTTCACGGCAAATCCCAGTTCTTCCGCTTGCAGTCGCTCCTGGGCACGTTCTTCCAGTTGGTTCGTTTGTTCGTCACCCTGGTCGTGGTACCGCAGGTGACAGGCCGTGACGTTCGCACGGCCTGATCTCCGCTACTGAATCGCCATCGTTACTGTTTGGCTGTCCACGCCGTTGGCGCGGACAACAACGTTCACGGCGTCACCTGTCGGCGCGCCCTCCGGTACCGTCGCGGTTACGAAGTAGATACCGATCTGTCCCGGCGCCAGATACCCTTGAACGTTCGCCGCCTGGACATCGCCCACCAGGATCTGGACGGTGCTCGCGACGTTTAGTTGATTGTCGGAAGGTACCGCCCTGCCTTCATCGAAGAACGGATTTGTCGCCCCCAGTCCGGTCGCCACAACCAGGATGGTGTCCCCCACTCTGGCCGCGTTGTCCGGTGTTGCGAACGCAGCCGACTGCTCAGGTGACATGCGATACACCTGCCCCTGCCCGCTCCCGGTCCCGCTGATTGTGGCAACGGCCGGTGAGGCGCTTCCCACGCCCAGGGCCGATGGCGCCGAAACCAGATCCCCGCGCCGGATCACCAAGCGGTACTCGCTGTTGTCCAGGTCATAGGGAACCTGCAGATTCACCTGTCCCGGCGAGACATATAGCAGTGGCGCCGGCTTTCCGTTGAACTGCACCTGCAGTCCGCCCAGCTCCGTCGGATAGGAGCCCGGTTGGTCGAAACCGAACTTCTCGCCGAGCGCCAGATTCTCTCCGTAAATCGTGATGAACGCCCCCGGCGCGGTGATCGTCTTCGCTTGGAAGCTGATCGCATCCACAATGCTGAACGACTTCAAGCTAGGCACCGTCGAATCCGCAACCCGTCCGGTTAATGTCATCGTGCCCACATACAGTTCCCGCTCGCTCACGCCGCGCACGGCTACGATCTTGGCGGCGATGTTCTCGCCCGTCCGCTCCGGCTTCCAGAAGATGTCCCACAACCCATTGCCGACCGATGTCACTGACACCGTCCCATTCACCGGCTCGGTCGTAAACCGCACCTGCGCCTTGTCGGAGGCATTCACCAGCTGGTTGCACTCATCTTTCAGTTCCATCACGAACCGCAGGCCCACATTGCGCACCACCGTAAACGGCTGGCCCGGCTCGCGGGGCGAAATCAGCAATCGGGCGCTGGCACAGGCGCCAATCATCCGTTCCCTGCTCTTGGCATTCGCCGTCGCCTGCAACGGCGAAGTAATCACGTTCAAGCTGTACACCAGCCGCTCACCATTGGCGAAAAGAACGACAATATCCTTGATTTCCGACGCCTCGGTGGCCGTGCCCGCCCGGCTCACGTCCAGTTGGATTTCGTTCGCGCCTTTGCCTGCAACCCCTTGAGTGGAAGGAATCGATACCAACCCCGACTCGCCTCCCAGAGTGTACGTACTGAAAATGGCCGCAGCGTCCGAACGGCTGAACACCGGAATCGACACCGTCGCCGAACGCGCTAAGCCCAGGTTGATCGTCGACCCCGCTGCGCTGCTCTCAAACAGCCGCTGCGCCGTCACACCCTCGGGGAAGAAAAACACGGTTAGGAATCGCCGCGCCACGCCTTGTTGCGTTTGGGTCTCGAAGGTCACGATGCTGCTCGCTTGCTTGGCCGGAATCGCCGAACGGTTCAGGACAACATCGTAGCCAAGCACCAACTTGCCGTCGTCGGTGCGCGTGGACGTGGTTTTCTGGATCGAATACCACGCGGGCGAAGTGCCCAGGTCGGTGCGGATGTTGACGTCGGTTTCGTCGAGCCCCGAAAGTACAATTGACGTCGCGGCCAGCCGGTTCACATTGCGCGTGTTCAGCGTGCCTAAGTCCACCAGCACCGCCTCCGCGGTGATGTCGATCGAAGTCGTTCGCCCCGAAACCTGGAAGCTTAAGTCCATCGGGATCGGCTTCGTACAGGACGCGCAGTTGGCGCGCAGCGGAATCTGATAATGCTGCCGGAATAGCGCCTGCGGCGTCACCGCAATCGTGAAGTCGCCGGACTGCTTTGGCTCCAGCGTCAGCACCGCCGGCGTAATCGCCACCCCATCCGGCAGAGCGCCTTCCATCCGGATATCCACCGCGTCCGGCGCATTGTTAAACAACCGGACGGTCTTGGCTACCGCGGCCTGTGCCGGGTCCACCTTGAACGGGGTCAGCTGTTCCAGTAAGGAGATGGTCGGAATCTGGGCCAGCCGTGCCGCGTCGGGCACCATGTCGATCGTCGTGTTCGCCATCACGCGCGCCGTGTCGATCGCCAACAATTCCAGCTTGCATGAAGCGGAACGGGAAGGCGCCGCTAGCGTGTCCAGCGCGAAGCGTAACTGCGTCGGAGCCACCGCCGCCGATGGGCCCAGCCGCACAAACTTTTCAAAGTTTCGGTCGCATGTCAGCCGCGTTCGGAAAGCCGTTGGTCCAAATCCGGGAGTCACCGGAATCGCCAACTCCTGCACCCCTGAATCCGGGAGGTAGGTCCAAGTTTGCCGGTTCGGAAGGCCCACTGCGGATTGCGAACGGAACTGTGGATCTTCAAAGTAGTACAACCGGTTCAGGTTTGATCGAATCAGAATGCCGCGCGGATGGGAAAACACCCGGTCTGACACTTCAGACGCCCCGTCAAAATAGGTTACCGGCCGCGCCTGGCCCGTCAACACGTCGGACCCGCTCAGCTGGAACGAAAACAGATACCGCCGCCCGGACTCGTTGGAACTGCCCGCCGTGCAGCAGGAAACCGCAAGAATCCGCCCGCCGAAATCCACTGCCGCCGAACTCAGCCGAAGGTTTACGTTGTCCTGTAGTGTGCGGTCAAACGTCAACGGAACGGCCACTTTCGTCGAGGCGTTCAGCCGCTTCAACGTGTTGGTCCCCTCCAGAATCAGCAGGTCGCCGCTCGGCAACAGCGATACCGAGCGAAGCCGCGCGCCGGAGTAGGTTTTGGTGAAACTAAATGTCCCGCTCAAAGGATCACCGGACCCGGTATGGATCTCCGCCTGGGTCGAATAAACAATGTGGATACGCTTGGCCTGATCGGAAACCAATGCCGCATCCTGACACGAGGTAAACGGCGTTGTGTCGGTCGCGCGCCGGGCGATGCCCGTGCCACTTTGGACCAACAAATTGCAGCCGCGGTCCAGCATATACAGCCGCCCTTCGCTGTCGTTGGCCACCGCTACGACGGGGTAGGGAAGGGCGTCCATCGAAATCCCTTCCACGGGCAAACGCGCCGGCGGCGGATTGTCGGGATTGAAATTACTGCGCGCTATTCGCTGCACGGTTCCATTCGTCGCAATCCGGTAGACGGCGCCATCGGCCCCTTCCACCACGTATACCTGCGCCAGATTATCCGTGCTCACGCTGATCGGGTTATCGAACGCCGCCCGGAACGAGTTGTTTCCGGTGATCGGAATATATTTCAACAGCCGTGACACTTCGCGCGGTACGAAAAACTTCGTTGCATCCGGAACGTAACGCAGAACGCGCTTCTCGTTCAGATCCAGCCCAATCAACTGCGACCCCTGCCGCGTAATCGAACCATTCAACGTGGCGAACGCGTCCAGATCCACCCGCAGTTCCGCAAACGCCAGCCGGAAAATATTCTTCGAAGCCGCCGAATAGAGAAAAATGTTGCCGTCGTCGGTCTGCACAATCTGCTTCACCGGATTGGAATTCAGCACCGTATAGCGGCCATTCACTAGTGCCGTGTACTGCCCGGAAGGCGTCAGTCGCGACACCTGTCCGTCCATCGCAAAAAAGATATTTCGGTCTTTGTCGATCGACAGGGAATCGAATTCAGGCAACGAAATCCGGCCGGCCAGCACGCTCGACCCATCCCAATGCAACACCATCGACGTGACCCTGTTCTCCAGCCGGAAAACATACAGATATCGCTTCGTCACATCGACGCCGTTATCCTTCGTCGTGTCCTCGCGCAGAATGCCCAGATACGGGTTCCCCGCCGGGTCTATTCCCAACTGCACCGAGTTCGTATACGTATCCCGCGAAAGCGTAAACAGCGGCAGATCAAACGTGCGCGGATCCATGTTCGGTCGAATCACACGGTCCGAACCCGATCCCATCAACCGCGTCACCGTCCCGTTCGGCGCCACCGATGACAGCGTCCCGCGTCCCAGGTCCAGAACATACAACGTTCCGTCCGGTGCCACTTTCGCCTGCATCGGTCCCACAAACCCATCGGCCACCTGCCGGACCCGGTTATCGGCCGTCCATTCCAGTAACGTCCCGGTGTCGGATAGGCAAAGGAACCGGCTCCCGCTCGGCGTAGCCTCAAAACAAGAGACCTGCGAACTGCCCGGCAGGTAGTACGCATCGGCGGCAATACCGCCCGAGGGAATGCGGGATTGCAGCCGCGCTGTCAACGGAAACGCTAACTCCTGGGCTAGCGCCAAAGTGGATAGGCCGAACAAGGCCACGAGTAACCGGAATACCTGCATAGGTTGATCTCTTTGCTCCCTCTACTGTTGTAACGCGGAAAATGAAGCGCAAAGACGTCAGAATGAGCCGGAAGCGCAACTGTTTACCCGCAAAACTGCCTGGCGATCGCGGCCAATGACCGCGTCAACTCCCCCACGCTACCCAATTCCGCCCACTCCTCCACCTCGTGCGCCCCCGCGCCCCCATGCCCAAGAATCACAGTTTCGATCCCCGCGCCCGCCAATAGCGCCGCGTCAAACCAAGGTGTTTGCCCGCAAAGTACCGGCTCCTGGCCCCGCACAGCCGCCACCTCCCGGCGCACCAGTTCCACGAAAGACGTTCCCGCACCCGTCTCAAATGGTTCCCGATGAAAAACCAGCGTTGCCTCTTGAGGCGCCGCCACCGCGGCAATCTCCGCAAACGCTTGTCCCGCCGTTTCCCCCGGCAACAATCGCCGTTCCACTTGCAGTACGCACTCCGCGCTGTAGGTGCTCCACGCCGTCCCCCCGCGCAACGTGGCCGCATGCAACGATCCATGCCCAAGTAGCGGATGGGCTTCCCGCCCCCCTAACGCCACCCCCAACTCCCCCAACCGGCACAGCACCCTTCCCATCTCCAGATTCGCGTCCACCCCCAGGTCCGGACGCGACCCGTGCGCCGCCCGCCCTGCCACTCGAATCTCCACCCACAAAAACCCCTTGTGCGCCACGCAAAGATCCATCCCTGTCGGTTCGGTCACAATCGCCGCGTCGGTCCTGACATGCCGCATCAACTCCTCCGTCCCCAAACTCGCAAACTCTTCATCAGCCACCGCCGCCAACACCAGATCTCCCCGCAACGCCGGCCCGCGCGCGATCTCCACAAACGCCGTCACCGCCGCCGCCAAACCGCCCTTCATGTCGTAACTTCCCCGTCCATACAACCGCCCGTTCTCCACCCTTCCCGAAAACGGCTCCGTCATCCCCTCCACGCCCACCGTATCTGTATGCGCATTGAGCATGAGGCTCAGTCCCCCACCTGTCCCCCGGCGCCGCGCCACCAGCGTCGGCCGACCTGGAGTTCCTTCCAGAATCTCCACTTCTACATCCAAACCCGCCAGGCACCCCTGCACCAACGCCACCATCCCCGGCTCGCCCGGCGCTCCCGCCGTCAGCCCAGGATTCACCGAATTCACCCGGACCATCTCTTGCAGCAGTCGTGTAACGTCCATCGCCGCAGTGTACCCTGTGAGGGAATGTTGTTGTTACTCGATGCCAATGGCGCTCTCCTCCTCGCCGCCGTCGGCCTCCTCCTCATCTGTGCCGAGTTCTGCCTTCCCGGTTGGGTGCTTCCCGGCGTCACCGGTGGCGTCTGTCTCATCTGCGGTGCCTATCGCCTCTCCCTGCTCGATGCCCAGCCCGCCCCCGCCGCCGGCCTCGTCCTCGCCTTGTCGGTCACTATCGCCGCCGGTTACGGCTGGCTCCCGCCTACGCTCGGTGGCCTGGCCATCGCTCTGGTCCCCTGGCTCTGCCGGACCCTGATACCCGGCGCCCTGCACTGGTACGCCGCCTGTGCCGCCGCCCTCGCCCCGGCCGTCGCCTTCCTACTTCTCCGCATCGCCGCTCGCGCCGTGAGCAACAAAACATTATTACAATAGGTTGTTTGATATATTCTCATGTAGAGGATAGAGATAGAGGAGGTGACGGGCATGCCTCGTAACGAAGACGGCGAAATGGAACTGGTGCTCGGCAACAAGCAGTTGCTGAGCGTACTGTTCATCCTGGTAGTTCTACTCGGAGTGTTCTTCACGATGGGCTATATCGTGGGCCGCAACAACCCGAGCGAAGACAAGATTCGCCTGGCCGCAGCCAAGCAGCAGATCGCCTCCGCGGGCAAGATCCCACCTGTCACAGTGGACCCCACCTCTGGCACGGTCACGTCCAAGCCGAATCCGTCCTCCGAAAAGCCCGTTCCCGCCGAGCCGGTAACGGTCGAACCCGCCAAGAAGGAACCGGAGAAGAAGAAGGAAGAGCCCAAGAAGAAGGACGAGCCGAAGAAGGAAGAACCGAAAAAGGAAACGGCCAAAAAGGAAGCTGAGAAGAAGAAGGAGGAGGCCAAAAAGAAGGATCCCCCGCCCGCCGCTCCCGTTGAATCCGCCGGCGGCCTCTTCCAGCAGGCGCCCACCCCCGGCCAGTACCTCCAGGTAGCCGCCATCGATCGTCCCGGCGCCACCGGCATGGCCGAAGCCTACCGCAAACAGGGTTTCCCGGCCGTCATCACGCCCAGTTCCTCGCCCACCCTCTTCCGCGTCGTTATCGGCCCGCTCAAGAGCTCCGAAGCCGTTGCCGATACTAAAATGAAGTTAAAGAAAATCGGCGTCGAAGGCGCAATCCTGCGAAAATTCTAAGGTGAGCGATTTCGTTCAGATCGAAGGCGCGCGGCCACGCCTCCCGGAGTGGCTGCGCAAATCGGATACCCATTTTGAATCGGTGCATCTGCTCAAACGCGGCATGCGCCAGCGCAACCTGCATACGGTCTGCGAATCGGCCCGTTGTCCTAACATTCACGAGTGCTTCCACCGTGGCGCGGCCACCTTCATGATCCTGGGTAACCTCTGCACCCGCGGTTGCGGCTTCTGCTCGGTCCCCAAAGGGAACCCGGCGAAAAAGGAGTTCACTCTCGATGCCGCCGAGCCCGCCCATGTCGCCGATATGGCTCGCCAGATGGACTTGAAGTATGTCGTCATCACCAGCGTCAATCGCGACGAACTCCCCGACGGCGGCTCCCACCACTGGGCAGAAACCGTCCGCGAAGTTCGCAAGGCCCTCCCGCAAGCCAAAATCGAAGTCCTCACCCCGGACTTCTGTGGCGACAAGGACGCCGTCGCCCGCGTGCTCGACTCTGGCCCCGACGTCTACAACCACAACATGGAAACCGTCTCGCGCCTCTACCGTCGCGTCCGACCCCAGGCCGATTACCAGCAGTCGCTCGACGTCCTCGCCTTCGCCCGCCAGTACCGCCCCGACGTTCTCACCAAATCCGGTCTCATGGTCGGCCTCGGCGAAACCGTCGAAGAGGTCGAACAGCTTCTGCGCGACCTCCGCCAGTCCGATGCCCACGTCGCCACCATCGGCCAGTATCTCCAACCCACCCGTCGCAACCTACCCGTCGCCGAATACGTGACTCCCGAAAAGTTCGCGGCCTACCAAACCTTCGGCATGTCCATCGGGTTCCAAATGGTTTTCAGCGGGCCCTTCGTCCGCTCCAGCTACATGGCTGACCTCGTCAATGAGCAGGCCACTTCGCACTAGCGCGCCCATCCGGGTCCTCCTCGCGCTCCTCTCCGGACTCCTCCTCGTCCTGCTCTATCCCCCGTTCCACCTGGCCCCTCTGGCCCCGTTGGCGCTCACCCCGTTAATCCTCGCCCTCGGCACCGAATTCCGCCCCGTTGGCCGCTTCGCCTTGGGGTATCTGTCCGGCCTAGTCCTCTGGGCCGGCGTCTGCTGGTGGATCGCCCCCGTCCTCTCCTTCCACGGCGGCATGGGCAACTTCGGCGGGTGGGGAACGTTCGCCCTCTTCTGCCTCGCCAAATCCATCCACTACGGCGTCTTCAGCCTCCTCGCCGGCGTCCTCGTCCGCCACTGGTATGGCCCCCCGGCTATCGCCCTCCTCTGGGCCGTCCTTGAACGAACCCAGGAACCACTCACCCTCTTCGGCTGGCTCATGCTCGGCGACGCCGGTATCAACATGTCCATGCCGCTCCGCCTCGTCCCCTTCACCGGCGTCTACGGCCTCTCGTTCCTCTTCGCACTCACCGCCGCCTGCTTCGCCGCCATGCTGCTCAAACAGCCGCGCAACCACGCCCTCTGGGCTGTAATAACAATCCTCCCCGCCGCCCTTCCCCCACTCCCTTCAGAGCGACCCACCGCCCACGCCGTCGTCGTCCAGCCCAATCTCCCCACCGCCGATGAATGGACCCGCGACTCTTACACCGCCGCCAAATCCAACCTCGCCACCCTCTCCCGCAAGGCCCTCGAAGATGGCCCCGTCGACGTAGTCCTCTGGCCCGAAACCCCCGGCCCCATGTTCTACGACACCGACGCCGATCTCCAATCCCGCGTCGCCGAAGTCCAAAAGGCAGCCAACGCCCCCGTCATCCTCGGCTCCATCTGGCGCGACTCGAAAGGCGCCCCCCGCAACTCCGCCCAGCAGGTACCCAGCAACATCCGCTACGACAAGATGTTCCTCGTCCCCTTCGGCGAATACGTCCCCGGGCCCTTCCAGTTCGTCAACCAGGTCTCCGACGAAGTCGGCTCCTACACCCCGGGGCGCCAAATCGAACTCATGCCCCTCGGCCTCTGGAAAGCCGGCACCTTTATTTGCTACGAATCCGCCGTCGGCCACCACGTCCGGGACTTCGCCCGCGCAGGCGCTAACGTCTTTTTCAACATCTCCAACGACGGCTACTTTTTCCAGACCCCCGCCCGCGAACAGCACCTGCAACTGGTCCGTATGCGCGCCGCTGAAAACCGCCGCTGGATAGTCCGCGCCACCAATAACGGCATCACCGCCGTCATCGATCCCGCCGGCAATATCCGCGAAGAACTCCCGTCTTTCGACGCCCGCTCCGCCCGCGTCGCCTTCGGCTTCGTCAACAGCGTCACGCTCTTCTCTACCGCCGGTGACTGGTTTCCCCTCCTCGGCGCCGTGTTGGTCATCGCCGCCCTAATCGCCAGCCAGCAGCCCCACTACACCAAGCCTCGCAAACCTACAGCGGCACCTCAGTCAAAGTCAAAATCTCCTCAATAATCCGCTCCGCAGCCGTTGCTGTTCGCTGCGCCGCCGCCACCCGTGTCGATAGCGCCACCCGGTGCGCAAACACCGGCACCGCCAACCGCTTCACATCGTCCGGCGTCGCATAGGTCCGACCGTCTAGTAAAGCCATCGCCTGCGCCGCCCGGTATAGCGCCTGCGCTCCCCGCGGGCTCACGCCCAGCGTCAATGATTCATGCGTCCGCGTCCGCTCCACTATGGCCAGGATGTAGTCGATAATCGCCTCATCCACCCGCACCTGCTCCGCCTCCGCCTGCAACTCCAAAACCTCCGCCCCGGTCAACAACGCCGGCGCGTGCGCCTGCGGATCCCCCGGCCCCCGCCGCAAAATCTCTCGCTCATTCGCCGCGTCCGGATACCCGATCCGCAACCGCATTAGGAACCGGTCCAACTGCGATTCCGGCAGCGGATACGTCCCGTGATGTTCCAACGGGTTCTGCGTCGCCAGTACCATGAACGGCCGCCCCAGCGGGTACGTCTGCCCATCGACGCTCACCTGCCCTTCGTTCATCGCCTCCAGCAGCGCGGACTGCGTCTTCGGCGTCGCCCGGTTAATCTCATCGGCCAGCAGAAAGTTCGTAAACACCGGCCCCGGCTTAAACTCAAACTCATTCGTGTGCGAGTTAAAAACACTCACGCCCGTCACGTCCGCCGGCAGCATATCCGCCGTAAACTGCAACCGGTGAAACCCACAATCCACCGCCCGCGCCAGCGCATTCGCCAGCGTAGTTTTCCCCACCCCGGGCACGTCTTCAATCAGCAAATGACCCCGCGAAAGCAGGCAGGCCAAGCTCAGCCGAACAACCTCGGCCTTCCCCCGCAACGACCCTTCCAGCCGCTCGGTCAACGCGCCCAGCCGCGCCCCCCCCGGTACGCTCTGCACGGCCACAATGTCGCGCTCTGCCATTTCCCCTATGATAACAACGAGATGCCTCCTTCCCCCGATCCGGCCCTCTGGTTGCGCCGCGCCGTCTCCCTCGCCGTAGCAAACGTCGAAATTGGCGGCGGCCCGTTCGGTGCTGTCATAACCCGGGGCGGGGAACTCGTCGCCGAAGGCGCCAACCTGGTCACCGCCTCCCACGACCCCACCGCCCACGCCGAAGTCACCGCCATCCGTCGCGCCGCCACAAAACTCAACACCCACGACCTCTCCGGCTGCGAAATCTACGCAAGCTGTGAACCCTGCCCCATGTGCCTCGGCGCCATCTTCTGGGCCCGTCTCGACAAGATCTACTACGCCGCCACTCAACTCGAAGCCGCCGCTGCCGGCTTCGACGACGCCCACTTCTACCAGCAACTCGCCCTCCCCCCAACCCAACGCCAAATCCCCATGCACGCCAGACCCATCCCCGGCGCCAACGACCCCTTCCTCGCATGGCGTCGTTTTTCCGCTAAAGTACCCTATTGAACCCCGCAATGGAAAACGCCCTCGCCCTCACGGCCCTTAACAAATCCTTCCCCTCCCACAAGGTCGTCGACGGCATCTCCCTCAACGTTCCCAAGGGCTGTTTCTATTCCCTACTAGGCCCCTCCGGCTGCGGCAAAACCACCATCCTCCGCATGATCGCCGGCTTCGCCGAACCAGACTCGGGTGAAATCAATTTGAACGGCAAGCGCCTCAACGGCCTCCGCCCCTACGAGCGCCCGGTTACCACCGTCTTCCAAAGCTACGCCCTCTTCCCACATCTCACCGCCGCCGAAAATATCGCCTTCGGCCTCGAACGCCGCGGGGAGAAACCCGCCGAAATCGCCCCCAAAGTGAAGCGCATGCTCGAACTCGTCGGCCTCGAGCACCGTGCCGATCGCGTCCCCGCGAACCTCTCCGGCGGGGAAAAACAGCGCACAGCCCTGGCACGCGCGCTAGTCGTCGAACCCGAACTCCTCCTCCTCGACGAACCCCTCTCCGCCCTCGATCCCGCCCTCCGCAAACGCGTCCGCCTCGAACTCAAACAACTCCAAAAACAACTCGGCATCACCTTCCTCTTCATCACCCACGATCAGGAGGAAGCCCTTTCTCTGTCGGACCAAATCGCCGTCATGAACAAAGGAAAAATCGAACAAATCGGCACTCCCCAGGAAATCTACCTCGCCCCCGCCACCCGCTTCGTCGCCGGCTTCCTCGGCGCCGTCAACTGGGTCGATGGCATCGGCATCCGTCCCGAATCCACCAGAATCTCCCGCCAGAAACCAGCCGAACCCACGAAATCCACGACGGCCAAAGTAGTCACCTCCACCTTCCTGGGGGACTGCTTCCACATCGAAACCACGACCGAAAACGGCACCGCCATCACCGCCCAGGTCGCCTTCAACGAAGAGCCCTTCGCCCCCGGCGAATCCGTCCACGTCTACTGGCACGCCTCCGACGAACTACCGGTGCGCGGATGAATCGCCTCCGCACAATCTTCCTCGCCCCGTCTGCGGCCTTCACGGTCATACTGTTCCTTATCCCGCTGTCGATCATCGTCGCCTACAGCTTCCTCACCCGCGGCGTGTACGGCGGCGTCGTCGGCCCCTGGACCCTCGAAAATTACCAACGCCTCTTCGACCCCCTCTACGGCATCATCCTCTGGCGCTCCCTCGTCATGTCGACCCTGGCAACCATCCTCTGCCTCGTTATAGCCTTCCCGCTAGCCCTCTTCATCGCCCGCGCTAGCGACCGCGCCAAAGGCATCTATCTCTACTTGGTCATCCTTCCCTTCTGGACCAGTTTCCTCGTCCGCACCTACGCCTGGATGTTCCTCCTCCGCGACACCGGATTCATCAACACCATCCTCACCTCGCTCCACATCATCCGCGAACCCCTCCCGCTGCTCTACAACGAAACCGCCGTCGTCGTCGGCCTCGTCTACGGCTACCTACCCTTCGCCGTGCTCCCCCTCTTCAGCAACCTCGACCGCCTCGACAAGAACCTCCTCGAATCCGCCGCCGACCTGGGCGCCACCCCCTGGCAAACCCTCTACAAAGTCATCATCCCCCTCTGCGCCCCAGGCCTCCGCGCCGCCGGTGTCCTCGTCTTCATCCCCTGCCTCGGCGCCTACCTCACGCCGGATCTATTGGGCGGCGGCAAAAGCATCATGATCGGCAACCTCATCCAGAACCAGTTCACAACGGCGCGCGACTGGCCCTTCGGCTCCGCCATCTCCCTCGCCCTCATGGCCCTCGTCATGGTGTTGCTCGTCAGTCTCCTGCGCCAGGACGGAGAGGAGGCACTATGAAACAAAGCCGCTTCCTCGGCCTCTTCGCCGCGCTCGTCTACGCCTTCCTCCACGTCCCGCTCCTGCTCCTCTGCGCCTTCAGTTTCAATAGCTCCAAATTCACCGTCTGGGAAGGCTTCTCGCTCGAATGGTACCGGCAGATGTTCGCCGATACCCAACTCGCCGAAGCCGCCTGGAACAGCCTCGTCATCGCCCTCGCCTCCACAGTTCTCTCGACGATCATCGGCACCCTCTGCGCCTACGGCCTCTGGAAACGCGGATCGAAATGGCTCAGCGGCTCCCTCTATCTCTCCCTCGTCACGCCCGAAATCGTCACCGGCATCTCCATGCTGGCGTTCTTCCAATGGGTCTTCCGCTACTGGCAGGTTCAACTCGGTATGCACACGGTGATCCTCGCCCACGTGGCCTTCTCCATCGCCTACGTCCTGCTCGTGGTCATGGCCCGCCTCCGCACCGCTGAACCGGCCCTCGAAGAAGCCGCCCTCGACCTCGGCGCCAACGAATGGCAGGCCTTTAAACTCGTCACCCTTCCCATGCTCAAGCCCGGAATCGCCGCCGCCGCCCTCCTCGCCTTCACTGTCAGTTTTGACGATTACGTCATCACCGCCATGGTCGCCGGAGTCGACTCCGAAACCCTCCCCATGGTCCTCTACGCCATGGCCCGCCGCGGTGCCAACCCCGTCGTCAGCGCCATCTCCACCGTTATCTTCCTCGGCTTCGGCGCGCTCATCCTCATCTCCGACCGGATGCAAAAAGCATGAAGACCCGCCGTCAGGCCCTCGCCACCATCGCCGCACTCACCAGCTGTGCCAAACCCAATAAAAACCGCCTCAACGTCTTCAACTGGTCCGCCTACGTCGCCCCGGAAACCATCCCCAACTTCGAAAAGGAGTTCGGCTGCAAAGTCCGCTACAGCATCTACGAATCGAACGAAGAGATGCTCGCCCGCGTCTTCTCCGGCAACTCCGGCTGGGACGTCGTCTTCCCCACCCACTACATCGTCCCGCCCATGCGCGAGCAAAACCTCCTCGCCGAACTCGATAAATCCAAACTCCCCAATCTCCCAAACCTCGACCCCGCCTTCCAACACCCCATCTCCGACCCGGATCTGAACCACTCCGTCCCCTACATGTGGAACGCCACCGGCATCCTCTACAACAAAAAGGTGAACCCCGCCCCCACCCGCTGGGCGGATCTCTGGCTGCCCCATTGGAAAGGGCACTTGACCATGCTTGACGACCCCGCCGAAGTCTTCGCCGCCGCCCTCCGCAAACTCGGCTACTCCCTTAACTCCCGCGATGAAAAGGAGCTCCGCGCCGCCCAACGCGAAGCCGTCAATCAGAAGCCCCTCCTCCGCGCCTACCTCAACACCGAAGTCCGCGATCAAGCCGTTGCCGGCGACGTCCTCGGCGCGCAGATCTGGTCCACCACCGCCCAACAAGCAATCGAAGCCAACAAGGATCTCGCCTTCGTCTACCCCGCCGAAGGGTTCCCGCTGAATCTCGATTGCGCCGTAATCCTCCGCGAAAGCCCCCGCCAGGATCTCGCCCACCAGTTCGTCAACTATCTCCTCCGCCCCGAAGTCAGCGCCCGCATTGCCGACTCCATGCGCACCGCCACCGCCAACGGCGCCGCCCGCCCCCTCCTAGCTCCCGAAACCCGCAACAACCCCACCCTCTACCCGCCTCCCGAAGTCATGGCTCGCGCCGAATGGTTCACCACGGTCACCCCCGAAGCCCAACGCCTCCGCGACCGCCTTTGGACCGAAATCAAATCCGCATGAAACCAGCCCTGCTGCTACTGATCACCCTCGCCGCCTGCGCCACCAAGCCGGAGTCCCACACTCCAATCGGCGATTCCATGATCGCCGGCCCCTTCGTCGCCACCCTCGTCGAATCCATGGAATTCCGCATCCCCGTAGTCCCCGCGCGCCCCGAAAACGATCGCTACAAACTCGCCCTCCTCCTCCACTCCCTCGACGGCAAAACCCGCCGCACCGTACCCATAAAAAGCGGTCTCCGCGCCGGCGACTTCATGCACACCGCCCGCATGTTCGAAGACGACGGCCAGCGTCTCTTCTTCCACGCAAACGAACCCCTCGCCTATAACTACTCCAGCGGCAATCTCTCCATCGCCAACCCGCCCCATCCCCGCAGTTTCTCCACCCCCAAACCCAAGGACTTCCGCGGCAAAGCCGAATCAATCTGCAACGATTGCAAACGCCCCGCCCTGCTCCTGGCCAAACCTAACGGCGCCCCACAAAATCTGGCGAACCCCGATAGCCAACTCCTCCTCCACCGCTCCAACCGTCCCATCTTCGGCACGGAACTTGTCTCCCGCGCCACCCCCGACGGCAAGCTCCTCTGGACCGCCGACACCAACCTGCAAGACGTCGATCAAATCATCCCCACCGCCACCCACACCGTCTTCATCGGCCGCGAAGCCCCCGCCAGGCCCGACGCCTTTCGCCCCGCCGTTCTCGTCATCATCGACAATCAAACCGGCTCCATTTCCACCCACCCGCTCTAAAATGGAGTTATGCTCCTCCTCGCCGCCGCCGTGGCCTCTCTCGCCACCTGGGTCCCCATGCGTTGGCCCACGGCAGATCCCGCCTCCCTCGCCCTGCTCAAAGACACCCCCATCAACTGCCTCCTCCTCGAACCCCAAAACTGGTCCCCCCAGTTCACCGCCAAAGCCCACGAACAAGGCATCGCCACCATCGGCATCATCGCCCAACCCTGGGATCCCAAAGCCGCCGCCCACCTCGACGCCATCCTCTCCGCCGCACCCGCCCAGCCATCTACCATTCCCGTCTACCCGCTCGTCCTACGCTCCAGCCTCGACTTCACCAAAGCCGAACTAATCGCCACCACCCAAGGCGTATGGCCCGGCGTCAACCCCACCCCGGACGACCACGCCAAAGCCGCCCCCAGCGGCGGCCCCTGGATCGATACCAACGCGGGCTTCCTCCGCTTTGCCCGCGCGCTGACGAACAAACCCATCTGGATTGCCAACACCCCTCCGCCCAACAAGGCCTACCCCATCTCTCGCTACTTGCAGGTCACCGCCGAAGCCGCCATGTGCGGCGCCAAATGGGTCATCGCCCTCGACGTGGATCTTCAAAAACGCCTGCTCGCCAAAGACGCCAACGCCCTCCGCGACTGGCGCATCCTCACAACCCAACTGGCCTTCCTCGAAACCCACAAAGACAAACTCACCTGGCCCGCCTCCGGCCAGCTCACCCTCATCCAGGACCCCAAATCCGGCGCTCTCCTCTCCGGTGGCATCCTCGACATGATCGCCATTAAACACACCCCCGTCCGCCCCATCCCCGCCGCCAACATCCAGCCCGAAAAGATGCGCGGCGCTCTCATGGCCGTCAACGTCGACCCCAAAAACATGAGCGAATCCGAACGTGAACATCTCGCCCAGTTCACCCGCTCCGGCGGTACCGTCCTGACCGGCCCCAAGGACTGGCAGTTCCCCACGCCCCGCGACGGACAGATCACCCTCGACGAAAAAGAACTCACCAAACTCGATGCCATCTGGAAGGAGGTCAACGCCCTCACCGGACGCCGCAACCTGGGCGCCCGCCTCTTCAACGTCGGCACCATGCTGTCAAACCTGACGGAGTCCCCCGACTCCGCCCGCCGCGTCCTCCACCTCGTCAACTACACCGATTTCCCGGTCGAATCCATCACCGCCCACATGCTTGGAAAATGGAAACGCGCCACCCTCCACCTCCCCGGCCTTAAATCCCGTTCATTAGAGACTTATCCCACAGAAGATGGCACCGGAATTGATATACCTGAGATGGGTTGGTACGCGATACTGGAATTAGAATAATGTAATGTTTGTGAACCGCCGACAAGTTCTCGCCGCCGCCGCCGCGCCGCTCTTCGCCGCACCCGCCCCCGCGCGTCCTGTCGCCGTTGCCAAGGCCGATTCCTACAACATAAATCTCACCGCCACCCTCCGCCAGATGTTCGACTCCCTCGGCGGCCTCGCCCCCAAAGTTCGCAACAAAACCGTCACCATCAAGCTAAATCTCACCGGTTCCCCGGCCCTGAAATTCCAAGGCCGCGCTCCCTCTCTTACCCACTACTCCCACCCCAAACTCGCCGGTGCCTTCGCCCACTTATTGAACGAAGCCGGCGCCACCCGTATCCGCTTCGTCGAAAGCTGCTGGGCCACCGCCGGCCCGCTCGAAGAGTACCTTCTCGATTCCGGCTGGAATGTCCGCCAGTTACAATCGATCGCGCCCAAAATAGAATTCGAAAACACCAACGCGTTAGGCAAAGGTGCGCGCTACATCACCCACAAAGTCCCCAACGGCGGTCTCATCTTCCCGGCCTACGAACTGAACCACTCCTACATGGACACCGACGTCTTTGTCAGCCTCGCCAAGCTGAAGGACCACGCCACCTGCGGCATCACCCTGTCCATGAAAAACATCTTCGGCATCACCCCGGCCTCCATCTATGGGGATGACGCCGGCGTCGACGCCCCCAACGAATCCCCTACCAAAGGCCGTGTCAAAATCTGCCACTTGGGCGAACGCCAGCCCGCCCGCATCGCCGACGCCGAAAAGGACCCCCACTCCTCCCGCAGCCCCGAATACCGAATGCCCCGCATCACCGCGGAGTTGAACGCCGCCCGCCCAATCGATATCGCCATCATCGACGGCATCGAAACCGTCACCGGCGGCGAAGGCCCATGGATCACGGGGCTAGCCCTCGCCAAACCCGGCGTGGTACTGGCCGGATTCAACGCCGTCAATACCGACGCCGTCGGCGCCGCTGTCATGGGCTACGATCCCCGCGCCCCCAAAGGGGTGGCGCCATTTGATACATGTGACAACACGCTCCTGCTCGCCGAATCCCTCGGCCTCGGCTCTGCCGACCTGACCCGGATCCCCGTTCTCGGAACGCCCATCGCTGAAGCGCGCTACGCCTTCCGAAAAAACTAACATGACGCCACTGCTCGAATCACTGCTGCTCCAAATGCCCCGCCTCACCTGGGCGGCGTCCCTGGATATTGTGCTCACGGCGTTCATCATCTATCAGTTCATCATCATCGTCCGCGGCCGCCGGTCGGCCGCCATCCTCGCCGGCCTGCTCATCATCGTTCTCGTCTATCTGGTCAGCGTCTACGCCAAACTCGAACTCCTCCGCACCATCCTCGCCACCCTCGCCCCCTACACCGCCTTCGGCATGATCGTCATGTTCCAAAGCGAAATCCGCCGTCTCCTGGCCCGCATCGGCCAACGCCGCGTCATCGGCTTCGGCGGCCGCCTCCATCGCCGCGAAACGGTCGAAGAGCTCCTCCTCGCCATCCAGCAGTTGGCCCAACAGAAGATCGGCGCCTTGATCGTTGTCGAACGTGAAGTCGGCCTCCGCACGTTTGTCGAAAGCGGCGTCCCGCTCGACGCCAACGTCTCGCGCGATCTCCTGCTCGCCATCTTCTATCCCGGTTCGGCCATGCACGATGGAGCCGTCATCATCCAGGGTGACCGGGTCGCCGCCGCCGCCTGCTTCCTGCCTCTTACGATGAACCCGGAACTCCTCCGCTTCCTCGGCACCCGCCACCGTGCCGGCATCGGTATCACGGAGGAAACAGACTGCATCTCCCTCATAGTCAGCGAAGAGACCGGCCGCATCTCCATCGCCGCCCGCAATGAAATCGAGTACGACGTGACCATTGAACGCGTCGAACAACGCCTCACCCGTCGCGCCGTCGAACCCCGCGCCCATCAACCGGAAGCCGAACTCGCCGCCACCAAGGAGCAGCGCTAGTGTTCGCCTCCGCCAAACGTTTCTTCACCCTCAACATCGGAGCCAAGGTCTTAAGCCTCGCCATCGCCTCACTCCTCTGGATCGCCATCGTCGGCGAACATGAACTCGCCACCGCCATCGATGTCCCCGTCGAGTATCGCCACTTCCCAAAATCATTTGAAGTTTCAAGCGGTATGGTCAACCGCGTCAACCTTTTCGTCCGCGGCCCCTCGGGCAAGATGAACGATTCGTTCCTAAAGGATGTGGCTGTTGTGGTCGATCTGGAAGGAGTGAGTAGACCTGGTGATTGGACGTTTAACCTGGACAACCGCGCCATCCGAGTCCCTGCGGGCCTGCAATTGGAGCGTGCGATCCCCACGCAAATCCGTATGCGTTTCGAAGAGCGTTTCGACCGCGATATCCCTGTCCAGATCCGCTACGCCGGCAACCCCATGCCCGGCTACCGCATCGCTAAACAGGAACTCTCGCCCGAACATCTCCGCGTCATCGGCCCCCGCAGCCGTGTTGAGCAACTGCAATCCATCGATACGGACCCCATCGATTTGAACGGCGTCATCACTGAATCGGAAACCCGCGTCAGCACGTTCGTTGACGATCCGCAGCTTCGCATCGATGGCGCCTCCACCGTCCGTGTCCGCCTCGTCATGGAACGCATCGGCCCTCCAGGGGGAGGGAACTAATCATGGCCCGCCAACTCTTCGGCACCGACGGCATCCGTGGTGTAGCCGGGCAATACCCGCTTGATGCCCGCACGGTCTACGTCTTCGGCCGCGCCCTCGGCGAATGGGCCAAGTCGCATTCAGAAACCCCGCGCGTTCTCATCGGTATGGATACCCGCGAATCCGGCCCCGCCCTCGCCGCCCAAGTCACCGCCGGTCTCGCCCACGAAGACGTCGAATTCGAAGTCGCAGGCGTGCTCACCACGCCCGGCGTCGCCTGGCTCACCCGCAACGGATCGTACGCCGCCGGGCTAATGATTTCGGCCTCCCACAACCCCTTCCAGGACAACGGCCTTAAACTCTTCGCCCACTCTGGCTACAAGGTGCCCGACGCCGAAGAGCTCGAACTCGAAAAACGCATCTTCGCCCTCGCCGAGGAGTCCGCTGGCGTCGCCGGCGATCTCCAAGTCCACTCCGGCGCCGGCGCTGGCTACACGGACTTTCTCCGCCATAGTTTCACCCAAAGCCTGGCGAAATTAAAAATCGTTGTCGATGGCGGTAACGGCTCGGCCAGTGCCTTCGCCCCGGCCCTCCTCCGCAGCCTCGGCGCCGAAGTGGTCGAGCTGCACTGCTCCCCCAACGGTCGCAACATCAATCTCAACTGCGGGGCGCTCCACACCGAACATATCCAGGACGCCGTCATCGCCTACAATGCCGATCTCGCCGTGGCCTTCGATGGTGATGCCGATCGCGCCATGTTTGCCGGCCGCTCCGGCCGCCGGATCGATGGCGACCACGTCCTACTCATCTGCGGCCGCGACGCACACAACCGCCACGCCCTCCCCGCCGATACCGTCGTCGCGACGGTCATGTCCAACCTCGGCCTCGAACTGGCCCTCAAGGCCAGCGGCATCAAGCTCGCTCGTACCGCCGTCGGCGATAAGTACGTTCTCGAAGAGATGATCCGCCTCGGCGCCAACATCGGCGGCGAACAGTCCGGCCACGTCATTTTCCACGAACAGGCCACCACTGGCGACGGCATGTTGACCATGCTCCGCCTGCTCGACATCATGGTGCGGGAACGCGCCGCCCTCGATACGCTCGCCGACTCCCTGACGATTCTCCCCCAAACCCTGGTCAACGTCCGCTTTGGCAAAAAACGCCCGCTCGAAGAGCTCGACACGGTCCAAGCCGCTATCCGCGCCTGCAATGAAGAGTTCGGCGAAGCCGGCCGCGTCGTGGTTCGTTTCTCTGGCACCGAGCCCCTGGCCCGCGTCATGGTCGAAGGACCCACCCTCGACCGCGTCGGCCACCACGCCGAATCCATCGCCACCGCTATTCAGGCCGAACTAACGGCGTAATTCCCTCTCCGCACCGGAACGATCGAATTGCAATCCGGTACTCCCGCTGGCCGGCCCCGCCAAAGAATCGCTGCTTGAGCGCGTACCCGTAATCGGGCAGCAACTCCCGAGCGCCCATTGCCTTGCACTTCGCAGCCAATTGCTCCTTCAACGTCTCCATCGCCTCCACTTGGGTGATGTTCACCCCTTCAAACAGCAGCACCTCGCCAGCCGGAATCGATTCCCCTGGCCCCACCACGCGGTTGTCCGCAATCCAGCCCGGCTGGAATGGCCCTCGAAGCAGCCCTCTCTCGGCGAACGCATAATTGGCGTAGAACAGAAACGAAGGCGAATTGGAGACAATCGTCGCCCCGCCCTCTGCCTGCCGCGCTGCGTCGCGGGCAAGCGCCTCCCATGGCTCCACAAAATGCGGCGCCGCATACCATTGGCGCCCAACCATCCCGGCCCATCCGGCTACACCCAATCCAATCAGGCTCGCCAGTAGCATCCGCCGCCGCGCACGTGCCCCAGGCGATGTCAGCGCCGTACCTATAGCGATAAGCAGCCACGGCGTGATAAAAAGAAGTCGCTTCGTCACCAGTGCACCGGCAATTGCTAGCCCGCCAAACAACACCCAGAACATCCAGAAGTACACCCGGTGGTCCTCCCCCGCACTCGAGGCCGTACACCATACACACACGGTGATCGCAATCGACAACGGAATGCTAATCTGCCAAAACCAAGGGGCTATCGCTTCGCTGACAAACAGGGAGTAGCCGCAATAAGCGCTGTTGGCGATCTGCGCAAGGATCGAACGCCCGCCACCTGCCTGCACCCCGTATGCCAACTGTTGGGCGAACGCTTCCCACTATGGCAGGTAGGCAATCGTCATGAATCCAATTGTGGCCACGCTCAGTATTCGCCACCGCGCGTGCCGTCGCCGCGCACAATCCGCCAAGAGGCAAACCACCACCACCCAGCCGTAGTAGTTACAGTAGGAAAGCAGAACGCCGCACGCAACGAACCACCCGATCCGCCCCCCAGCCAGCAACCGTTCGTAGGCTACCGTCAACGCCGCCAACAGAAAAAACGTCAGCGAGTACCATCCACACAACCGGCCAAAATGAAATCCGAACGGCCACAACACACCGATCGTCACCACCGCCAACTCCGCGCGAACTCCCACCGAAACTCCCAGCAGAAATAGCCCACCAAGATAAAAAACGATGGACGGAATCCGCAACGCCAACGCAGAGCGGTTCGCTACCGGCAGCCAGTAATGGAGCAACAGGTCGGACAATGGCGGATGTTCGTGTTGACCGTTCCCCGTTAGGAACAAACCGATAGTCTCTTCGGCCGGAGCCCGGGCCGCCGTCACAATCGCCGTCTCATCCTCCAGAAACGTGAACGCCGAATCCGTCACCGCGAAGACGATGAACGCCATCAAAAGCAGTAGGACCGCAATATACCGGTGCCCCATCATTCATTCACATTCATCGTTCTATCATCCTCGCACCAAACACGCGATAAACTATCGTTCATGCGGATTCGTCACCTCGCCATCTTCCTCGCGCTCAGCGCCTCCCTTGCCTTTGCCCAGCGCCCCAAACGCCCCGTCCTCCCCGGCGAAGATTGGGTCTCCCTCTTCAACCGTAAGGACCTAACCGGCTGGACTGAAATCGGCAAGGAAAAGTGGATCGTCGACAACGGCACCATCCACGGCCAGGCCATCTCCAAGGAATACGGCTACCTCAAGACCGAAAAGAACTACAAGGATTTCCACCTCTCCTTCAAATTCAAGTGCGAAGGCGACGGCAACAGCGGCGTGTTCTTCCACTCCGAATTCAAGCCCGGTACGCCCACCATCACCCAGGGCTTGCAGTTTGAAATCGATTGCCGCATCGGCCAGCACACCGGTGGCCTTTATGGCGACGGCCGCGCCTGGATCGTTTGGCCCGCCCCCGAAAACGAAACCGTCGTCCGAGCCGGCGATTGGAACGAATACCTCCTCAAGGTCGAAGGCAACCGCTACTTCTCCCGCTTGAACGGCGTCGTCATGGTCGACTTCACCGACCCCAACCCCAAGAGCTTCGACGGCGGCATCAGCCTTCAGCTCCATTCCGGCGGCACCGGCAACATGCGCTTCAAGGACATCATGATCCGCGATCTCACCAAGCGCGACGAACCCAAGCCCGCTCAATAAGTGCAACTTTACTACTGCGACCACATCGACATGGGCCTGCCGCCGGAACACCGTTTTCCGGTCAGCAAGTACCGTCTAATCCGGGAGTCCTTGCAAAAGGACTCCCGTTTCACTTTTCACCCCGCCCCCCTCGCCACCCGCGATGAACTCGCCCGCGCCCACGACCCCCACTACGTCGACGCCGTCATCCACGGCACCCTCACCCCCGCCGCCATCCGCCGCATCGGCTTCCCCTGGTCCCCCCAACTTGTCCAACGTACTCTCGCCAGCGCCGGCGCTACATTAGCCGCCACCCAAACCGCCCTAACCATAAACGTAAGCGGTGCCCTAGCCGGAGGTACCCACCACGCCTTCTACGCCGAAGGCTCCGGCTTCTGCGTCTTCAACGATATCGCCGTTGCCATCGCCCACCTCCGTGCCACCACCACCCTCACTCGCTTCTCCGTCATCGATCTCGACGTCCACCAAGGCGACGGCACCGCCCAAATCTTCGCCAACGATCCCGAAGTACTAACCCTCTCCCTCCACGGCCAAAACAACTTCCCCTTCCGCAAACAACAAAGCACCATCGACGTCGCCCTCCCCGACCACACCAACGACGCCGAATACCTCGCCGCCCTCGAAGAAGTCCTCCCCAAAGCCTTCGCCCACAACCCCGATTTCGTCTTCTACCAATCCGGTGTCGACCCGCTCAAAGAGGACACCCTCGGCAAACTCGACCTGACAATGGCCGGTCTCAAAACCCGCGATGAAATGGTATTCACCGCCGTCCGCCGCCACGCCGCCCCCCTTGTCATCACCATCGGCGGGGGATACGCTAATCCCATCGAGCTCACCGCCGCCGCCCACGCCCAAACCTACCAGCTATGTGCCTCCCTCTTCTTCTCCTAGCCGCGAACCTGATAACCGTCAATACCGAAGGCCAAAACGGCAATCTCTACTTCCACAACTCCAACTTCACAGCCGACCTGAAGTACCTCATCTACGCCCACGACGGCCAAGTCCACAAGTTCAACCTCGCCACCCGCGAATCGACAGCCCTCACCAACTCCCCCGGCGTCAACGCCCACGGCGCGATGCCCGACCGCTTCCACCCCACCCGCGTCCTCTACCCAAAGGGCAGGGAACTTTGGGCCGTCGATGTCGAAACCAAACAGTCCACCAAACTCGCCACCGCCCCCGGCAACATCAGCCAGCCCAGCCTCTCCCACGACGGCAAATCCGCCGCCGTGTACTTCAAAAACAGTGAAAACTCCTGGGAAATCGGCCTCATCGACCTCACCACGGGCGCTTACAAGAAGGTCCTCGAACAAGGCTTCCAAATCGGCCACGTCCAGCACAGCTACAAGGATCCCCTCATCTTCTACACCTGGGAAACCAGCGGCTACGCCCCCCAGCGCACCTGGCTCGTCAATGCCGACGGCACCGGCAATCGCCCCTTCTATTACGCCACCGAACCCGCCAAGTGGTTAACGCCCCTCAAGGAGTGGATCACCCACGAAGCCTGGATCCCCGGCACCCGTGACATGACCATGATTTTCGACAAATACGGCATCCTCCGCGTCACCCCCGACGGCGCAACGAAGGTCATCATCCGCGGCCATTACTGGCACGCGCAAGCCACCGAAGGCGGCAAGCAGCTAATCGCCGATGATTTCGACGGCAACATCTGGCTCATTGACGCGGCCACCGGCGAAACCAAACGCCTCGCCACCGGCCTCCGCAAGCCCGGCGACCCACACCTCCACGCATCCATCGACCCCACGGGTAAATGGGTCGTCACCAACACCGGCAAAACAGGCGTGGCCGTTCTGCCGGTGCCGTGATCGAACCGTCTATGCCTTGAAAATCGAACCCGTCAACGTCCCCGTCGAATCGGCGAACGACTCCACGCCAATCCCCATCGAGTGCAGAATGCTCAGGTACATATTGGACATTCGCGACTCGCCGCTGCGCCAATACGTCCCGTGCTTCAACCCCATATTCGCGCCGCCGGCCACCATCGTCGGCAAATTCCGCGAATGATGCGTCGTGCTCGCCCCGCTGCCAAACAACACAATCGTGTTGTCCAGCACCGTCCCGTTGCGGTCCGAATACGAGTCCATCTTAGTCAGGAAATGCGAAATCTGTTCGGCCAGGAACTTATCGTACTTTGCGAAGTTCAGCTGTCCTTCTTTGTCCGTCGCATGAGACAAATTGTGGTGCGTCTTCCCCAGTCCCAACTTAATCGGGAATGTATCGGAAATACCCATCCCGTCTTCCCGATTCAGCATGAACGTAACCGACCGGGTAATATCGGCATCAAACGCCAGTGCGATTAAATCGAACATCGTCCGGTAATACTCGGCCGGTTCGCCCTCGGAGGTCGCATCCAGGTTCAAGTGCGAATAATCCTGCTTCTTCAGCGGAATGTCGATCCACTTCTCCGACGCAATCAGCCGCGATTCCAGCTCGCTCAAAGACGTCAGATACTGGTCCATCCGCTCGCGGTCGCTCTTGCCCAACTGCGTGTCCAGCGTCTTCGCGCTCTCCGCCACCGCGTCCACTAACTTAATCCGCTTCTGCAGCTTCGCATGCTCCGCCGCCACCGAATCCCGGTCCCCGCGGAACAGCCGGTCAAAAATCCGACGCGGATTGTTCTCCGCCGGAATCGGCTTGCCTTCCAGGTTGTAGGAGATCGTCCCCGTGCGCGAGAGGAACCCCGTCCCCGCGTCAATCGACAAAATCAAGGATGGCTGCCGGCAATACTGCTTCGTGTGCAGCGCAATCACCTGGTCCAACCCGGCTGTGTTGTACGTGCCCGGCTTCGGATTGTGCAGCGGCGCGCCCGTCAACCACATATCGGAACAGGTGTGCGGATCGGCCTTCGGACCGCTCGGGTGGTGCAACCCGCCCATGAAGCTAAGCTTGTTGCGGTGCGGCTTGAACGGCTCCGTCGAATGGCCAAACACGAACTTGCCGTTCTCCGACATCGTCGGGAACCAGCTCCATTCCGGAATGTTGTTCTCCGCCCGCGGCAGTGACATGCCGTTGGCCGTGTACATTGCGCAGAAGCGCTTCGGCGCATTTTCGGTCACAGTCGCGCCCATGGCGTCCAGCCCGGGCAGCGCCAGCATGGCGCCCCCCAATCCCTGCAGGAAAGCGCGGCGGTCAAGTCTGTATTGGCTCATCGTCGTTGTTCTCTTACTTTTCCAGGAAAATGGGACTGCGCACAACAAACCGGAGCATGTCCTGCATCCGGTACCCGCTCGCCTTCAACTGCAAGGCATCTTTCTTCAAGCGGTTCTGTTCATTGTATGTCAAGCTGCGACCACTTGCGTAGACCGCCAGATGCTTCAAAACGCTGTAGGCCACCTGGTCGATCCGGTCCTCGCTCAAGTACTTCTTCAACTCCGCCGCGCCCTTCACTTCCGTCTTATCCGGCAGCGTCGAACGCGCATCCGCCGACTTCGTTTTCAGCCGCCCGCCCGCGTCAAACTCCTCCAGCGCAATGCCCCACGGATCAATCTTCAAATGGCACTGGACGCACCCCGGCTGGTTCCGGTGCCGCTCAATTCGTTGCCGCAGCGTCAGCTCTTCCTTCGGGTCGTCCTTCAACGCCGGCACATTCGGCGGCGGATCGTCCGGCGGCTCGCTCACAATCTTCCGCGCCATCCACGCACCGCGTTTCACCGGGTTCGATTCCCGCCCGTCCGACAGCCCCGACAAAATCGCCGCCTGCGTCAGCAACCCGCCCAGCTCCCGTCGCTTGTGTTCAATGGCGACAAACTCAAACCCCGTCTCCGGCTTCTTATCCAAATCGTAGTAACTCGCCACCGTCTCATTCGCCAACACAAAATCCGAACTGATCAGATTCTTCGCCGGCAAATTTTTCTGCAGAAGATATTCCACAAACTTCACCGGCTCCTGCTTCAAATGAAGCCGGGCATCACGAGTCAATTTCGGATACTTCTTCCGGTCCACTTCCACTACCTGGAACTTATCCAGGCTCAGCCACTGGTACGCAAACTCTTTGGTGAACTGCGAGAACTTCGGATCGGCCGCCATCCGCGCCACCTCCGCGTCCAACTGCGCCCGTAACGTCCCGGCCTTGGCCAGCCCCAAAGTCCGCGCATCCGGCGGCCCGTTCCACAGGAAATAGGAAAGCTTCGACGCCAGCTCGTAATCGTCCAACTGTTCCGGCCCCGGCGTCGCGCTCTTTTCCACCAGGAACAGGAACTGCGGCGAAGTCAGCACCACTTGCAACGCGTCTTTCACCGCGTCCTGCCACTTCGCGCCTGCCGCCAGGGACTTGTCGAAGACACCCACGAGCGCCTTCTCCTCGGCCGCCGTCACCGGCCGCCGGTACGCCTTCGCCGCGAACCGCGTGATCACAGTTCGCGCGTCCTTCGACTCCCCGAAGATCTTCGTATACGTCGCCGGCGGCCAAACGTCATATAGCGGCCCCTCGAACTCCACACTCCGGATCACCATCCGCGGCATATCCCGCCCATCGGTGTACTCGCTGCGCACCGCGATCTCCTTTACCCCGGCCAGATAATTCACGTTGTCTTTTTCAACAAACGGGGCAGGGAAGTTCCGGATCGCGCCCTCAAAAACAAACTTGCTCAGCTTATCGGAGCCCACCGCCTTCGGCCCGCCCACCGGCGCAAACGTGCTGCCGCAATCGCGCCGCAGGCCCAGGTGTACACCCAGTTTCGGCGCGCGCTTTTCAAACGCCAAAAACTTCTTCGCCACGTCTTCGGTCTCAGCCAACGGCGTGAAGACAAGCTCTTCCACCCCGCGCCCGCCACCATACTTCACCGTCACCTGCACCGCGCCCGCCGCCAACCGCACCACCACAAACGCCGGCTGGTCCAGCTGCCCAATAAACTGCCGCCCGCCCAACCCAAGTGTCAAATCCTGCGGCTTCTCCTCCGGCGCCTTCGCCATCGCGCGGCCCGGCTCAATCAGCGCCTGCAACTCCGCCTCGCTCAGCGCCCGCTTGTACAAATGGACCTCGTCCAGATCCCCGCGGAACCCCTTCCCGATCACCACCGGCACCCGCTCATTGTCCAGATTCGCCGCGCCAATTTCGCCACGCCCCACCGGGTAGCCATTCACATACAGCTGCGTCCCGCCCTTCCCGCGCTTCACCACCGCCGCCACATGCGTCCACACATTCGGCTTCACCACACCCGGCTCGGAGATAACGGTCCCATTCGGCTGCCCGTCCGGCCCATAGGTTTCCAGCTTCAAACCACCCCGGCCCTCGCCCAACTCCAGCGCCCAGCCATGCACCCAGTTCTGCCCGCCCGCGCCCACAATCCCAGCCCGCCGCGGCTGCTTCGGCTGAATCCAGGCGGCAACCGTAAACTCGCCCTCGCCCACATCCACGCGCCCCACTTCCAACGCTTCCTTATCCCCGCCCACCGTCAGCGCCTTCCCAAATGGAGAAGCCACGGCCGTTGCTAATTCGTCCATCTTCCAAGCCCCGCCCAACCCCTCTTTCAATCGCGAAGCATCCGGAGCAACCCCGCCCGCGCCCCGCGGCGCCACATAGGCATCCACCTGGTACAGCCCGGCCTTGGGCACGTTCACGCTCGAAACGCCCTTCACCGAAACACCACCCGTCCGCGGCCGCGCCGCCGAACCCTTGTCCAGCAACAAACCATCGTTATATTTCGCCGCCGTCACCGTCACCCGGAACCGCCCGTTGTCCGGCAACTCCCGCAACGAAATCTTGAAATTCGCCTTCGGCCCGTACGTCCCATCGGCGTCAAAGATCTCATCGTTCGGAATCGCCGGCCGCAACAGCAGCCCCTCGGGAACCGTCGAATACGCCTTCCCCTTCGGATACCCATTACTCCCACGCATATCGGCAAAAACGGCGTGATAAATCGAGTCATACTCCCGCCAGCCGCGCACCGTATCGTTGCCCTGATACCCCTCAATGTACCGGTACTTCGTCTTCATGAAAAACGGGTCAAACGCAAACGGCTTCTTCGGCGTCAACTGCGTCACCAGCACGTCCTGGTTCTCCAACAACGTGCTCCCCGCGCCCAGAATCAACTCCTCCCGAATTGGCGCCGGATTCACACCCGCCCCCAAATCCATTCGGAAATTCTGAATATCCGGCTTCTCCCCCGGGTTCACGATCGCCCGCGTCAATGCCTCGTCCGCAATCCCCAAATATGCCTCCAACAATAGCGGCGACAACTGCAACGTCTCCTTGTTGTTCAAAAACCCGTCTTTCGAAACCGCGTCCGGCGGCAGAATCTCGGTCAAGTCATCTTCCAACCCCAACAGCTCCCGCAGCGTGTTCTTATACTGCGCCACCGTCAGCCGCCGCACCGCCCCATTCTTCGGCGTCGGCCGCAACCGTGCCACCTCCAACTGCTTACCAATCCACTCCACCACCGGCTTGCGCTCTTCCGCCGTCGGCTGCTTCATCCCCTTCGGCGGCATCGTGCCGTCGCTGATCCGGTGCTGCACCTCGGACCACAACTTCATGTGCCGGTCTTCCATCCCCGCCGTCAACATGTCCACCCGGATCCCGGCCACCGCCGTATCCGTGTTGTGGCAACTCACGCAATTCTTCCTTAAAAATGGCTGCACCGTCTCGGCAAAGCCGGCCTCCGCGCCCCCCTGCGCCCCCCGCGCCGTCCATAACAACCCCAATCCCAATACCGCCGCCAAGCTTGCCAACGCTGTTCTGAATTGCATTTCTCTGCGCTATCTTATCATCGCCATCGCCCTAAACTGCGGTACGATCAAGTCAAAATGAGCGCCGAAACCCCGTCCCCGTATGACTACGACCTGCTGGTAATCGGCAGCGGCCCCGCCGGCCACCACGGTGCCGTCGAAGCCGCCAAACTCGGTCACCGCGTTGCCATCATCGACAAGTCCGCCGACCTCGGAGGCGTCTGCCTCCACACCGGCACCATCCCGTCGAAAACCCTCCGCGAAGCCGTGCTCTATTTGAGCGGTTTCCGCCAGCGCAGCTTCTACGGTCGCGGCTATCGCCTCAAAGCCCGGATCAACATTCAGGACCTCATGTTCCGTGTCAACGAGGTCATCAAGCGCCAGTACGCCGTGATCGAAGACCAGCTCCAGCGCCATGGCGTCCAGTTGATCGACGGCCACGCCACCTTCACCGCCGACCCCCACGTCCTCCACGTTTCCAGCCCCCACTCCGAACGCCAGTTCTCCGCGGCCAATATTCTGATCGCCAGCGGCACTCGCCCCGCCCGCCGCGAAGACATCCCGTTCTCCGCCCTTCAGGTCTACGACACCGACGAGTTCATCAAGATCACCGATGGCGAGTTCCCCAAGTCCCTGATCGTCGTCGGCGGCGGCGTCATCGGAATGGAGTACGCCTCCATGGCCGCCGCCCTCGGCAGCGAAGTCACGGTTGTCGAAGTCAAGGACTCCCTCCTTACCTACGTCGATAGCGAAATTACCCAGTCGCTGATGTACCAGCTCCGCCGCGCCGGCGTCACCTTCCGCCTCGGGGAAAAAGTGGTCAGCGTCGAAGCCCTCGACACAACGCCACTCACCACCGTTGCTCACCTCGAATCCGGCAAACGCCTGATCGCCGAAGCCCTCTTATACGCGGTTGGCCGCCAACCCAACACCGACAGCCTCAATATCGCCTCCGTCAACATCGTTCCCCAGGCCCGCGGCCACCTCACCGTAAACGAATCCTTCCAAACCTCGGTCCCGCACATCTATGCCGCCGGCGACGTCGTCGGATTCCCGTCTCTCGCCTCCACATCCATGGAACAAGGCCGCCTCGCCGCCCGGCACATGTTCGGCGAACCTGTCGAAAACCGCCCCGATCTCCTCCCCTTCGGCATCTACACGATCCCGGAAATCTCCATGGTGGGAAAGAACGAAACCCAGCTCACCCTGGAGAAGATCCCTTTCGAAACCGGCGTCGCCCAGTTCGACGAAGTCGCCAAGGCGCAGATCACCGGCGACCAAACCGGTCTGCTGAAAATCATCGTTCACGCCGAAACCCTGCAACTGCTCGGCATCCACATCGTCGGCGACAACGCCAGCGAACTGGTCCACATCGGCCAGATGGTCATGATGACCGGCGGCACCGTGGAAACCCTCGCGAAAACGGTCTTCAACTACCCGTCCCTCGCCGAAGCCTACCGCGTTGCCGCCGCAAACGCCCTCGACAAACTCCAACGCCGATAAAGGCGCACGTCTTTATTGGGGGTAGCTGACGTGTTTAAAGGGCCAGGATTTGGCGAGCCAGGCCTTGACTTCGGCTAGGACCACCGGCTGGAGGCCTTTGTCGAATTCGGCCTTGGTGACCCACATTCGGATGTTGGCGTCGAAACCTTCCTTGCGGCTGGGGGAGATGTAGACGCAGCCGAGTTCCTTAGTCCCGTCGAGGCTGAGGACGGCGTAGGTAAAACTTTTGCGGGCCTTGAAGCGGGCTTCTTCGCCTTCGACGTCTTTGATGGCGTCGGCCATGGTGATCTTGGCGTTGGGCCAGCGTTCACTATGGGAGAAGTTTTTCTGAAGATGTTCGATGGAGGCCATGTAGGCGTCGAAATCGTGTTTAGCGAGGGCCGGGCCGAGGGGCTTCAATTGGAAGGTCGCCGCGGTGTGGGAGGCGGGGACCTGGAAGTCCGCCGGGACAAACTGGGCGTAGGCGCACGTGGCGGCCAGGAGGAGCAGATAGCGCAAGAGAATCACCTTTTTTGTGAGAGATTCCGGTGCTGACCTGGCGGCCGGTGGGACGTGTTTAATCAGGTTACCAGAGCAGGCGGAGCGTGAACTGCATGTTTCTCGCCGCGGTGCCGCTTTGGTAGTTGTAGAGCAGGCCCTGGGCGGTAGGGACTTGCGGGCGCTGGGGTGAGTTGGTGGGGTTGAAGACGTCCCATTGGACACGCATGCGGATCTGCTCGTGGATGGTGAAGGACTTGAAGAGGGACGAACTGAGCGTCAAGAGGCCCGTGGTTTCCCGGTATTGATTTTGCAGGGGGAAGATGCCGTTGTAGGCGCCGCGGAAGGTGGTGCCATCCTTCAGTGGGACGTAGACGGTGTTGGTGCCGTAGAAGGGGGCGTTGGGATCGTTGGCGATGGGTTTTTCAGGGAAGGGGATGAGGTTTTGGAAGGCCGGCTTGTAATCGGCCGGGACGCCCATGATGCCGTTGGGGACGTTGATGAGTGCGGGGTTGATGTAGCCGTTGTACCAGAGGTGGCCCGAGAGACAGCGACCGCTGCGGCAGTCCTCTATGGGGTATTTGTCGCCGTAGATTTCGAGTTTGTTGCCGGTGGGGAATTGGTCGGCCGGGAGGGTGAACCAGGTGGTTGCCCAGGTGCCGATGCCGGAGACTTGCCAGCCGCCGGCGATGGTGTCGAACAGGCGATTGGCGTTGACGCCGAAGCGTTTGCCGCGGCCGTAGGGGATGTCGGCGACCCAGTTCCAGCTTAGGCGGCGTTTGGGGATGGTGGTGTCGCGCTTGTAGTTGGTGAGGCGATCGACCTGGGATTGGTTGAGGCCAGCGACTTGGGAGTTCAGATAGCTGGAGGCGGGGAGGAGAGTGGTCTGAGTGCTTTGGGCACTGGGGTCGACGAGCGACATGGCGTTATTGACGACGTAGAAGACCTGGTAGCTGAAGCCGTTGGAATGGCGGCGAGCGACTTCCATTTGGAGGCCGGAGTAGTTGCCGTAGCCGTACTTGCCCGTGGCGATGATATCGCCGAGGACGTTGTCGTAGGGGCGGCTGGCGCCGCCGGCGGCGGGGAAGGCCGTGCCGGTGTTGGAGACCCAGACGAACTGGGTGGTTTGGGGGTTAATGTTGCGGAAGCCATCGAGGTAGCTGGTGTGGTTGCCGACCCAGGCGACGCGGGCCATGGTTTTGGAGATGACTTCGCGTTCGACGGTGAGGTTCCAATCGTGGACGCGGGTGGTGGGATTATTGGGATCCATGTAGGACCCGGTGATGGCGCCGGCGGTGAGGCCGGAGACGCCCGCGGCGGCGCTGAGGACCTCCCTGGTATTCTGGCCGGCGACGTAGGTGGGGGTGTTGCGGAGGCTGTAGGCGAGGCGGCCGTCGGGAGAGAAGCCGGCGGAATCAGGCGAATAGATGGGGTTTGTCACGAAGGGGATGGCGGCGCGCATTTTTTCGAGCTGGCTTTGGATGACAACGGGGAAGTACGTCAAGCTGTACCCGCCGCGGAGGACGAATGGGCGGGCACCGTTGGTTGCGCGCCAGGCGAAGCCGGTGCGGGGCGCGAAGTCCTTCCAGTTGTTGATGAGAAGGGAGCGGTTGAGGCCCAGAGACTCGCGGTCGCGGAACTTGACGCCTAGAGATTGCAGCGCGGCGACGCCTTTGGCCATGGTGGGGTTGAGCTGGTAGTAGCGATCGAGGGGTTGGGTGAGGACGACGGATTTGGTGGCGACGTCGAAGCCGCTGATGTTGTCGTATTCCTCGTAGATGGAGGGCCAGGCGGACCAGCGGAGGCCGAGGTTCAAGGTGAGGCGGGGGGTGACTTTGAAGTTGTCCTGGAAGTAGGCGGCGTACTGGTTTTCACGTTCGTAGAAGTAGCCGTGGGTGGTTTTGTAGCCGTACATCATTTGGCCGAGGAAGGCGCTGGCGACGAGGTTGCCGGTTTGGGGGAGGGCGCGGGGGGTGGCGAGGGAGCCGGTGGGATCCCAGGCGGCGGTCCAGTTGGCGACGGGCTGGGTGAGGCCGGCGCTTTGCTCCTGTTGGGGGAGGTAGTTGACGAGATCGCGGCGGAAGTGGAAGCCCATTTGGAACTGGTGGCGGCCGGCGATTTTCGTGAGGTGATCATCCACTTGATAGAACGTCGATTTGTCGGCGTTGGGGTAGACGGTGCGGTAGAGGGTGCCGTTCAGGCCGAGGCTTAGGATGTCGGGCCACTGTTTCACGCCGAGGGGGTTCGGGAGGCCGAGTTGGGCGTCCCAATCGACGTTGTTATTGGGGTCGGAGGCCTGGAAGAAGCCCTGGCGGTAGGCGGTGGCGAGGAGTTCGTTGAAGAGAGTGGGGGAGATGGTGCGGACCCAGGATAAGGCGAGGGATTTACTGGGGGCAATGAATGCGTTGCGATTGGCGGCGTTGGAGGTGAGGGGGACCGAGCCGGCAAAGGGACCGTCGTTCAGGTAGCTGTTGTTCGAGAAGCGGCCGTAGACGAGATCCTTTTGCGAGAAGCGGTGATCGATGCGGATGGAGGTGGTGTTGTCGCGTTGGAGGGTGGGGGAGTTGCCGAACCAGTTGGAGGAGAGAAGGGGATTGACGTTGGGGAGGGTGGGAAGGGGCGTGAGGTTCATCACGTATTTCCAGAGGGGGGACATGCGGGCGGGATCGATGACGTTGGCGCGGCCGCCGAAGTTGTAGCGCTGGCGGGCGAAGGTGGTGGAGTTGGTGGACCAGGGGTCGTAGATGGCGAGTTGGCGGTTGTTAGCGTCGACCAAGCCAGAGAAGTCGCCGGAGCGCATGGCGGCGGTGGGGACGGCGAAATTGGCGAGGGCGTTGGAGAGGCGGCGTGTGCCTTCGTATGCGCCAAAGAAGAATGTCTTGTCGCGGAGGATGCGGCCGCCGAGGGAGCCACCGAATTGGCCGCGATTGGCGAAGGGGGCGAGGGCGTTGGAGGCTTCCCGGGTGCGGGCGCCGCCGATGCGGCTGTTGGTGTGGGTTTCAAAGAGCGAGCCGTGGAAGGCGTTGGTGCCGCTTTTGGTGCTGGCGACGACGGCGACGGGGGTGTTGTATTTGGCGGAGACGTTGTTGTTTTCGACGCTCACCTCTTCGATGGAATCGAGGCCGGGCTGGCGGTATTGGATTTCGCCGCGGGAGCGGGAGACGAGGGGGGTGCCGTCGAGTTGGAATTCGGCGGAGCCGTAGCGGAGCCCGCTGGAGCGGCGGCCGCCGCCTTCGACGCCGGGGACGGTGACCATGAGGCTGAGGAGAGTGCGGTCGGAGCGGGGGAGCTGTTCAACCTGCTGTTTGGTGATGACGTGGCTCATGGTGGAATCTGTGACGTTGACGAGGGGAGTGACGTCGGTGACGGAGACGGAGGAGGTGGTGGCGCCGGGCTTGAGGGTGGGATCGATGGTGACCTTTTGGGAGACCTGGAGGGAGAGTGTGGCTTGGAAAGTGTCCATGCCGGGGAGGGCGACTTCCAGCTTGTAGGGTCCGGGGAGGACGCCGGGGAAGAGGTATAGGCCGGTGGAGGTGGAGGTGGTTTCGAATTTGAAGTTCGTGTCGGCGTTGGTGAGGGTGAGTTTGGCGTTGGCGATGACGGCGGAGGAGGAGTCGCGGACGGTGCCGCCGAGGGAGGCGGTGCTGGCCTGGGGATAAAGGGACGCGAGGGTGCCGAGTATGAGGAGCAGACGCTGAAGCATGGGGTTACAGGCAATGTTAGCTTAGACTGTGCGCCGATTTCTGAAACGACTTGTGACGTATCCGCTATTGGTTGTGGCGGGTGTGATTTTGGTGGTGGAAGAGGCGTTGTGGCGGTTGTCGGGCGTGCTGGCGCTGTTGGGGAAGCTGCCGGTTTTTCGGGCCGTGGAGGCGTGGTTGCGGGGGGTGCCGCCGATGGGGGCGTTGGCACTGTTCGGGGTGCCGGCGGTGGCGCTGGCGCCGGTGAAGTTATTGGCTTTGTACTGGCTGGCCGGGGGGCATCCGGTGTTGGGGATTGGGACGATTGTGACTGCGAAAATTGTGGGGACGGCGATCGTGGCGCGGCTGTTCCAATTGACGCAGACGCAGTTGTTAACCATTGGGTGGTTCCGGTGGTGCTACGAGCATGTGATGCGGCTGCGGGCGGCGGCGTATGGGTTGTGGGCGGAATCGGCTGTGGGGCGGTGGTGGCGGCGGGAGCGGGCGTTGCACAAAGGGTGGGTACGGCGGCGGTGGGAAGCGGCGCGGGAGTATTGGCGGACGCGGGCTACTGGAGGAGCTGGTCGGTGATGGCGTCGACTTCGGTGTCGTCCTGGAGGCGGTAGGCGAGGTAGACCGGGCCGGGGGGCTGGTTGATGATGAACTGATGTTTTGCGGGATCTGAAGTTGATCCAGGGCGTGATGTTGGCCAGTAGGTTGGGAGCGGTGAAGGGGGGCGAGGCCGAGTAGCATGGTGTCTCGGGCGGCCGGACGGGATGATTGGCGGCGGATGTTCATGGTGTTTACGACGGGGAAACAGACGTGGCAGCCGGAGAGTTTGAGGGATCCGGCGACCCAGCGGTCCTGGACCAGGTCGTCGAAGCCGTTGGGGGTGGGTGGGTGGCTTTGTAGGCTTTCAATGGAGTTCGCGGCGAAGTTGCCGGGACGGCCGTTCGTAAGGGTATGAGGTGTGCCACGGGAGCCGGTGGGCAGAGGGGGCGATGGCGATTCCAAGCACTGAATCGGGCGCGGGTTTGGCCGCGCCCGGGTTGGTTGTTGTGGTGGGTTACTGGATGAGTTGAACAGTGATGGAGTCGACTTCGGTGTCGTCCTGGATGAGGTAATCGAGCCAGACAGGGCCAGGGGGCTGGTTCATGATGAGCTGGTTCATCTGGGCCATAGGGATCGTGAGCGTGACGGTTTTGGTGAGGACTGTTGTGTTCAACCAAGGCTGCATGTTGACGAGGAGGTTGGGGGCGGTGAACGGGGCGAGGCCGATGAGGATGGCGTCGTTATCGGCGAGTCCGCCCTTCGGGCGCCGGATATTCAGAGTGATGACCACTTCGCGGCAGACACGGCAGCCGGAGATCTGGAAGGAGCCGGCGAGCCAGCGGTCTTGGGCTGGGTCGTCGAAGCCTTTCGTAGGAGCCTTTTTGGCGGCGATCAAAGCCTTCAGCGCCGGGCTTACCATGGCGGGCATCTCGGGGCCGTTGGGGGCGAAGTTGTCGGGGCGGCCGTGGACCATGTTTTGGGGCGCGCGGCAGTAACCGGTCGTCTGAGGGGCGACGGGCGCCTGGGCGAAGGCCGCAACGGTGATCGCGGCGATGAGTAGTAGTGTTTTCAAAGTGAATGTTCCTTTCCCTGGTGACTGCGCGGGTTGTTCGAAAACGGGGTCATGAATGCGCGGACGGCTGGAAAGTGATATTTTTCGTAGTTCGGTATTTTCAATTGGGAGAACGCACGCGATGAAGCTTTTACTGGGTTTGGTGGTTGCCTTGGGGTTGCTGGCGCAGCCGCCGGCGGCTGCGCCGCGACGGGCGCCGCAGGGGCCGGAACCGTTGGTGGTGAATTCAACCGAGGGGTTCGAATCGATCTTCGACGGCACGTTGAAGAACTGGGATGGGAATCCGGAGTTCTGGCGTGTCGAGGGCGGCTCCATTGTTGGCGAGTCGACAAAAGAGAAGCCGCTGAAGATGAACACCTTTTTGATTTACCGGGGCGGGGAACCGGCGGATTTCGAGTTGAAACTGGACTTCAAAATGAACTCGACCAATAGCGGATTGCAGTATCGCAGCGTGGAGTTGCCGGAAGTTGGTAAGTGGGTTTTGAAGGGCTATCAGGCCGATTTTGATTTTGAGAACCGGTACACGGGTTTGCTGTATGAAGAACGTGGGCGCGGGTTTTTGGCCGTGCGCGGGACGGTGGGGCAGATTGAAGAAGGCAAGAAGGCCAAGGTGATCGGCAACATCAAAGGCAACGAAGACGCGCGCGGGATTGTGAACGTGAACGGCTGGAACACGGTTCACGTGATTGCCAAGGGCAATATTCTGCTGCAGATCATGAACGGGCAGTTGATGTCGGCGTTTGTGGACAACGACCCCAAGGGCCGGATGATGAAGGGGTTGATTGGCCTGCAGATGCACGTGGGGCCGCCGATGAAGATTGAGTTCAAGAACATCTATCTGAAGACGCTATGATCGACTGTTCCGCGGAAGAGTGGGAGTTACGGGTTCAGTTAGCGGCGGCCTACCGCCTGATTGACCATTTTGGCTGGTCGGAATTGATCTGGACCCACACAACGGTGAGGGTTCCAGGGCCGGGCCACCATTTCCTGATCAACCCGTACGGGTATCGGTTTGACGAGGTATGCGCGTCGAACTTAGTGAAAGTTGACTTACACGGAAACATCATCGGCGACCCGGCGCAGGAGATTAATCCGGCCGGGTTCGTGATCCATTCGGCGATCCACATGGTGCGCCGGGACGTGCGGTGCGTGATGCATACGCACACCGTGGCTGGGATGGCGCTGGCGGCGCTGGACTGCGGGCTGTTGCCGATCAGCATGTACGCTCTGGGCTACTACGAGGGCGTGGGGTATCACGACTTTGAAGGCCCGAGCCTGGAGTTGGGCGAGCGGGAAAGGCTGGCGGTGAACCTGGGCGATAAGAACGTGTTTGTGATGCGGAATCACGGATTGCTGACGTGTGGCGATTCGGTGGCGCAGGCGTTTGTGCGGATGTACCGGTTGGAACGGGCTTGCCAGGTGCAACTAGCGGCGCAGGCGACGGGGGCGGGGCTGGTTATCCCTCCGCTGTCGGTTTGCCAGGTGAGCCGGGAGCGGAGCGACGATTTCCTGGGCGATAAGGGTTATAGCCGGGAGCGGAATCCGGAGTTCGCGGCGATGCTGCGGTTACTGGACAGGAAAGACCCGTCGTATAAAAACTAGTTGCTTCCCGTTTATTGGGCGTCGCCGAGGTCGTAGGCATCGGTGGCCTGGACGAGGACGCGGTAGGTGCCGAGGTTGTTCTGCCAGTGGCGATTGTCGTTGATTGCCAGGAAAAGCTTGCCATTCGCGCCGGGCTTGGATGTCCAAGATCGGCCGAGGAAGAAGACTTCACCTGTGGCGCGGAAGCGGCCGACGAGGGCGCCGAAGGGGTGGCCGTCGACGAGATTGGTCTTGTAATTGGGGCCGGGTTTCTGGAGGCCATTCGGATCGGTAGCCCAGCCATCGGTCTCCCAGCTGAGGCGGGTGAAGCCGGAGGCGGTGGCGGTGGCTTTGGAGGCGGCGCCGAAGAGAATGGCGGTGTCGAAGTATTCGATTTGCGTGCTGTGGCGGAGGGAGTGCACCTCGACGCGGCGGGAGATCTGTTTTTGGCGAACGGCGAAGACGCGGACGTTTTGCCAGGCCGTGGCGCCGAGTTGGAACGGTTCGACTTTGGCGCGGAGGGCTTCGCCCGTTGTGAGGCGGATGAGGCTGAGTTCGCGATCGAGTTGATCGGCGTGGCTGGGCATGACACGTTCGAAGAGGCGGTAGAGAGGGCGGGGTTCGTGCTGGTCGGTGTCCTTATAGGCCTTAAGGAGGGGCGTGGTGACGGGGATGCCGATGGCGGTGAGGGCCTCAATGGCGGCGTCGGAAGCCTTGCGGTCCGTGCCCTGTAGGGCGGCGATGCCGGCGGTTATTTTTTCGGCTTCGGAGGGGGAGGCTGGGTCGCCATTATGGACGGAGAGGATGTTGGCGAAGGGGATGGTGCGGGGTTTGCCGTCGACGGTGACCTTGAGGGAGGCTACCGAGACGGTGGCTTCGGAGGCGGCGCCGTCCTTGGTTTGGAGCCAAACGGTGGCATCTTTGGCGAGGAGGGGGAGGGCGACGAGGGCCGCTACGAGGAGGGGTCGGATGCGCATGACCTTTCTATATTAGAATCGCTGAGGTTGCTATGGGACATACACGGCGTTCTTTTTTGAAAACAGTTGCGGGTAGTTCGCTCGCGGTGGCGGCGGCGAAACGGAAGCCGAACATTGTTGTGATTCTGGCTGATGATTTGGGCTATGGCGACGTGAGTTGCTTTCATCCGGAGTCGAAGATCCAGACGCCGTACATTGACCGCATGGCGCGGGAGGGGCTGCGGTTTGTGGATGCGCATACGCCTTGCGGGGTGTGTTCGCCGACGCGGTATGGGTTGTTGACGGGGCGGTATCCTTGGCGAACCGAGCTGAAGACGCAGGTGCTGTGGCCGTGGGACCGGCCGTTGATTGAGAAAGACCGGCTGACATTGCCGAAGATGTTGAAGGGCTATGGGTACCGGACGGCTTGTATCGGCAAGTGGCATTTGGGCTGGGATTGGCAGACCACCGATGGCAGCAAGGTGAATGCGCAGGTGCGGATTGGGGATCCGCAGCGGGAGATTCGGAATCAGTTTGCGAAGAAGGTGTTGATCAATGATCGGATCCCGGAGGGGCCGACGACGCGGGGGTTCGATTACTACTTTGGCGTGGATTTGCCGAACTTTCCGCCGTATTCGTTTATCGAGAATGACCGGGTGACGGCTCCGGTGACGGAGGCGAAACCGGAGGGGATGTTTGGGTGGCCGGGGTTGATGAAGCCGGGGTGGCGGCTGGAGGGCGTGTTGCCGGAGTTGACGCGGCGGGCGGTGCGGTATGTGGAGGATTCGACGAAGCGGGCGGAGCCGTTTTTCCTGTATTTCACGTTGTCGGCCCCGCATACGCCGATTGCGCCGGATGATGAGTTCGTGGGCAAGAGTAAGGCGGGTAAGTACGGCGACTTTGTGCAGCAGACGGATTGGACGGTAGGGCAGGTGATGGAGGCGATTCGTAAGTCGGGGGCGGCGGAGAACACGATTGTTTTGTTTACGAGTGACAACGGGCCGGAGAATCTGACTTATCCGGTGTTGCAGGAGTTTGGGCACGCGAGCCAAGGGCCGCTGCGCGGGGCCAAACGGATGTTATGGGAGGGCGGGCACCGGGTTCCCTTTGTGGCGTGGGGGCCCGGGCGGGTGCCGGCGGGGAAGGTGGAGAAAGAGATTATCTGCCTGACGGATTTGATGGCGACGGTGGCTGGGATGATGGGGCACCGGTTGCCGAACGAGGCGGCGGAGGATAGTTACGACATTAGCGCGGCGTTGTTTGGGAAGAAGATTGGCGCGCCGATTCGCGAGGCGACGGTGCACCACTCGATCAACAATGAATACGGGATTCGGCGGGGGGATTGGGTGCTATTGGAATCGCCGAAGAACGCGCACGGGGCGGGGGAGCCGGCGTGGTGGCGGGAGAAGCATGGGATTGCGGCTCACGATCAGCCGGCGGAGCTGTTTCATTTGAAGGAAGACCTGGGCGAGCAGAAGAATTTGTATGCCCAGTATCCGGAGCGAGTGAAAGAGCTGCGGGGGTTGTTGGAGAAGTATAAACGGGAAGGGCGAAGCGTACCAGTACGAAAAGGACCCGATAGTTTGGGATTCTCCGCATTGTGTATTGAGGCGTATAATAAGTCCCTAATATGACGCCCGATCCGAATATTACACAACTGCTGGCCCACGTCCAAAACGGCGATCGGGAGGCGGAGAGGCAGTTAATGGAAGCGGTGTACGAAGAGTTGCACCGGCTGGCGGCGGGATACATGCGTCGCGAACGGCCGGACCATACATTGCAGGCTTCGGCATTGGTAAATGAAGCGTATGTGCGGTTGATCGGCAATGGCCCGGTGAGCTGGGAGAGCCGTGCTCATTTTTTTGTGACGGCGGCGCAGACGATGCGGCGGGTGCTGATTGACCATGCGCGGCGGCACGTGGCGGAGAAGCGTGGAGGGGCGGGAGTGAGGATTGATTTGAACGAGAATATTGCGGCGGTGGAAAACACGGAGTCGGGCCGGATGCTGGATCTGGACCGGGCGTTGACGCGGCTGGCGTCGTTGGACGCCAGGCAGGCTCGGGTGGTGGAACTGCGCTTTTTTGCGGGGCTGACGGTGGAGCAGACGGCGGAGGTGATGGCGATTTCCGAGAAGACGGTGAAGCGGGATTGGGCGGTGGCGCGGGCGTGGCTGGAGGGTGAAATTCGGGGCTCCGCGTTTGCATGAGTCCTTCGCAATGGGAGCAGGTAAAGGATTGGTTTGAACGGTTGAGCGAGGCGCCGCGGGAGGAGCGGGACAGGGCGCTGGCGGAGTTGGAAGACCGGGTGGTGGCTGAAGAGGCGCGGCGTTTGTTGAACCTGAACGCCGAGAGTTTTAATGAAGTGGACCGGCTGCAGCCGCCGGTGGAGTGGGTGAAAGACGTCGTGGATTTGCGGGCGTTTCGCAAAGACGACGTGGCGGCGGAGCGGTTCCGGATTGTGCGGTTTATTGCGGCCGGCGGGATGGGCGAGGTTTACGAGGCCGAGGACGCGGCGCTGAATGAGCGGGTAGCGGTGAAGACGCTGCGGCCGGAGTTGGCGTTGACGGACACGGCGTTTGCACGGTTTAAGCAAGAGATTCAGCTGTCGCGGCGGGTGACGCATCCGAACGTTTGCCGCATTCATGACTTGTGGCAGCATCGGGCGCCGGGCGGGCGGACGGTACATTTCCTGACGATGGAACTGCTGGAGGGGGAGACGCTGGCGGCGCGGCTGGAGCGCGATGGGAAGTTGGCGCCAGAGGTGGCGCTGGGCATTTTGCGGCAGATGGTGGAGGGGTTGGAGGCGGCGCACGCGGCGGGGGTGGTGCATCGGGATTTGAAGCCCAGCAACGTGATGATGGTGGGCGAGCGGGTGGTGATTACGGATTTTGGGTTGTCGCGTTCGCTGAGCGCGGTGGGGCTGACGGCGACGGGTGGGGCGTTGGGGACGCCGGCGTATATGGCGCCGGAGCAGATTGAGGGCGGGGAGATTGGGCCGGCCACGGACGTGTATTCGTTGGGCGTGTTGCTGTATGAACTGGTGACGGGGGTGTTGCCGTTCCGGGGCGGGTCGGCGATGGCGCTGGCGGTGAAGAAGTTGCGGGAGACGCCGGCGCCGCCGAGTTCGCTGGTGGAGGGTTTGCCGGCGAGTTGGGACCGGGGAATATTGGGATGTTTGGCGCAGGACGCGGGGGCGCGGTTTCAATCGGCGCGGGCGGTGTTGGCGGAGGTGGAGGGGTCGACGCGGACGGCGTTGCCGCGGAAGAAGAAGTTATTGGGGACCTGGCAGCGGACTGCGGCGATGGTGGGGATTGCGGTGGTTGTTTCGCTGTTGCCGTGGCGGGGTTTGTGGAGCGGACACAGGCCGACGGCGGAGGCGCAGCGGTGGTATGACCGGGGTGTGACTGCACTGCATGAGGAGGCGCCGTATCAGGCGCGGTTGCTGTTGGAGAAGGCGGTTGCGGCCGATCCTCAATTTCCTGGGGCGCATGCGCGGCTGGCGCAGGCGTTGGCTGAGTTGGACATGGCGGACCGGGCGCGGGAGGCGTTGTTGCGGGCCGATGGATTGCGGGACGAACCGGGCGGGTTGACGGACGCGGTGCGGCATTTTGTGTTGCGGGATTTTGGGGAGTCGGCGAAGCTGTTTGCGCGGTTGGGGGCGGGGCTGGATACGGCGAAGGCGCTGGCGATGAATGGGGCTGTGGACGAGGCGATTGCGCGGTATGAGGGGTTGGTGAAGGCCGAGCCGGAGAATGCGGCGGCGTGGCTGCAGTTGGGCGTGTTGCGGCACCGGTTGCGGCAGTGGTCCGGGGCGTTGGAGGCGTATGGGAAGGCGGAGGAGGTTTTTCGTTTGCGGGGGAATTTGGAGGGGTTGACGGCGGTGGCGTTGCGGCGGAGCGAGACGCTTATTTTGACGAAGGACCTGGCGCGGAGTGAGGAGGATTTGCGGGGGGTGATGGAGATGGCGCGGGCGACGAAGTATGAGTATTTGGAGGCGGTGACGCTGGCGCGGTTGGGGACGGTGGCGGCGCGGGGCGGGAAGTTTGGGGAGGCGCGGGAGATTGCGGGGAAGGTGGGGGCGATGGCGCGGGGGGTGGGTTATTCGCAGTTACAAGCGCATAGTTATTTTGACCTGGGTTATGCGTATCATGCGCAATTCAAGTATGAGGAGGCGTTGGAGGCTTACTTGACTTCGTTGCGGATTGCGGAAGAGGAACGGTTGCAGAGGGCGGCGGCGGGGGCGCGGTTGCGTGTGGCGGAGGTGTTGGTGCGGTTGAAGAGGGGTGGGGAGGCGTTGGAGTATTTGCGGGCGGCGGAGGAGTATTACCGGACGACGAGGGATCCGCAGTCTGTTTTGACGGCGCGGATGGTGCGGGTGGATGCGCAGATTGCGGAGGGGAAGAATGAGGAGGCGTGGAGGGAGGCGCGGGCTAGTTACGAGGAGGTGGTTAAGTCTGGTAGGGCGGGGGAGGTGGCGCCGGTGTTGTTGCGGGTGGCGCATTTGGCGATTGTGCGGGGGGATTTTCTGTTGGTGTTTGAGATACAGGCGCAGGTGCGGGGGACGTTTGAGCGGTTGCGTCAGAAGGGGCTGTTGGTTCGGCTTTTGTTGAATGAAATGGAGCTTCGCATTCATAGCGGAGATTTTAAGGAAGCGCGGAAGTTGCGAGCCGAGGCAGTCGGACGGATTGCAGAGTTGGGTGCCGATGGGAAGACGGAGTTACAGAAACTGCAGGAGAAGGATACGATATTTGCGATTGCGGAAGAGCGGGCGGAAGAGGC
>CANIVU010000006.1 GCA_947470805.1 Acidobacteriota bacterium | reverse complement strand
GCCCGAAGGCCGTTACCTTCGCCGATGGATCCCACTCCACTCGCATCCGCCCACCGTAGGTGTCCAGCAGTCCGTCCGGAATCGGCTGGCTCGGTGCTTCTTCCCATTCACCCGCAGGGTGAATCTCCATCCCCGGATTGTCTTCCCACATCCCTCCCAGTTTCAACATCTTCCGCCAAAATGCAACTCGGAGGGCTCAGCCGACTGCCGGATTTAGGTTTACCTATCTCGTCAGGAATGGGGATGTGGAAGGGTTGGTCGAAACGCTTAGCGATCTATATGCCCGCCATGAACTGGGAACGCTCCGGCCAAACCTGGACGGCTGGCGATATGGAATGACGACGTTCTCCGAGGCCAAGTTCACCGCCCAACTGGTCGCCTATCTACGCCAAAAAGTCAAAGCCACAGGAGTGACTTCCCTCACATGACCGCCGCCACCCTCGCCGTCGCCCCCTCCGTCAGTTATCTCTGTCTGCAAGTAAGTACCGAGGGCCAGGCTTCCTTCGCTCACGTTCACGAGATCATCGACGGTCTCCGCCGCAGAGGCTGCGCTGTGCAGCTCTTCGAGCCCGCCATCGGCAATCGCGCACCCGTCGGGATCGCCGAAAAACTCTGGAGTTTCGCCACCGCCCAACTGCGCCTCTGGCGCAACTCCGGCCACTGCGATGCCATCTATATCCGCGCCCACCCGCTCGCCCTGCCCACCTTGCTCTGGGCGAGGATCGTCGGCATTCCGGTCGTCTCGGAGCTGAATTCCACTTACGAAGACATCTTCTCCATCTACCCCTGGACGCGACTGTTTCGCCCACTTATACATGCCGTCGGTTATGTAACACTCGCCGGCAGCGATGCCATCGTGACTGTAAGTGACGGACTCCGCCGCTGGGTCCTCGATAAGGTACCTGGCCACGGTGTCCACGTTGTTCCCAACGGCGCCAACGTCGAAGCCTTTCACCCTGTGCGTGGCCAAACCGGCGCCGCCTACGGCACCTACATTCTCTTCTTCGGGGCCATGTCCCCATGGCAGGGGATTCGAACTCTGCTCGCTGCCGCCACCCACCCCGCCTGGCCGGACGACGTACAACTTGTCTTCGTCGGCGATGGCGTCCTCCGGTCCGAGATTGAAACGGCGGCCCAACAGAACGGCCGCGTGCGCCATCTCGGCCGCAAGCCATATCTGGAACTGGCGAACTACATCGGCGATGCTTTGGCAGCCGTCAGCCCCCAGACGGGCACCCAGGAAGGCGTCGACGACGCGTCCCAACGCAAGGAGTTGCGAGCCCATTTCTCCCCTCTGAAGATGTATGAAACGCTCGCCTGCGGGGTTCCCATGATCGTGAGTGATTTTCCCGGCCAGGCCGAATTGGTTCGCCGCCACGAGTGTGGAATTGTCGTCCCGCCGTCGGACCCGGCCGCCATCGCAGCCGCTGTGAAGGAACTGGCCGCCAACCCGAATAACGCCCAGGCAATGGGGGAGCGCGGCCGCGTCGCGGTCGTTCGGGAACACTCCTGGCAGCATCGTGCCGACGAAACCCTTTCCGTCATCCACGCGGTCATCGACAACCATGGCTAAGGCGCACCTGCTCTTCGCGGTAATCCTTGCCTACCTGCTTCTCAACGGCCGCCTCGTTCTCAGGGTCTCCAGCGGCGGGCGGGGCATCGTTCCTGTGCTCGAGTTACTCATTCCCATCGCCGTGGCACTGCTCCTGTTACTCGAATCCGGGTCCAGTTCCATGGCCTCTCTGAATACCGGGCGCTTCCGCTCCCGCTGGGCGCCCTACCTGGCACTTACCATCGCCCTCCCGCTTTTCGGTGTTCTTTATGCGGACTATCCCCTGCGAACCATCGTCAGTTCACTTTCCGGCATCCGCGCCCTGGCCTTTCTCGTCCTCGGCTGTTGGATCGCCCGCTCCGGAACCGCTACCGGCTTGCTCGCCGGGCGCTATGTCTTCGCTGCTGTTCTGGCGGAAGCCGTTCTCGCCACCGGGCAGTTTCTGCACGGCCACGGCGTTTCCAATCACTTACTGGAGCTTCAATACCAATGGGACATTGTCAGCCAGGGAAGTTATAGCGAAAAGTACATCATTACCGGTCGCAGCATCGGTTCGTTCATCAATCCGAATGAGCTCGGTTATTGGAGCGTCATCGCCTTCTGGGTTTCCCTGTTCGCCCTGCGCGGGTGGTACTCGGCCGCCGGCTTCGTCGCCGCGCTGTTGTCGCTGGTTCTCAGTCAATCCCGCGGATCCATGTTTGCTCTGGTCGGTTCGGGAGCGGTGCTGCTTGCCTACCTCGCCCTTTCCGGCGCCGTCATCCCGCGCCGTGCTCGCGAGATTGCCACATTGTGTTGCTTATCGGGCGTTCTTATCCTGACGCTCGCCGCCGCCGGCCTGCAGGACCGGTTCTCCGATTCGCCCATGTTGTCCCGCTTCAACCGCGGCCTGCAGGTTGTTTCAGAAGGCGCAACGGCCGACCGGAATGCCGAGGGCCGCGTGATGGCCTGGCAGCAGGCGATGATCTTTTACTCCGACCATCTCGCTGGTACCTGGGGCGAGCCCCAGTATCTTCTCGGCCACTTTATGGACAACGATTACGTTCGCGTCCTCCTCCAAGGCTCACCTATCTATCTCTTCGCCCTCTTCCTGGCCATTGGTGGAGCCATTCGCGAACTTCCCTATCTGGGCGAATGGGGCCGGTTGGTCTCTATGTGCTGGGCTGTCATCGCCATCAATGCCATGTCGGCCAATCCACTCAATTACGCCGCCACGGGAATCAGTTGGATTGTTCTCGGTTACTATCTCGTCCTCCGTCAGCAGACTGCCGTTCTTACTCCATCCCGGATTACTTATAACAATGCCTCGACTCTTATACATCACAACCATTGAACTCTCCGTCCGCGCCGGATTGATCCCCTTCGCCAGATACTTCCGCGCCAACGGCTGGGAAGTCGACGCCATGGCGAAGAACGTCACCGTCTCTCCGGACTGTGCCGCCGAGTTCGACCGGCTGTGGGAAGTGGACTGGTCTCGCAATCCGGCCCATCCCCGCAACCTCCTCTCGGCGCCAGCCACCGTGGCTCGTGTGGTTCAGGAACGCCAGTACGATCTTGTCCACGTCCACACTCCCGTCGCTGCGTTCGTCTCCCGTTTCGCCCTCCGCGGCCGGCCGGCCGGTGCCAGCCCACGCGTGGTCTACACTGCACACGGCTTCCACTTCCACCCCGGTGGCCACCCCCTCCGCAACCGGGCGTTTGAAGCGCTCGAACGCATGGCCGGACATTGGACGGACTACCTCGTCGCTATCAATAATACCGATTTCGATTCCGCACGCCGCCTCTCCCTGTTGCCCGACAACCGCATTCGCCTCATCCCCGGCATCGGCATCGATCGCCAGCGCTTCAGCCCCCAATCCATCACCGAAACCCAGGTCCGGCAGGTCCGCCGCGAGTTGAAGATTCCCGATGGCGCCGCCGTCTTCACCATGGCCGCCGAGTTCATCCCGCGCAAGCGCCACCGCGATCTTTTGGAGGCCTTCCGCCAGCTCGGCGCCGTCAACGCCATCCTCGTTCTGCCCGGCTCCGGCCGGGATCTCCAGAAGATGAAGGACCTCGCCGAGACGCTCGGCATCGCCGCCCGCGTTCGCTTTCCCGGCTTCCGCAAAGATATGCCTGTCCTCACCAAGGCATCCATTGCAACGATCCTCTGCTCGGAGCAGGAGGGACTGCCGCTCGCCGTCATCGAATCGCTAAGCCTCGGCGTCCCCGTCATTGGCACAAACATCCGGGGCACGGCCGATCTACTCCAGCCGGGCTGTGGAATCAAGGTCCCGGTCGGTTCTCCGGCACATCTCGCGGAGGCCATGTTGTGGATGATGTCCAATCCCAATAGCGTCGCCGCCATGTCCGCCCTCGCCCGCTGCAGCTCAGCCCCCTATGACCAGAACAACATCCTCGCCATGCATCGCGACTTATATGCTGAAGCCCTCGCGAGTTAGCCATGTACTTACAATACGGAAAGCGTATCTTCGACGTCCTGTTTGTTCTGGCGATTGCTCCTCTCGTTCTGCCGCTGGGGATCGCTGTTGCCATCGCCGTTCGCTGGTGGCTCGGCTCACCCGTTCTCTTCCGGCAAACCAGAGTCGGTGGCGGCGAACGCCTGTTCACTCTCTACAAGTTCCGCTCCCTGGCGCCCCCGCCCGGCGGCGATCCCCGGGCCGTCACCGACGACAAACGCCTCAACGCCTTCGGACGCTTTCTACGCAGCGCCAGTCTCGACGAATTGCCCCAATTCTGGAACATCCTCCGCGGCGACATGTCTGTCGTCGGGCCGCGGCCGCTGCTCGATATCTACATCCCCCGCTACTCGCCGAAAGAACGCCGCAGGCACTCCATACCCCAGGGCATCACCGGCTGGTCGCAGGTCAATGGCCGCAACGCCGTCTCCTGGGGCGAACGCTTCGAACAGGACCTGTGGTATGTCGACCATCGCGGGCTCATACTCGATCTCCAAATTGTCCTCTTGACCGTTTACCGGGTCTTTTCCAGATCTGGAATCTCTAAACCTGGAGTTGCCACCAATGAAGAATTTCAAGGAACTATCTCATGACAACTAATCACACTATGCAACTGGAAGGCCGCCGCTTAATCGTAATTGGCGCCGGTGATCTTGGCCGGGAGTTATGCGCCTGGTTTCCCGAGTTGGGCATCAGCGCCTTTCTCGACTCCCGGGTTACCCAATGGTCCGACCCCGGCCTCCCACCCATCATCGGCAGCCCCGATACCTACTGGCCCCAACCCAACGACGTGTTCCTCTGCGCCGTCGGCAACCCCGCCGCGCGCCTCGTCGTTAGCCGCAACATGGAAGCCCGCGGCGGCAAATTTATCTCCGCCATCCATCACACCGCACTCATCGCCTCCTCCAGTTCCCTCGGCGCCGGCTCCATCGTCATGCCCTATGCCATCATCGACATCAATTCCCATCTTGGCGACCATAGCCTTCTCTACTTCCGTGCCGGCGTAGGCCACGACGCGATCATCGGCGGCGGCTGCGTGCTGCTCTCCAATGCCGTCGTCGGCTCCCGTTGTGTCCTCGGCGACTGCGTCGTCGTGTCCACCCTGGCGTTCTGTAATACCGGAATCGCCGTGGGTTCGTTCGCCCTAATCGGCGCCAACTCCTTCGCTGCCAGGGACGTCCCCTCGCGCTCCTCGGCCATCGGCGTCCCGGCTCGCATCGTCAATGTCTGCTCGGAGCGCCCAGCCGCGGCCATTTCCGTCGCGGTCGCTGTATGATCGCCCCGGCCGATGTCGCGTTTTTCCAGACACACGGCTGGTTCGTCACCCGGCCCATCGTGCCCGTTACTCTTCTGGACCGGGCCATGGCCGGCCTGGTCGACCACTGGGCCGGCCATCGCGATTGGGACCTGCCGGCAACCAGCGGCTATGCCGACTGGATGCCCGGCGGTGCCCCCGGTACGCGGAACAACGAGTATCTGTCTCTCCAAAATAGCGACGTCCGCGCCCTGGCGGTCTTCCCCCCTATCGGCGACTTCGCCGCCGCTCTTTTGCAGGACTCCTTCGTCCGTCTCTTTGACGATCAGATGGTCTGCAAGCCACCAGTCTCCTCCGTCTCCGCCGTCGGATGGCATGTCGATTCCGACTATTGGGCCACCTGTTCCGCCGATGAAATGATCACCGCCTGGATCCCACTCGACGACTGCCCCATCGAACTCGGCCCCCTCGTCGTCGTCGATGCCAGCCACCACGGCTCCAGCCAAATACAGAGCCGCAATCTGTCCTTCCACAAGCAGGACATGGCCCACGCCACCTTCGCGCCGGCCGATGCCCTGGTTCCGATGGCCCTTAAGCGCGGCCAGGTCAGCTTTCACCATGGCCGCGCCGTCCACGGCAGCTATCCCAACACCGGCCATCGTCCGCGCGTCGCCTTCGCCATTCACATGCAAAGCTCGCGCAACCATTACCGGCCGGCCCTACGCCCCGATGGCACACCCATTCGCTTGTTCAACGATTGCCTTTGCGCCCGCGACGCCAACGGCCTGCCCGACTATTCCGACAACCGCGTCTTCCCCCGCCTCGGGAGCGGCGTCGCCGCGTGAACGCCGAAACAATTCGAACCACCGATGGCCAGTCCTGGGGATCCCGTCTGGCCGGTGTGCCACACGATGTCTACCATACACTCGGCTACCACGCGCTGGCAGAACAGTTGGGGGAGGGAAGTGCCCGCCTCTTCGTCTATCGCCAAGGCGAGCGGACCTTCGCCTTCCCCTATCTCCTCCGGCCCATTCCCGATGACAACTCCTGTTTCGACATCACCTCCGTCTACGGCTACCCCGGCCCCGTTGCCAGTCCCGGCGCCCCGCCCGGTTTTCTCCATCGTGCCTCCGCGGCGCTTCGTCAATCCTGGGTGGATACGGGCGTCGTCTGCGCCTTCACCCGTTTCAATCCACTCCTCGGCAACGACCGTCTGATGCCCGAATGGGACGCCAACAGCTTCGTCGTCCAACCCGGCCACAGCGTCTCCATGGATCTACGCCTCACCCGCGAGCAACACCAGGCTCACTATCCCAAGACCGTTCGCCAGGAAATCGCCGCCGCCCGCCGTCGAGGGATGACAACTACCGAAGATCCTGACTGGCGCGACGGCGATGCGTTTGTCGCCCTTTACAATGGCGCCATGCGCGCCCGCTCCGCGCCGCCCTCATACCTGCTCGCGCCGAACTGGGTGCAATCGATTCGCCGTCACCTCAACGGGCGCATTCATCTCTTTTGCACACGCATCGAAGCCCACGTTGTTTCCGCCATCTGCGTGCTCGAACATCACGGAATCCTCCACGCTCACCTCACCGGTTCCGACCCTGTGTTTGCCGCCGCTTCTCCCCTGAAGTTGCTGCTCGACGACGTCGGCGACTGGTGCCGCGCCCGTGGCGCAACGACCTTCCACCTTGGTGGTGGCGTCGGCGGCAAACAGGATTCGCTCTTTGAATTCAAACGCCGTCTCTCCTCCCGCCGGGATCGCTTCGCCTTCGGCGGCTGGATCGTCGACCGCAACAAATTTGATGCCCTCTCCGGGCACGCCGCGCCGCCCCTCGGCCAGGGCTTCTTCCCACCGTATCGGGATCCAGCCGCCGTCCGGCATGAATTACTTACTTTGACTGCGAGATGAAACTATGACCATTCCCCTCTCCTCTCCCGATATCACCAGCCTCGAACGCGCCGCTGTTACGCGCGTTCTCTCCGGCTCCACCTTGAGCCTCGGCCCCTGCGTAGGCGAATTTGAGGCCGCCCTGGCAAGCTTCACCGGAACGCGCCACGCTGTCGCCGTCAACAGCGGCACCAGCGCCCTCCACCTCTGCGTAAAGGCGGCCGGACTAGGTCCCGGCGACGAGGTCATCACCAGTCCCTTCAGCTTCGTCGCCTCCAGCAACTGCATATTGTTTGAACGCGCCGTGCCCGTCTTTGTCGACATCGACCCGGTCACTCTCAACCTCGACCCAGCCCGCATTGAAGCCGCCATCACCCCCCGCACCCGCGCCATTCTCCCCGTTCACGTCTTCGGCCGGCCCTGTGACATGAAAGCGATCGTCGATATTGCCATGCGTCACAACCTCGTCATCATCGAAGACTCCTGCGAAGCGCTCGGCTCCACCATCGACGGCCGCGCCGCCGGCGCCTGGGGAGCCATGGGAACGTTTGCCTTCTATCCCAACAAACAGATCACTACCGGCGAGGGCGGCGCCATTGTTACCGACGACCCGGCCGTCGCCGCGCTCTGCCGCAGTTGGCGCAACCAAGGCCGCGGGGAGTCCGGCGCCTGGCTGCAACACGAGCGCATGGGTTACAACTACCGCTTGAGCGATATCAATTGCGCTCTCGGTACCGCCCAAATGGCGCGGCTGCCGGAGATCGTCGAAAAGCGCTCACACGTGGCCGCAAACTACGGCCTCGCCCTCCGTCAGTTGGACGAATTGATCCTGCCTCCCCCGCCTCCGCTAGGTATCAACATCAGCTGGTTTGTCTATGTCGTAACGCTCCGCCCGGAGTTCTCCCGCGATCACCGGGACCAGTTACTCGGCGACCTCCGTGCCAGCGGCATCGGTTGTAATAACTACTTCTCGCCGATTCACTTACAGAGTTACTTCGTCGATAGCTTCGGTTACCGTCCTGGCGACTTCCCGCTTACCGAATCTGTCTCCGCGCGCACCATCGCGCTGCCCTTTTTCAACGCTCTGTCGGCATCGGAAATCGATACCGTTGCTGGCGTCCTGTCGGCCAGCCTCGAACGGCTCCGCTTCGCCGGAGTCAGTCGCCGCGCCGTGGCCCTCGCATAGTAGGAAAGGCGGATCATATGAACCCTGTTGTTACCTCCCGCACCAGTACCTGGATTGCGTTCGTCTATGCCGTTTTGATCGGCCTCAGCGCCTTTGCCGCCTTTGGCCTCCAATACGATTTCAATCGCGCTGGCTTGCCCGGTCAGGTGATTGGGGCCGTCATCGCCACCGCGCTGGTGGTGAAGGTTTGCGTCTTCTATCTCCTGAAGATGCACCACCAGGTCTGGGAACATGTCGGACTCGCCGAAGCCATCCGCGTTATCCGCACGAATGTCATCGCGTCTGTCGTATTTGCCGCCGTTGTCTTCGTACTTTTCGATGTTCCCCCGGCGTTCTTCCCGTTGGACCTTTTGCTGTGCGCCGGCGCCACCGGGACCGCCGTATTCGCCATGCGTATCTCTCGCGAGCTGTCGGCGCAACGCGGTAACCGCTCCGGGAAGAAGAATGTCCTCATCTACGGAGCCGGCGGCGCCGGACTCACGCTCGTCCGCGAACTCCACGCTAATCCCTCGCTCGGCTACTCCATCCAAGGCTTCCTCGACGACGATCGCCGCAAGCGTGGCGCCCTCGTCGGGGGCGTGCGCGTTCAGGGTCGCGGACGGGACGCCGCCGCGGTGGTCGATCAGCTCCGCCACCGTGGCCACCCTATCGAAGAGATCATCGTCGCCATGCCTTCCATCGGCGGCCCGGCGATGAAGGAAGCCCTGGCCAACTGCCGCGCCGCTTCCGTACCTTGCAAGATCGTCCCCGGCGTTGGCGAACTCCTGGCCGAAAAGGTGCTCAGCGGGCAAATCCGGAACATCTCCTTGGAAGATCTGCTCGGTCGTGATCCGGTCACCCTGGATACCGAAGAGATCCGCCAAAGCCTTACTGGCAAATGCGTCCTCGTCACCGGAGGCGGCGGCTCGATTGGTTCCGAACTGTGCCGTCAACTCGCCAGTTTCCAACCACGAAAACTGGTCATCTTCGACCAGGCCGAGAGCGATCTCTTCCGCATCGATCTCGAAATCCGCCAGGCCTACCCGGACCTGGAACTCATACCCGAAATCGGTGATATCCGCGACGCCGTTCGTGTCGACGAGGTTATCCTACAACACGGTGTCGCCGCGCTCTTTCACGCCGCGGCCTACAAGCACGTCCCGATGATGGAGACCAACGTCATCGAAGCCGTTGCCAACAACGTCATCGGCACCTGGAACCTCGTCCAGTCGGCCTCGCGCCACCGCGTCGCCGACTTCGTCATGATCTCCTCCGACAAGGCCGTCAACCCCACCAACGTCATGGGCGCCACCAAGCGCATCGCCGAACTCATCGTCTCCTGCTCGGCCGGACGGCATACCAATTTTGTCTCGGTTCGCTTTGGCAATGTCCTCGGCAGCAACGGCAGTGTCGTGCCTATCTTCCAGAAACAGATCGCCGACGGCGGTCCCGTCACCGTCACCGACCCCGAGATGCGCCGCTACTTCATGACCATCCGGGAAGCCGTTCAACTCGTGCTGCAGGCCTCGGCCATGAAGTCCGGCTCAGAGATCTTCGTGCTAGAAATGGGCGAACCGGTCCGCATCGTTGATCTGGCCCGGAACCTCATCCGTCTCTCCGGCAAAGTGCCGGATGAAGACGTACGCATCCAGTTCACCGGGCTGCGCCCTGGCGAAAAGCTCTTTGAGGAGCTGCGAACCGAAGGCGAAGACATCATGCCCACCTACCATCCAAAGATCCGGATCTTCCGCGCGGTAGGTGTCGGAGAAGGACGCATGATCGAGTGGCTCCGGGAGGCGCAACTGCTGGTGGATCGCCGGAAGCCAATTGCTCTCGTTCGGCATATGGCGGAACTGGTTCCCGAGTATCAGCCCTCGCTCCGCTGGCGGCAAAACGAACTCCCCGCCGTGACAGCGCTAACCGTTGTGGCGCGTTGATCGCGGCGGGGGGGAGGCGCTAGCTACTGGATGGTAAGTCCCTTGAAGGTCGTCCCGGTCAGGAACGCTTCGGCGGAGACTTGCATGCCCGGTCCGTAGTAGATCGTGTAGAACGACTTAGGACTGGTCAAGTTAGTTGTGTATTGATTGCCCGTAACCGTCTTCACTCCCATGTAGACGATCGCATAGGGTAGTGTTCCGGTGTTCCCCGCATATCCGGAGGCCGCCAGGTTGAACGTATTGGCGGACGCCCGGTTAATGTTGGAGAACATGAGGAACGCCTTCTCCGGCGCTACCGGCGTGACGGTGACCGTGTTGCCGACAAAATCTACCGGCGCATACTGGATCGGAGGATAGATTCCAAACCGGTCGGATGCCTGGATCGTGTTCCCTGAGTACGTGGCTTGGACCAGCGACGGATAGTGCACAGCGCTGGTCGGGCCTAGAACGATCGCCTTCTGCGCGGCCAGGTAAAAGGTGTTCCCGGTATTTACCGACGTCGCTGCTGCATTCAGATAGGCGGCTGGGTCGGCACCCGCCCGCGTCGCCCGGATCACCGAGTTGCGCACAGTGACCGATTCCACCCGGCTCGGGACCGTGGAGATGAACTGGGAACCCAGATTCTCCTCGAACCGGCAGTTGGTGAATTCAATCAGGCCGGTCTTGACGTTTACTGCCGGAGGAGTCCGTTCCGGTTCCACGTCCGCGCCTGCTCCAGGCGAGTGCATGCCGTAGTTGCCCGTGACGCCGGTGTCGCTGAACAGACTGCTGTCAATCTTTGCTCCCCGCACCTGTAGGACGGATAATCCTTGCCGCGCATTGTTTTTCGCGGTGATATTGGTGAGTGTCGCCCCCGTATCGGCCACCGTCGACCCGTGACCCAGGCTAATGCCGTCCGTGTGGAAGTGGTGGATGTACAAGTCGAGCAGTTGGTAGTTGTTGCAGTTTCTCGTCAGTACCCCCGCGTTCATTCCCTCAATCACGATCGGCGACCGGCTCATCTGATCGACGTTGCCATCGAGTTCGAAGCCGCTGATCGTGAAGCCCGTGGAGTTTAGCATAAAGAAGGGAATGATCCCTTCGTCGTAGCTCACGGCATACGCCGAGGTCGGGTACACATCGGGGTTGCGCGCAAAATTGCCCTGAACATCAATCTTTGCTCCGTATCCGGATATCGTCACGCCGTTGCAGTTGGTGTACTGGATATCTTTCGTCGTATTCTTCTTCGCGCCGCCCACCACGCGATGACGATCGATTTTGTAGGTTCCTGGAGGAAATACCAGGGTGGCGCCCGGTGTTTTGCAGACTGCCGTGGCGGCTGCCTGTAGAGCGGCGTAATCGTCTGTAACGCCGTCTCCCTTCGCCCCAAATTGCGTGACATTGAGTGCCGTCGCGGCCGTCATGGCCTGGATAACACACAAACTGAAAAGTCCCGTAATGAATTGGATTCGATTCATGAACATGATCTCCTTGATTACTGCCGGATTCACTGTTTCCGGATCGAATGTGCGTCGCTGCGCCGACTACATCCTGTCTCTTTCAACGGTCCGGTCTTGGCGCAGACTTTCTGCTGTCTATCAGACTTTCGTCGGTATAAAGAGAACAGTGCATAGGTCAATGTCCTTACTTAGTCTTTTGGTTGTGCTTATTTGTGCGCGCGCAACGGTGCACGCTATGCCACAGCAGGGGCAGACCCTGAATGTGAAGAGTCTTGGCGCGGTCGGCGATGGAGTCACCGATGACTATCCGGCCCTTGTCCGGGCCGCCCAACAGCTATGCAGGATGCCGGAGGGCTCCACTCTCTGGTTTCCGCCAGGGGTGTATCGGATTGATCGCTTCCGGATCCTTCGAGGTGCTCGAAAGAACCCCACCGCCAACATCGTCTTTCGCGCCTGTCACGGTGTCACCATCTCCGGCAATGGCGCGACCATTGATGTAAAAGGAGACTTTCACCGGCCCGCGGCAAGAAGGCAGGGCCGGCTCGCTGAAAGTGACTACATCGGTGTAACTCCATTCGAAATGATCGATAGTTCCGATTTTGTGATCTCCGGGTTTGAGCTCAACGGCAACGTGGATCAAATGACCCGCGACTCGGGCGTCGTCGAAGGCGGCGGCGCCGGCATTCTGACGACGAACTGCCGCCGGTATCGTCTCGAAAATCTGCACATTCATCACTTTCCAACCGACGGAATCACCCTCGGTGGCAACAGCACCATCGCCGACCGCGAAGCGCTCGTGCAGGATGTTCGCCTGCGGAACAACGGCCGCCAGGGTCTGTCGATAATCCAGTTGCGCACGGGGCGGTTCATTCGATGCACCTTTGCCGACACGGGCCGGACCGGTGGGAGTTATGGACGCCATGAACCCTCGGCCGGTGTCGACATCGAACCCGTCAGGACGACGCCCGACGAGGATGTCATGACCGGAGACCTGCGTTTTGAAGAGTGTGTGTTTTCAGAGAACATGGGGGCTCAGCTCACCTGTATTTGGCCAGGGCATGTCGACTCGTTTGTCGTTTCTCGAAGCCTGATTCAGGCCACGCGCGACGATACCGAACCGGTCGCCTACGTCGCCGCTTCCGCTGTGTCCACGACGGAACATTCCACTTTCGTCTTCTCAGGACGGCGTGGTATTTCCTTTGGCCCGTTGCAGGCCGGCAGAATTGCTGCTTTGCAATCGATTGAGTTTCGCGGAAACACAATCTACGTCGAGCACGGAATTTCTCTGTACTCGCCTCTCCAACCCGCCCGCGTTTCGTTCTTTGAAAATACTGTTCACTTTACTCCTTCTCAATCGAACCAGTCATCGATTGCGATCGCGAACATGAGGGAAGTCAGGAGCAATCGCTTTATTGTCCATTCCCCCAATCCTCCGACGGGTACCTCTACTATTGAGCTTAGCAGGCATCAGGACCTACAGTACAACTCCATCTCATGGGAAACAGGTAACATTTTGCCGCCTGCCTTTCGCTTCCGAAAGCGATAGCCGCCGATTCAACAGGAGCTCCATTTGAAGTAGACTCTATTAAACGACCGCACCACACAAAGGGGGAAGTCTATGCACTCCACCAAAAAGGGCTCCAAGGCCGGCTTCGACCGGCGAGACTTATTCAGCGCCGCGGCCCTCCTGGCCGCCACTCCGGTTGCGGCTCCGGCCGCCACCGCGCCAACACCGGACGTCTACACCCGTCTGGGCGTCCGGCCCTTTATCAACACCACCGCCACGCTCACCATCAACGGCGGCTCGCGGCTCCTCCCCGAAGTGATCGCGGCCATCGAACAGGCCTCCCAGTTCCACGTCAACATGGACGAACTGATGGAGAAGGCCTCGGCGCGCCTGGCCGAAGTTCTGCAGGTCCCCTGGGGTATTGTCACCTCTGGCGCCGCCGCCGCGCTCACCCACGCCACCGTCGCCTGCATCGTCGGCGCCGACCCGGAAAAGATGCAACAACTTCCCGACATGCGCGGCCTGAAGAATCAGGTCATCATGCCGAAGGAGTCCCGCAACGTCTACGATCACGCCACCCGCACCGTCGGCGTCGAGATCGTCGAAGTGAACTCGGTCGCCGAACTCGAAGCCGCCATCGGTCCCCGCACGGCGATGATCCAGATCCTCGGCGAACACTTCGGCGGCGCCAAGTTCGGCCTCAAAGAAGTCGCGCCCATCGCCAAAAAAGCCGGCATCCCCATCCTGGTCGACGCGGCTGCGGATTACCTCATCGTCCCCAACCCTTACCTCGCCCTCGGCGCCGATCTGGTCGCCTACAGCGGCGGCAAAATCCTCCGCGGTCCCTCCACCGCCGGCTTGCTCGTCGGCCGGAAGGATCTCGTCCAGGCAGCCTGGGCCAACAGCGCCCCCCACCACGCCTTCGGTCGCGCCATGAAGGTCAGCAAAGAGGAGATCGTCGGCATGGTCGTCGCCGCCGAGATCTTCGTCAAAAAACGCAACATGCAGGCGGAGTTCAAGGAGTGGGACGGCTGGTACTCGCACATCGGCGCCACCGTCTCCGCCGTTCCCGGCGTCAAGACCAAGGTCAACCCGCCCGCCCGCGGCGGCCCGTTCCCGACCCTCACTGTCAGTTGGGATCCGGCCGTGATCGGCCTCACCGCCGGCGAAGTCGGCAAACTCCTCTCCGACGGCGAACCGCGTATCGCCTCCCACGCCTCCGGCGAAGGCAACTCCTTCGTCATCCGTCCCGTCGCCCTCCGGCCCGACGATTACAAGATCGTCGCCACCCGCCTTGCCGCCATCTTCCGCGAAGCCCCGAAAGGCCGCGCCAAAGCCGCCATCGCGCCCCCCGCTGCGGACCTGTCTGGCCGCTGGGAAGTGGCCGTGACCTACATCACCGGCTCCGCCAACCACAAGCTGTTCCTCAACGCCAAGGGCAACAAGGTGACCGGCACCCATATGGGCTGGGCGCTCGAAGGCCGGCTGAACGGATCCATTGACGGGGATAAAGTAGCCTTCCACTCCGCGCTGCCCATCGGCGGCCAGTCGCTGCCATACGGTTTCAACGGCCGCGTGGAAGGCGAAACCATGTCGGGCGACCTCGACCTCGGCGAGTACGGAAAGGCCAAGTGGTCCGCCCGGAGGAGCGCATGAAGCGGTTCCTCCCGTTTGTTCTCGCTCTCGCCGCCTGGGCCCAGCCCCGCTATGATCTGGTCATCCGGCAAGGGCACGTCATCGATCCGGCCAATCGCATCGACGCCGTTATGGACGTCGCTATCTCCGGCGGCAAGATCGCCCGCGTAGCGAGTAACATCCCGGCCTCCGATGCAAAGAAAGTCGTCGACGCCAAAGGCCTCTACGTAACTCCCGGCCTCATCGATCTCCATGCCCACGTCTTCGGCTACAGCGGGTCGATTCATCCCGATGACACCGCGCTGCCGGCCGGGACCACCACCATCGTCGACGCCGGCGGTGCCGGCTGGCGGACCTTCGATGAGATGCTCGAAAAGGTCATCAAAACCTCGAAAACGCGAGTGCTTTCGCTGATCAATATTGTCGGCCACGGTATGGTCGGCACGGCCTTCGAAGACAACACCGAGGACATGGAGCCGGAGAAGACCGCAGCCAAGATCCTCGACCGCCGCACCTACATCGTCGGCATCAAAACCGCCCACTTCGGCGGCAACGGCTGGACCGCCATCGACCGCGCCATCGCCGCCGGTAACATCGCCAAAGTGCCGGTCATGGTGGATGACAAAATCTTCACTCTCACCGGCCGCACGAGTAAGGATAAGTTACTCGGGAAGTTACGACCCGGCGACATGCACACCCATGTGTTCAATGACCGGCAGTTAGAAGTGGTCGATCGTGTCTCCGGCAAAGTGCAGCCCTATATGGCCGAAGCCCGCGCCCGCGGCGTCCTCTTCGATTTGGGGCACGGCGGCGGCAGCTTCCTCTGGCCCGTGGCGACCAAGGCCATGGCCCAGGGCTTCTACCCCGACACCATCTCCACCGACCTCCATTCCTCCAGCATCATGATGGCCGAAAGCGACATGGCCAACTGCATCTCGAAGATGCTCAATCTCGGCATGAAACTGCAGGACGCAATCCTCCGTTCCACCATGAACCCGGCCAAGTCCATCGGCCGTTTTCCGGAGATCGGAACGATGGGTGAAGGCCAGATCGCCGATGTGGCCGTGTTCCGCTTACGCGACGGCGTCTTTGCTTTCAAGGATGCCTGGCAGCACAAGTACCTCGGTAAGCAGAAGCTGGAATGCATCTACACCGTCCGGGGCGGGGAAGAGGTGTTCGACCTCGAAGGCCGCGGAGCCAAGGAGTGGAACCAATGAGAACGGGACTGCTGTTGGCGGCGTTGCTCGCGCCCCTGGGCGCCCAGGACATCTACGACCTGCTGCTCAAGGGTGGCCAGGTATTGGACCCGAAGAACGGGCGGAACGAACGGCTCGATATCGGCATCACCGCCGGCAAGATCAGCAAGATCGCCAAAGGCATCCCGGCCGCGCACGCGCGCCGCGTGGTTGACCTGAGCGACTACGTGGTGACGCCGGGCTTGATCGACATCCAGTCCCACCCCAGCGAAGAACACAACTCCCTGCGCGCCGGAGTGACAACCGTCGCGCTGCCATCCGCTCCCAAGGAGGGCGAAGAGCATCCGAAGCTCCGGATCGTCACCGGAGTGCGCACCAGCCAGTCGCCTGACGGGTTGAAGGCGGGCGACATCCTCACGCACATCTACGGCAAGCCGGGAACGGATCTGGCGGCGGCGCGGAAGCGCGGTGTCCTGCTCGACGTGGGCCACGGCTCCGATGGTTTTCTGTTCAAGGTGGCCGTGCCGGTGGTGAAGGCGGGCTTGTTGCCGGACACGATCTCGACGGACCTGAACCGGCAAAGCCTGATGTTGCCGCGGGCGAACATGACCAACGTCATGTCGAAGTTTCTGGCCATGGGCCTGACGCTGGAGCAGGTGGTGGCGCGGACCACAGTGAACAGCGCCAAGGCGATCGGCCATCCCGAGTTGGGGACGCTCAGCGTTGGTGGCGCGGCCGACATCGCGGTCTTGGAAATGCGCAAGGGCCCGGCGGCGTACCTGGATTCGTCGAATTCCAAGCTCTCCGCCAACGGCGAGTTGCGCTGCGTGCTGACCATCGCCGGTGGCACGGTGGTATGGGACAGCGAGGGCTTGAGCTTGACGAACTGGAAGGACGCCGGGCCGTACAGTAATTTCAAGTAAGTAGCAAGTTAGTCGACGTAGGCGATACAATCAATCTGGAGTAACTGGCCCGGCCGGCGGAAGCCGGTGGTGCCGAAGTAGGAGCGCGCCGGCCGGTCCTTCACGAAGAAGGTGTTGTAGACGTCGTTCATGGCGTCCCAGTTTTTCTCCGGATCGACCAGCGAAACCTGGACCTTCAGGACGTTCTCCATCGACGAGCCGGCCTTGGTGAGCGACTCCTTCATGATGGTGAGCGCGTCGGCCGTCTGCTCCTTGATGTCGCCGGCCTTGGGGCGCCGTTCCGGATACCAGCCGCCGATGCCGCTGAGGAACAGAAGGTGGCCGGAGCGGACCGGGCCGCCGGCGATCTGTTTCTTTGGCGACCAATCGCCCTTGGGCTGGGCCATCAGCGAACCGGCTCCGGCGCCGGCCAACAGCAGCGCGCGGCGGGCTTGCGTTTTCTTCTTCTCGTCCATCGCAACATCGTATCGGAAAAAACCTGCTATGGTTGGCACGTGGTAAGACTGGCTATTGGGCTGTTGTGCGCGTCCGTCGCCGCCGCTGGAGAAGCGGAGCTGGCGTCGTTGATCGCCCAGGCCGAGCGCCAGCGGGACGCTCAGGTGCATGAGGTGCGGTCGACTCGCCAGTACGCCGTGCGAAACGCCCGGTGGAAAGAAGACGCGACGATGGACGTGCGGATGATTACGTCCGCCGATGGCAGTAAGCGTTTCGAGATTTTGAAGACCAACGCCGAGGGGCTGCGGAAGACGATTCTGACGCGGATTGTGGAAGGCGAAGTGGCGGCGGCGGCAAAAAAGGACCGGGACGGCAACGTCAACGCGAATAACTATGAGTTGCGGCCGTTGACCGGCGACGCGGCCAAGGGCGCGGGCTGTCAGATGTTTGAGTTGGTGGCGCGGAAGCGGACGCGGTTCACGTTCGATGGGCGTGGTTGCGTAAACATGAAGGATATGGCCATGGTGCGGATGGAGGGCCGGACGACGCGAAATATGTCGTGGCTGGTGGGCCGTGCGTATGTGGTGCAGGAGTTCCGGAAGGTGGGCGACCTGTGGTATTCGTCGCTGAACCAATCGACGGCGGATGTGCGTTTCCTGGGGACGACCGAGCTGATCATCAAATACCTGGATTATTCGATCACGAAGAAGCCGGCGGTTACGGCGACCGGAAACTAAGCCCTGGACGGCGGCGGCGTGCGCTAGGCAAGGTTTGTGCGACCCCGGTTAGGGTGCGTGTTTGTCTGCGGATCGTGCGGGCCTTTGGGTTGGCGGAGCTTGACGGAGAGTTGTGCGGACGGGTTGCGTCGCGCGGGGCTCGCGGGGCTTCGTAGGGGTGCGTGTTTGTCCGCGGATCGTGCGGGCGGTTGGGTTGGCGGAGCTTGACGGCGAGTTGTGCGGACGGGATGGGCACGGTGCTACCGGTTTGGTGGGGTCCTGACTGCTTGGCTGCGGGGGCGGCCGGGTTGGGAGGCTGTGGTCCTGTGCGGCGGGACGGGATTAAATCCTTTACACTTCTTTAGTGATGCGCTATTTGCTGCTGTTCGCGGTGTGCGCCTGGGGACAGGCGGGATTCGAAGAACGGGTGCGGCCGGTGCTGGCGGCGAAGTGTCTCGCTTGCCACTCGGGGACGGCGGCGATGGCGGGCGTCGACTTTGCCAGCGGGGTGGGTGTTTCGAAGGCCGCTGAACGGCTGGCTGCGGCGATTTCATACGACGGCAAGGTGAAGATGCCGCCCACCGGGAAGCTTAAGGGCGACGAGTTGGGCGCGTTGAGCGAATGGGCTCGCGCCGGTGCGCCTTGGCCGAAGACTGTTTCCAAAGGCGGTACCGATCACTGGGCGTTTCAGCCGCTGAAGCCGGGGACGGGGAAGTCGATCGATGAGTTTTTGCGCGCCAGGCGGGCCGAGCGCGGGTTGACGCCGGCGGGGCCGGTGGACCGATTGACGCTGTTGCGCCGGGCGGCGTTTGACCTGACTGGCTTGCCGCCGACGGCGGAGGACGTGCGGTTGTTTATGGCCGACATCTCGCCGGGGGCGTTTGCGGCGGCGGTGGAGCGGTTTCTGGCTTCTCCCCGGTATGGCGAGAAGTGGGGCCGGCATTGGATGGACGTGGCGCGGTATGCCGATTCGACGGGGGCCGATGAGGACTACCGGTATCCGCATGCGTGGAAGTATCGGGATTGGGTGATCGACGCCTTCAACCGGGACATGCCGTTTCCGGAGTTTGTGCGGAACCAGATTGCGGGCGACCTGTTGCCGCCGCCGGCGGGGCAGGAGGTGAACACGGCTGGCATCATCGCAACCGGGTTTCTGGCGCTGGGGCCAAAGTTAGTTGCCGAACAGGACAAGGTCAAGATGTTCTATGACGCCGTCGATGAACAGATTGACGTGGTCGGGAAGGCGTTTCTGGGGCTGACGATTTCTTGCGCGCGGTGCCATGACCATAAGTTTGACCCGGTGACGACGAAGGATTATTACTCGCTGGCTTCGATCTTTGCGAGCACGCGGCAGTTTGAGCAGATCGAGGGAACAGTGTCGAAGCTGTTCTATGTGCCGCTGGCGGGGAAGGCCGAGTTGGAGCCGTGGAACGCGCACCAGAAGCGGGTGGCGGAGAAGCAGAAGGAGATTGATGGCGCGGTGGCGGCGGAGGCGCGGAAGTGGCGGGAGCGGCTGGCGCCGGACATTGCGCGGTATATGTTGGCGGCGAAGACGGGGGCGGTGGATGCGTCGTTGGACGCGGCGGTGCTGGCGCGGTGGGTTGCTTACTTGAAGCCGAACAAGGAGCGCCGGATTCACCTGGAGGACTGGTATAAGAATGGCGACGCGGCGGCGTATCAGGCGAACTACTTTGCCGAGGTGGCGCGGCGGGAGAAGGCGCAGGCCGATTTCAAGGCCGGGATTTTGAAAGAGGCGCCGAAGTTTCCGGCGGGGCTGAACCGGTTTTATACGGAAGTTGTGGCGGCGAAGGGGCCGTTGGGGCTGCCGGAGAAGGACTCCGAGGCGGTGGCGAAGTTGAAGACGGAGTTGAAGGCCGTTCAGGCCGCGGCGCCGGTTGAGCCGCCGTTTGCTTGCGGGGTTGCGGAGGATAAGTCTGTCGACCAGCACGTGTTCGTGCGGGGGAACCCGGAGGCGAAGGGGGACCTGGTTGCCAAGCAGTTTCCGGTGGTGCTGGCAGGGGGGAATCAAACCGCGGTGCGGGCTGGGAGCGGGCGGCGTGAGCTTGCCAACTGGATGGCCGATGGCGGGCATCCGCTGCCGTTGCGGGTGATGGTGAACCGGATCTGGCAGGGACATTTTGGGCAGGGGTTGGTGCGGACGCCGAGTAACTTCGGGGTGGCGGGGGAGCGGCCGACGCATCCGGAATTGCTGGACTGGCTGGCGGCGGAGTTTGTGAGGCGGGGCTCGTCGTTCAAGGCGATGCACCGGCTGATTATGGCTTCCGAGGCCTACCAGATGAGCGGGGAGACTTCGGCGGCGAACGCCGAGAAAGACGCCGATAACCGGTTGTGGACGAGGTTTCCTATGCGGCGGAAGACGGTGGAGGAGATTCGGGATTCGCTGTTGTTGTTGGACGGGAGCCTGGACCTGGCGATGGGCGGGGCGTTGACGAGCGGGACGGGGACGGACAACGAGTTTAGCGATGCGCGTAAGTCGATGCACCCGGATGATTCCAAGCGCCGGACGGTGTATCTGCCGTTGCGGCGGTCGAATTTGTCGACGCTGTTTACGCTGTTTGATTTTGGCGATGCGACGACTTCGACGGAAATCCGGGAGCAGACGAACGTGGCTCCGCAGGCGCTGTATATGATGAACAGCAAGTTTGTGACAGAGCGGTCGCGGGCGCTGGCCTCGAAGCTGCTGAAGAGCGGGACGGACGATGCCGGGCGGGTGCGCGAGGCGTGGGAGACGGTGTTGGGCCGGACGCCGGGGGCGGGCGAGGTGCAGGGGAGTTTGGCGTATATGGCCGGGTTCCCGAAGTTGCCGGGGAACGATGAGGGGCGGCTGCTGGCGTGGGCGAGCCTGTGCCGGACGCTGATTGCGTCGAACGATTTTATCTACGTGCCGTGAGGGAACTTATGTCAGTATCGCGTCGGTATTTGTTGCGCCGGGCGGCGTGCGGGTTCGGGTTGATGGGCCTGCAGGGGCTGATGGCGGAGGCGGCGAATCCGCTGGCGGCACGGGCTCCGCATTTTCCGGCGAAGGCCAAGCGCGTGATCTTCATGTTCATGCATGGCGGGCCGTCGCATTTGGACACATTTGATCCGAAGCCGCGGTTGATTCGCGATCACGGGAAGCCGTTGCCGTTTAAGCGGCCGCTGACGTTCGCGGAGAACAATGTGCAGGGGTTGTTGAAGTCGCCGTGGGAGTTCAAGAAGCACGGGCAGAGCGGGATTGAGATCAGCGAGTTATTCCCGCATGTGGCGCGGCACGCCGATGACTTGTGTGTGATTCGTTCGATGGTTGGGGACAGTGTCGCGCATGGCGGGGCGACGTTGCAGCTGCATACGGGGTCGAATACATTTACTCGGCCGAGTATGGGGTCGTGGGTGATTTACGGGCTGGGGACGGAAAATCGGAACTTACCGGCGTATATTACTTTGAAGCCGGGGTTGTCGCATGGCGGGGCGAAGAAGTGGAGTTCGGGATTTTTGCCGGCGGCGTATCAGGGCACGGCGGTGGGGCTGGGCGGGATGGCGATTGAGAATATCAACGAGCCGATTGAGCATTTGAAGAATTATGGGCTGACGGCGGAGCAGCAGCGGTATGAGTTGGACATGATTCAGAAGATCAATGCGTCGAGCGCGGCGCGACGGCAGCAGGACCCGGAGTTGGAGGCGCGGATACAGAGTTTTGAGTTGGCGTTCCGGATGCAGACGGAGGCTCCGGAGGCGTTTGATGTTAGTAAAGAGAGTGAAGTTACTAAGAAGTTATACGGGATGGACGCGCCGGAGACGGCTGATTTCGGGTGGCAGTGTTTGATGGCGCGGCGGTTGGCGGAGCGGAATGTGCGGTTCATCCAGATTAACCACGAGTATGGGCCGGGGAACGAGGTGGGTTGGGATGCGCATAGTGAGCTTGTTCGGCTGCATACGCGGACGGCGCTGGCGGTGGACCGGCCGATTGCGGGGTTGTTGACGGATTTGAAAGCGCGCGGGTTGTTGGAGGAGACGCTGGTGATTTGGGGTGGCGAGTTTGGGCGGACGCCGATTGCCGAGGCCGGGGATGGGCGGGATCATAGCCCGTATGGGTACTCGATGTGGATGGCCGGGGCGGGGGTGAAGAAGGGGTTTGTGTATGGGGCGACGGATGAGTTTGGGTATTACGCGGTCGAGGACCGGATGCACATTAACGACATGCACGCGACGATGCTGCATTTGATGGGGCTGCAGCATGACCGGCTGACTTTTATGTATGGCGGGCGGCCGTTCCGGCTGACGGATGTGGCGGGGAAGGTGGCGACGAAGATGCTGGCGTAGGGCCGAATCTTTGGACACACTTCGGGTGTGGTCCGGGCATTTTGGGGTTACATTACGGGCTGGATTTCGCCAGCGGGCGGGCTGTTGACGATGGTTTGGGCCGGCGTTGGGGCCGGGATTTCGGCGGTTTCAGACTCCGTTGGCGGCGGCGTTTCGGGCTCGTCGTTTGTTTTCAATGACTCTTGGGAGGGTCCTTGCATGGCCGCGAATTTCTTTAGGCGCATGATGTCGCGTTCCAGTCTTGAGATCGTGGACTGGTGGCGATTGATTCTGACCTCCAGGCGGTAGACCAGGGATCCGGGTTTGCAGGCTTCTAGTTCGGCTTGGAGGACTCCGCCGGTGTTCAAGTGGAGTTCGGCTAGTTCGGAGCGGCGGACTAGCATCAATCGGGCCAGTTCCCAGTGGGCGAAGGTGAGTTCATCGACACGGGTGGCGATGTATTCGTCTTCGGGGTTCCAGTATTTGTAGAAGGATTCCCTTAACTTTAGGAAGCCTTCCTGGCTTACCGAGGCTTTGAGGGTTTCTTCGTTTGCGAAGAGACCATGGGTTAGAGAGCTGGTTCTTGCTTTGAGGAGGCCTTCGGGCGTTTTCGGGCCCTGGCTTTTGGCGCCGTTGATCCGGGCGGATTCGGCGCGTCGATTGGAATGGTTTTGAAGTGCCATACTCCCTTTAGTCTAGGGAGGGGTTGGCTAGTAACCGGCGGCTTGGGGTTTTTGGATTTGGCTGTAGGTGTTTGGGGAAGCGGGGGTTAGCGGTTTGAAAATAAAGTCATTTGCCTTGTGACCGACTTTTCCACAGGGGGCAATTTGGAGGGGCTTCAGCGCTGCTGTCTGCTGTGGGCGAACCAGAGAAGGAAGAGGGCGAAGCCGGTGATGAAGAGGGTTAGCCCCGGATTGAAGAAGCCGGGCGGCGGTGGGTTGGTGACATAGACGAGCGAGTTTGTCACGGCGCCGAAGAGGGAGGCGGCGAATACCGGTACCGAAAGACGGTGGCGGAGGAGCAGCAGGATGGAGCCGGCGGTGCCGCCGATGACGCCGAGGCCCCAAGTGAATGTGCTCCAGAGGGGGAGGCTGCTTACGTAATCGCGGTGGGCTTGCGGCATGCCCTCGAGGAAGCTGGTTGGCGTGAACGTGGTTCCGCCCCAGAGGACGATGCCGAGACCGTTCCAGACGATCGCGAGGACGGCGACGGCCCAGAAGTACCAGGGGGTGGCGATTTTGGGGTGCGGATTGGCCATTGGGGGGATCCTGTTCCTTGGAATTATGGAGTTGGAGGGGGCGAGTGTCAATTGCTCATTCTCGTGTACCTCGAATTCCTGCTAAGATGGCGGATTCTAACGCGATGCCAGGAGAATTCCATTGAACCATCCCGATGAGGTTTCATCGCCGCAATGAGCGTTACCGGAGCAGAGTCCGCGTCTGGCGGTGAGGCCCAGCAGGCCGATCATCAACATCAGACGGTCCCGTCGGATATTAGTTTGCGGGTGAAGTCCCTTGAATCGCTGCTGGTTGAGAAGGGGCTGGTGGACCCGGCGGCGCTGGATGCGCTGGTTGATACGTACGAACATAAGGTCGGTCCGCGAAACGGGGCGCGGGTGGTGGCGCGGGCTTGGACGGACGCGGCGTATAAGGCGCGTCTGCTGGCCGATGCGTCGACGGCGATTGCGGAATTTGGGTTTCTGGGCGTGCAGGGCGAGCATATGGTTGCCCTGGAGAATACTCCGAAGATCCAGAATGTGGTGGTTTGCACGCTTTGCTCCTGCTATCCGTGGCCGGTGCTGGGGCTGCCGCCGGCCTGGTATAAGTCGAACGCCTACCGGTCCCGGGCGGTTATTGATCCGCGTGGGGTGTTGCAGGAGTTTGGGCTGGAACTGGCGGCTGATGTTGAGGTCCGGGTGTGGGATAGTACGGCTGAACTTCGCTATCTGGTGATTCCGGAACGTCCGGCGGGCACGGAGGATCTGGACGAGGCGGCGCTGGCTGCGCTGGTGACGCGGAATTCGATGATTGGCGTGGAGAACCTGGCGTCTCCGAAGCAGGTGGCGAAATGAACGGCATCCACGATATGGGGGGGATGCACGGTTTTGGACGTGTCCCGCAGGATCCGGAGGCGACCGAGCCGGTGTTTCACGAGGTTTGGGAGGGGCGGGTTTACGCGATTACGCGCGCGCTTGGACCCTGGCGGAAATGGAATATCGACACCGGCCGGTATTTTATTGAAATGCTTCCTCCGGCGGAGTACCTGCGCATGAGCTACTACGAAAAGTGGTTCACGCGGATGGTCACGCTGCTGATCAAGACGGGGACGGTGACGCGCGAGGAAGTGGAGTCGGGAAGGGCGGCGGCAGGGAGTGAGAGGCTGACGCCGGCGTTGACACCGGAGATGGTGCCGGCGGTGGCGTTGAACCGGAACATTCCGTCGAGCTACGAGCCGGGGATTGTGCCGAAGTTTCGGGCCGGTGAGCGGGTGCGGGCACTCAACATACAACCGCTGGGGCACACGCGGTTGCCGCGGTATGCGCGCGGGAAGATGGGCGTGATTGACCGGGACCACGGGGTACACAATTTCCCTGATACCAATGCCGATGGGCGTGGGCCGAAGCGGCAGCATGTGTACGCGGTGCGGTTCAGCGCGCGGGAGTTGTGGGGGCCGGAGGCATCGGCGCACGACTTCGTTTATCTGGATTTGTGGGACGACTATCTTGAGCGGGCTTGAGTTTCCCGCGGCGTTTTGCGAACTGCCGAGTCTGCCTCGGGATGAAGACGGGCCGGTGTTTGCGGAGCCGTGGCAGGCGCAGGCGTTTGCGATGGCGGTGCGGCTGTCGGCGTTGGGCTATTTCAGTTGGACGGAGTGGGCTGAGGCGCTTTCCGCAGAGCTGGCGGCGGCGGTGGAACGGGATGAGGCCGACGAAGACGGCAGTGAATACTACCAGCACTGGGTGGCTACGTTGGAAAAGCTGGTGACGGCGAAGGGGCTGACTGGGGCGCCGGAGTTGTTTGAGCGTAAGGCGGCGTGGGCCGACGCCTATCGCCACACGCCGCACGGGCAACCGGTGCAGCTGAGGCCGGGGTTCCGGATTAGCTACGCGTACCGGCAGAGTCCGCTGATTTCTGTGACTCGGGAAGACGGGGTGTCGAAACAGATCCGGGTGCAGGATGGGCATCTGTTTGTCTGCAACGGCTGTTGTTGCGGGCAGACGGAGAAGGGGTTTCCGGCGCTGCCGCTGGCTGAGTTCAAACAGCAGTGGAAAAAGCGCGGGATGCGGCGGCGGTTTCATTTGACCGTTTCGGGGTGTCTGGGGCCGTGCCCGCTGGCGAATGTGATTCTGCTGCAGATACACGGGCGGTCGATGTGGTTTCATTCGATCAACCACGCCGGGGATGTGGACTTGGTCTACGACTACGTGGAACGTATGCTGGTGGACGAGACCGATACGGAGATGCCGGCGGAGTTGGCGGTGCGGCAGTTCCAGCGGTATGTGGGCGATGTGATACAAGAAGAGAGGCTTTGCGTTGAATAACTCTATTTCCATACCCGCGTCGAGAACGCTTCCGCTGGCGGAGCGGCTGCCGGCGATTGCGGTTCTTGGGTTTGGGTTGATTGTGCTTTATTGTGTGGGGTTCTCGACGCCTTCCGCGGCCCACAACGCGACGCACGATACGCGTCACGCCAACGGTTTCCCCTGCCACTAGTGGGTGTATGAAGCCGTTTCAGCAGCTGATGCGCGCGGCGCTGGTGGCGGGCGCGATGGCGGGGGCGGTGCTGTTTGCGTTTCAGTATTTCTTCGTTGTGCCGCGGATTCTGGCGGCGGAGCGGTATGAAGTTCACGAGGGGCATGCGGGTCATGAGGGGCACCATCATGAGGCCGAGTGGAAGCCGGCGGAGGGGGTGGAGCGGAACTACTATACGGCCGCTTCGACGGTATTGACCGGGATCGGGTATGCGGCGTTGCTGGTGGCGATCCCGGCGTTGGCGGGGATTCCGATTACGCGGCGGAACGGGTGGGTGTGGGGATTGGCTGGGTTCGTTACCTTTGTGGGGGCCCCGGCGTTGGGGTTGCCTCCGGAGCCGCCGGGAGTTCCGGTGGCTGATTTGGCGGCGCGGCAGGTGTGGTGGGTGTTGACTGTGGCGGCGACGGGGGCGGCCTTGCTGCTAGTGGCGAAAGGATGGCGGCGGTGGCCGTTTACTTTGGCGGCGGGGGTGTTGGTTTTGTTGCCGCACTTGGTGGGGGCTCCGCAGGCGGAGGGGATGGCGGTGGTTCCGGCGGATTTGATTCGCGCGTTTTCGGTGGTGACGGTGCTGGGGAACGGGCTGTTCTGGTTGGTGCTTGGTCCGGTGGCGGGGTGGTTGGAGTGAAGGCGGTCGTGCAGTGGGTGCGGACGGTGGTTTCGTTACCGCTGGGGCTGTTTGCCATCGATGGGTTTCATTTGGTGGCTGAGCGGGTGGTTCCGGGGGCGTATTTGCCGGGGAACGATTTGGCGTTTCTGTTGTTGATTGTGGCGGCGGGGATTGCCGGGTGTGTGGTGGCGTTTTCCGTGACGGGGCACCGGACGTGGGTGCATGCGGGGGTGTTTTTTCTGCTGATGGTGGTGGTGGACGCGCGGACGGTGATGGGGGAGTTGGCCGGGGGGCCGTTCTGGTTTCGGGCGGGGGTGATGGGTTCGCTGCCGTTCCAGGTTTGGGTGGGGATGATGTTCCGGTATCGTCCGAGATTGTGAAGAGAAAATTGGTGCTTGGCACGCATTTCAGGCAGAATAGATGGCCATGCGGATGGTTTCTCTTCTTCTGGGATTGATGGGCTTTGCCTTTGGACAGGATGTGGCAGGGCTGAAGCTGCGGGCTATTGGGCCGGCGCTGATGTCGGGGCGGATTTCGACGATTGCCGTGCATCCGCGGAATCCGGGGCTCTACTATGTTGGAGTGGCGTCCGGCGGGGTTTGGAAGACCGTGAACAACGGCGCGACTTGGACGCCGGTGTTTGATAAGCAGGGGAGCTATTCGATTGGCTATGTGACGCTGGATCCCCGGAACCCGAACACCGTTTGGGTGGGGACGGGCGAGGACAATTCGCAGCGCAGTGTGGGGTATGGCGATGGGGTCTACCGGAGCGACGACGGCGGGGCGACGTGGAAGAACCTGGGGCTGAAGAAGAGCGAACATATTTCGAAGATCGTGATTGATCCGAAGGATTCGAATATTGTGTACGTGGCGGCGCAGGGGCCGCTGTGGGGGCCGGGCGGGGAGCGGGGGCTGTTTAGGAGTACGGACGGGGGGAAGAGCTGGAAGGCTTCCTTGACCATCAGCGAGAACACGGGGGTGACCGATGTTGTCATGGACCCGCGGAACCCGAATGTGTTGTTCGCGGCGGCGTGGCAGCGGCGGCGGCACTTCTACACGCTGATCAATGGCGGGCCGGAGAGTGCGATTTATAAGAGCGTCGACGCGGGGGCGACTTGGCAGAAGATGACCGGAAATGGGCTACCGGGGGGCGAGTTGGGGCGGATTGGGATGGCGATTGCGCCGAGTGAGCCGGACGTGATGTACGCGACGATTGAGGCCACCGGGCGGCTGAGCGGGTTGTACCGCAGTGAGGATGCCGGGGCGAACTGGACGAAGGTGAATGACGTGCTGGCGCAGCCGATGTACTACGCCAAGGTGTATGTGGACCCGAAGCAGGCGAACCGGATTTATATTCCCGATGTGATGTTCCGCGTGTCCGATGACGGGGGGCGGAACGTTAGGCCGTTGGGGGAGAAGAATAAACACGTTGACAATCACGTGATTTGGATTGAGCCGGAGAATACGAATCATTATTTGGTTGGATGTGACGGCGGGTTGTATGAGACGTGGGATAAGGGCGCGAATTGGATTTATAAGTCCAATCTGCCGGTGACGCAGTTTTATGACATCAGCGTGGATGACGCGAAGCCGTTTTATAACGTGTATGGCGGTACGCAGGATAACAACTCGCTGGCCGGGCCGGTGCGGACCAAGAGCGGGCATGGGATTCTTACGGACGACTGGTTTGTGACGCGGGGCGGGGATGGGTTCATTTCGAAGATTGATCCGTTTGATCCGAACTTGATTTATGCGGAAAGCCAGAATGGCGGGCTTTCGCGGGTGGACAAGCGGACGGGAGAGGCGTTTGGGATTCAGCCGTTGGAGGCGCCCGGCGAGGCTCCGTTACGGTGGAACTGGGATTCGCCGTTTACGCCGAGCGTGCACAAGGCGGGGCGGATTTATTTTGGCGCGCAGAAGATTTTCCGGAGCGATGACCGGGGCGGGACTTGGAAGGCTGTTAGCCCGGATTTGACCAGGGCGCTGGAGCGGAACCAGTTGACGGTGATGGGCAAGGTGTGGGGGCCGGATGCGATTGCGAAGAATCAATCGACGGCGCTGTATGGGAATCTTTCCGTGATTGTGGAGAGCCCGAAGAAGGATGGGTTGTTGATGGCGGGGAGCGACGATGGGTTGATCCACGTGAGCGAGAACGCCGGGACCGATTGGCGGAAGGTGGCTCCGATTGCGGGAGCGCCGGAGAACGGGTATGTGAAGAAGCTGGCGGCGAGTGCGCACGATGTTGCCGTGATGTATGCGGCCTATGACAACCATCAAAATGGGGACTTTAAGCCATACCTTTTCAAGTCTGTGGATAGCGGGCGGACGTGGGCTCCGATTGTGGGGAACCTGCCGGAGAATGGGGCGGTGAAGGCGTTTGCGGAGGACCCGATCCAGCGCGACCTGCTGTTTGCGGGGACGGAGTTTGGCGCTTTCTTCACGAACGATGGCGGGAAGAAGTGGACGCCGATTACGGGCGGGATGCCGGTGATTCCGGTGCACGACATTGTGATTCAGAAGCGGGAGAACGATTTGCTGTTGGGGACGTTTGGGCGCGGGATTTATGTTCTGGACGATTATTCGGCGTTGCGATCGATGACGGGGGAGACGCAGCTGTACCCGGTGCGGGATGCGTTGTTGTACTTGCCGACGCGGAAACTGGGCGGGGCGGGGAAGGGCACGCAGGGAGAGATGCTGTATGCGGCGGAGAATCCGCCGTTTGGGGCGGTCTTCACGTATTTTCTGAAAGACGGGTTGAAGAGCAAGCGGGATGCGCGGCGGGAGGCGGAGCGGAAGAAGGACGGGCCGGCGCCGGCGTATCCGACGTTGGACGCGTTGCGGGCGGAGGCTGAAGAGGAGCCGCCGGCGGTGGTGTTTACGATTACCGATGCGGCGGGGCGCGCGGTGCGGCAGGTGACCGGGCCGGCGGCGAAGGGGTTCAACCGGGTGGCGTGGGACTTGCGCGAGCCGGTGTCGGCCGTGGCTCGGGGCGGTGGGGATGGTTTGAGCGAAGAGGCCGGGGGACGGCCGCAGCCGCAGGGGAATCTGGTGATGCCGGGTGTTTATAAAGTCCAGATGCAGACGCGCGTGGACGGCGTGTTGACGGCGGTGGGCGAGGCGCGGAGCTTCCGCGTGGTGTCGGATGGGACGAACGAGACGGAGTTCCGGTTGTTGACGGAGTTCCAGCAGAAGGTTTCGCGATTGCAGAAGGCCGTGAACGCGACTGTGGACGGGATGGAAGGGGCGCGGGCGAAGACGGCGGCGTTGCGGTCGGCGGCGGCGTTGACGCCGGGGTTGCCGGCGAAGGCGTTGCAGGATCTGCGGGCGGTGGAGCAGAAGTTGAGCGCGATGCGGCGGGTGGTTTCTGGCGATGCGTTTGCGGCGGGGCGGTATGAGGGGACGCCGACATCGATCAGCGGGCGGGTGAATTCGATCCTGTTCAGTTCGCGGGGCGGGACGGGGCGGCCGTTGGGGAGTTGGGTGGAGGGGTATGCGGTGGCGGCGCGGGAGTTGCAGCGGGAGGTGGAGAAGTTGCGGGTGATTTTGGATGTGGATTTGAAGGCTTTGGATAAGAGCTTTGACGCGGCGGGGGCGCCGGCGACGCCGGGGCGGTTACCGTCGTTTCCTTTGCAGTAACCCGTAACGAAGTTTCGACTTTGAGCGCCTGTCATAAGGGGCCTCTCTTCGATAGACTGGAGAGGCCCTTTTTGCCCGCATTTCTCTGTCTGAAACCAATTCATGTCATTTCGAGCACTCCTTTTCCTTTTTGCCGCTTGCGCGGTTTCTTCTTTTGGCGCTCCGGCGGCTGGGCTGGATGCGCAGTTTGCGCAGACGGTGAAGCCGTTTATTGCGAAGAATTGCGTGGGGTGTCATAGCGGGAAGACGCCGGCGGCGCAGTTTGATTTGACCGCGTATACGTCGACGGCGATGGTGGCGAAGGATTATCCGCATTGGGCGTTGATTGCCGAACGGTTGACGTTGAAAGACATGCCGCCGAAGCCGATTCCGGCGCCGCCGGCGGCTGAGTCGGAAGCGGTGATCGGGTGGATCCATCGGGTGCGGGTGGAGGAGATCCGGAAGTCGGCCGGGGACCCGGGGCTGGTGTCGGCACGGCGGTTGAGCCATGCGGAGTACAACTACACGATTCGGGATTTGACCGGGCAGGATATGAAGATCACGAAGGAGTTTCCGATTGATCCTTCGAATCCGGCGGGGTTTGATAATTCGGGCGAGTCGCTGACGATGTCGCCGGCGCTGCTGAACAAGTATTTGCAGGCGGCGCGGGATGTGGCGAACCACATGGTGCTGACGCCGGACACGATTGATTTTGCGCCGCACACGATGCTGGTTGAGACCGATCGGGAGAAGTGGGCGGTGCAGCGGATTATGGCGTTTTATGGGCGCCAGCCGGTGAAGCTGGCTGATTATTTTGAGGCGGCGTGGCGGGTTCGGAATCGCAAGGGAACGTTGGCGGCGGTGGCGGCGGAACTTCATGTTAGCTCGCGGTATTTGCCGGTGGTTTGGGAGTTGTTGAACGAGAAGGGTTCCGCGGGGCCGGTGTTTAAGCTGCAGCGGATGTTTGCGGCGCTACCGGCGGACGCGGCGGAACGGGCGAAGTTGTGCGGGGAGATGGAGGCGTTTGTGGTGCGGATCCGGCGGCATACGGGGATGCAGTTCGCGGCGCCGAAGGTGAAGGGTTTGCCGGCGGGGTCGCAGCCGCTCTTGCACTGGAAGAATGAAGAGTACGCCACGCACCGGCGGGAGTTTGATCCCGCTTCGCTGCGACTGGATACCGATCCGCCGATAAAGGCGCCGGTGATTCCGCGGTATGCGGGGCTGCACATGGAGGGGGCGCCGCGCTGGGCGGCGTTGGTGAATAAGGGCCGGGCGGCGGACATGGACCTGGTGGTGCCGGCGAAGGAGCGGGCGCGGTACGAGGCGGCGTTTGCGCGGTTTGCGAAGGTGTTTCCGGACCAGTTCATGGTGACCGAGCGGGGGCGTTATTTCCCCGATGATTCGCAGGACAAGGGGCGGCTGTTGAACGCCGGGTACCACAGTGTGTTGGGCTTCTTCCGGGACGACCGGCCGTTGATGGAGCTGGTTCTGGATGAGAAGGGGAAGGCGGAGTTGGACCGGTTGTGGAACGAGTTCGACTACGCGGCGCAGGCGACGGCGCGGACTTTCGTGCAGTACTTCACGAACCAGGCGGGCGAGGTGGACGGGAAGGGCGCGGAGGCTTCGGCCGACCGGCCGGTGGGGAAAGAGATTACCGATACTGCCGTGATTGCGGCGATGCGGGATAAGTATCTGGCGAAGGCGGCGGCCGACCCGGGGAACGACCCGGTGGCCGCGAAGGCGATCCGGTTTCATTACGACGGGATTAACGAGACGCTGCGGGGGCTGGAGAAGCAGAAGGCGGCAGCGGAGCCAAAGCATTTGGATGCTCTGGTTCGTTTTGCAGAGCGGGCGTACCGGCGGCCATTGACGGCGGCGGAGCGGGCCGGGGTGTTGGCCCATTATCAGACGCTGCGGAAGAAGAATGAGTTGGGGCACGAAGACGCGCTGCGGGAATCTGTTGTGAGTGTGCTGATGGCTCCGGACTACTTGTACCGGTTTGATTTGCGGAGCAGCAAGGGGCCGGCGAAGAGCGGCGGGACGGTGGCGTTGGACGGGTTGGCGTTGGCGAACCGGCTGAGCTATTTCCTGTGGGCGAGCATGCCGGACGCGGAGCTGTTGCAGCATGCCAAGGCGGGGGATTTGCAGCGGCCGGAGGTGCTGTTGGCGCAGGCGCGGCGGATGTTGAAGGACGCGCGGGTGCGCGGGTTTGCGACCGAGTTTACGGGCAACTGGTTGATGTTCCGGCAGTTTGAGAAGAACAATTCGGTGGACCGGCAGCGGTTCCCGGAGTTCAACGATGCGCTGCGCGAGGCGATGTTCCAGGAGCCGATCCGGTTGTTGGAAGACGCGATTGTGAATAACCGGCCGGTGCTGGAATTACTGTATGGGAAGCACACCTTTGTGAACCCGGTGCTGGCGAAGCACTATGGGATTCCGGTGAAGGGCGAGGGGTGGCAGCGGGTGGACGATGCCTCGGAGTACGGGCGGGGCGGGCTGTTGCCGATGGCGGTGTTCCTGACGCAGAATTCGCCGGGGTTGCGGACGAGCCCGGTGAAGCGCGGGGCGTGGGTGGTGAAGCAGGTTTTAGGCGAGATTATTCCGCCGCCGCCGCCGGTGGTGCCGGAGTTGCCGCATGATGAAGCCACGTCGGAGCGGCCGTTGCGGGAGATGCTGGCCAAGCACCGGGAGCATGCGCTGTGTTCGGCGTGCCATGCGAAGATCGATTCGTTTGGGCTGGCGTTCGAGGGGTATGGCCCTGTTGGCAATGCGCGGAAGACCGATCTGGCGGGGCGGCCGGTGGACACGGCGGCGACCTATCCGGGCGGGAAGGTGGGCGTGGGCGTGGCGGGGCTGCAGGAGTTTATCAAGCAGAACCGCGAGAAGGATTTTGTTGCTACGATCAGCCGTAAGCTGGTTGCGTTTGCGTTGAACCGTTCGCTGCAGTTGTCCGATGAAGCGCTTGTCGACACGATGCGGGCGCGGGCGGCGGCGGGCGGCTTCCGGTTCCAGACGTTGATTGAGAGTGTTGTGACCAGTCCGCAGTTTTTGAAGAAGAGAATCCCGGCGTCGACCCAGTCGGCCGATTAGTTGAGGCGAACCCCATGAAGAAGAAATCCGGATCTGTCCTTTCACGGCGCACGGTGTTGCGCGGAGCTGGTTGCACGGTGGCACTGCCGTGGCTGGAATCGATGAGCGCGTATGCGGATACGCCGCCAGCGTCGGCGTTCCCGAAGCGGTTTGGCGTGGTGTTCCTGGGCAACGGGATTAACGAAGACCACTGGGCGGCGAGCGGGGAAGGCGCGGCGATGCGGCTGAGCAAGACGCTTGAGCCGTTGGAGCCGTTGAAGCATAAGCTGAACGTGATTGAGGGCCTGTATGTGAAGGCGCTCACGGGGCAGGGGATTCATCCGGGGCAGACGGGGAGTTTGCTGTCAGGCGCGAAGATTGCGCGGGGCGCGGTGATCCATTCCGGGATCAGCGTGGACCAGATGATTGCGAGCAAGATCGGGGAAGACACGGCGCAATCGAGCATCGTGCTGGCTTGCGAACAGCCGATGACGGGGTATCACGAGACGAATTTCTCGATGGCGTATAGCTCGCATATTTCGTGGCAGAGCCCGGACTCGCCGGTGCCGGTGGAAGTGTATCCTTCCCAGGCGTGGGATAACCTTTTTGATAACCGCGGGAGTTTGTTGAATATTAGTGTTTTGGACCGGGTGAAGGACCGGGCGACAGCGTTGACGCGGGAGATTTCGTCGTCGGATAAGAGTAAGTTGGACGAGTATCTGACTAGCGTTCGGGAAGTGGAAAAGCGCGTGGAGGGGATGCGGAAAGAGAAGCTTGGCGCTGATGATGCGGCGAAGGGGCGGAACAAGGTGGCGGAGCATATGGACCGGCCGGCGAACGGGTTGCCGGAGGATCTGCGGGAGCACGCCAAGTTGATGTGCGATCTGATTGCGATTGCATTCCAGACGGATAAGACGCGGGTGGCGTCGCTGTTGATTTCGCGGGATTTGTCGGCGATGTACTATCCCTTTTTGAACGTGAAAGAGGGGCATCACGCGGCTTCGCACGCCAACAACAATGATGGGTACGAGCGGATTGCGCGGTTCCACGTGAGCCAGTATGCGTATCTGGCGTCTAAGTTGGATTCGATGAAGGAAGGCGAGGGGACGGTGTTGGATAACACTTGCCTGATGTTCCTTTCGAATCTGTGGATCGGGCGGAAACACGATAACTTCCGGTTACCTTTGTTGTTGACTGGCGGGCTGGGTGGGACGTTGAAGACGGGCCGGGTGTTGGATTATTTGCAGGATAAGCCGGACAACCGGAAGATGTGCAGCTTGTATTTGTCGTTGCTGGACCGATTTGGGATTAATGTGAAGGAGTTTGGGGACTCGACGACGCGGCTGGAGCGGTTGTAAGGAGTTCGAGGGTTAAGCCGGGGAATTGGCGGAAGCCTTGGTCGAAGGTGACCAGGGCCGTCTGGCGGGTGAGGGCGAAGGCGGCGAGATAGGTGGCGGCGACGAGGGATTGCGTTGGAACCGGATAGCGGAGGAGGCGGGGGGAGGCCTCGTCGATACCGGCCGGCTCTGGCCGGGAGTCGACGCGTTCGTCGGATAACAGGTCGGTGGTGACGTCCCAGGCGGCGCGTGCGGTGAGGGCGTAGTTCTGCATGACGCGTTGGTTGGAGAGCAGGCGAACGAGGCCGAGTTGGGCGTGGGTGCGGACCAGGAGGGGGAGGAGAAAGCTGGTGTCAGCCAAACATGGCTTCATCGAGTTCCGCGCGGGTCAGGAGATGGAGGTTGGCGGGGCCGGGGATGGCCGGCGGTTCGTGACGGACTTTTGCTGGGGTCGCGAGGCGGCGTTCCAGGGCTGCGATGAACAGCTCCTTCAACGTAATGCCGGAGACGGAGGCTTGTAGGCGCTCTTTTTCGAGGAGTTCGTCGGGAAGTTCGATTGTGGTGCGCATGTGGGTTTAGTATGGCCCATTCATGGCTGCGGGAGGCTGTTTGAAACGGAACAGCACGAAACGGAACAGTGTTCCGGTTCGGCGGCGGGCGAAGTGCTGTTTTATTGGGGTTTTGTTTGGTTCTTCGTTTGCATGGTGTTTGGTACGATGCAACGAGAACAGATAGACCCCAAGACGACGGCGATTGTACTGGTGGGGTATCAGAACGACTACTTCGCACTGGATGGTATTCTGCGCGGGGTGGTTGAGGAACCGAACCGCGTGGACAGTGTATTGGCCAATACGCTCAAGATGCTGCGCGCGGTGGCCGGGACGGAGATGACCATTATTTCGACGCCGATCATTTTGACGGCGGATTACCGGGCGCTGGCGGAGACGGAAGGGATTCTGGGAACGATTAAGAACTCCGGCGCGTTTCGGGCGGGGAGTAAGGGGGCGGAGACGATTCCGGAAATGTTGGCATTCGGGGACCGGGTGGTGTATGTGAACGGGAAGCAGGGGTTCAATGCCTTTTCGAACACCGATCTGGAAGAGACGCTGAGGGAGCGGGGTATCACGCATTTGTTACTGGGGGGTATGATCACGTCCTTGTGTATTGATTCCACGGGGAGGGCGGCGTATGAGCGGGGGTACAAAGTGTCGATTCTGTCCGATTGTGTGTCGGCGCGGTCGGCGGGGGAGCAGGCGTCTTACTGTGAGAGCATTTTTCCGCTGTACGCTGGTGTGATATCCAGCGCGGCATTGACGGAACAATTTATGCCGGTGGTGGCGTAGGACCTCCTTATATGCCCAATTCAGCCGTTGATCTGGTAACGAACGACATTCACGTGCAGGCGACGCACCGATTGACGGAGGCGTTGCTGGCATCGGAAAACCGGATGCGGCGGCGAATTGAGCTGTTGACGGAGGTCGTTTTTGAGACGTGCGCGGGCGGGACGATAACGTTTCTGAACCGGGCGTGGACGAAGACGCTGGGGTACGAGGTGGCGGCATGTGTGGGGGTGCCGCTGCGGGCGTTTGTGGCGGAGGCCGATTGGGGGGACGTGCGGCTGTTGACAGAGGTCAGGATGCGGCACCAGGATGGCGGTTTGGTGTGGATGGAGCTGTCGGCGGTGGGGTTGGAGGAGGGCGGCGTTGTTGGGACGTTGCGTGACATGACGCAGCAGCGGGCGGCGCAGGCGGAGTTGGAGATGCTGTCGCTGGTGGCGAGTTATACGGATAGTTTGGTGGTGATTGCCGACGGGCGGGGCCGGGCGGAGTGGGTGAACGAGGCGTTTGCGCGGAAGACGGGGTACACGTTGGCGGAGGTGGTGGGGCAGAAGCCGGGGCGGCTGTTGCAGGGGCCGGAAACGGATCAGGGGACGGTGCGGCTGTTGCAGGAGGGGGTGCGGACGGGGCGGTCTGTACAGTGCGAGATTTTGAACTATACGAAGGCCGGGGAGAAGTATTGGACCTCGATTCACATTTCGCCGATCCGGAATGCGGCGGGTGAGGTGGAGCGGTTTGTGGCGATCCAAACCGACATCAGCGCGCTGCGGGTGGCGCAGCAGGCGGCCGAGCAGGCGAGCGAGGCGAAGACGCAGTTTTTGGCGACGATCAGCCACGAGATGCGGACGCCGTTGAACGTGATCCTGGGAACGATGGAACTGGCGCTGGAGAGTGCTCGGGAGCCGGAGGTGCAGCAGGCGCTGAAGAGGGTGAATGAGAACGCCGAGACTTTGATGCGGCTGATTTCGGATCTTCTGGATGTGTCGAAGATTGAAGCCGGGCAGATTGAGTGAGAACGGGTGGCGTTTCCGCTGGGGGCGCGGCTGCGGGAGGCGATGGCGCCGGTGGCCGAGAAAGCCGGGGGGAAGGGGCTGGACTTCGAGCTGGCGATCGACAGCGGGCTGCCGGAGATTGTTATGGGTGACGCGGCGCGGTTGCGGCAGGTGGTGGTGAACCTTACGGAGAACGCGGTGAAGTTCACCGATCAGGGGTATGTGCGGGTGGACGTGAAGGCCGAGGGGACGGGGATGTCGTTCCGGGTGACGGACAGCGGTGGGGGGATACCGGAGGAGGCGTTGCCGTATCTGTTCGACCGGTTTTTCCAGGGCGACAGTTCTACGACGCGACGGAAGGGGGGCGCGGGGCTGGGGCTGAGTATTGTGAAGTCGTTGGTGGATGCGATGGGCGGGCAGATTTCGGTGCGGAATGTACCTGGAGCGGGGGCGGAGTTCCAGGTGTGGGTGCCATTGGAGGTGGGGATGGCGGTTGTGGCGGCGGCGCCTTCCGGGGTGCCCGCGGTGTCAACGGCGCATATTCTGGTCGCCGAGGACAACGACGACAATTTTGCGATTGTGGAACGGCACTTGACGAACCAGGGGTATCGAGTGGAGCGGGCGGTGAATGGGCGGCGGGGACGCGGTTTGATCTGATCTTGATGGACGTGGAGATGCCGGAGATGGATGGTTTGGAGGCGACGAGGTTGATCCGGGCAAGCGGTTCGGCGGTGCCGATTGTGGCGCTGACGGCGCACGCGGTGATGGGATACCGGGAACGGTGTCTGGAGGTGGGGTGTACGGGGTATCTGGCGAAGCCGGTGCGGAAACGGGAGCTATTGGATGGCGTTGCCGCAGCGATTTTAGGGGCGTAGGGCGGCGAGGAGGCGTTCGATATCGCCGGCGTCGTTGTAGAGGTGGACAGAGATGCGGATGCGGCCGTCGCCACCCCAGACGATGATGCCTTTTTCGGCGAGATCGGCCATTTTCGCTTCGGGTGTTTCGTGGGCGAGGCTGACGATTCCGGAAGCGTAAGTTGGGTCGGCTGGAGTTAGTAAGTTGTGGCCTTGCTTGTGTAACTCGCGGCGGAGGTGGGTGACGAGGGGTTTGAGGGTGTTATCGATGTTGGCGATGCCGAGGTTGAGGAGTAAGTTGGCGCTGGCGTTGGTGGCGTACAAAGCGGGGAAGTTGGGCATGCCGGATTGCAGGACACCGGCGGTTTTCTTTGGGGTATAGGTGGTGAAACGGTCGGGGTGGAAGACCTGTTCGACGGAGTGCCAGCCGGCGGTGGCTTCGTGGATTGTGTCGCGGAGGGCGGGGGCGATGTAGACGATGCCGAGGCCATGGGTTGTCAGTAACCACTTATAGCTGCTGGCGACGAGGAAATCGACGTTTTTGACGTTGACGGGGACGCGGCCGAGGGCCTGGGTGGCGTCAACGATAAAGTACGCTCCTGCGGCGTGGACGGCGGCGCCCAGGGCTTCGAGGAAAGGGATTTGGGTGCCGGTTTTGTAGCTGACCTGACTGACGCAGACGACCTTGGTGTTTTCGGTAATTTTGGCTGTCCAATCCTCGATGTGGCTCTCGCCGTTGTGCGATTCGATGAGGACGACCTTCACGCCCAGCTGGCGGAGGCGGAGCCAGACGAGGACACCGCTGGGGAATTCGAGATCGCTGATGAGGACTTCGTCGCCGGGTTTCCATTGGATGGAGTTGGCGAAGAGGTTGAGGGCGTCGGAGGTGTTGGAGAGGAGGACGACATCGCTGGCGGGGGCGCCGAGCATGGTGGCGATGGCTTGTTCGGCCTGGGCCTGGACTTCGTAGTGGCGGTTGCGGCCGGGGGTGCCTTTCGCTTTTTCCTGCCAGTATTCGGCGAGCGCGGCTTGGACGCAGAGGGGAGGGAGGCCTTCGGCGGCGGTGTCCAAATAGGCGCGGGTTTGCGCTGTGGGGAAGACGACGTTGCTCATTTGAATTCGAGAATGAACTGGCGGAAGAAGGTGGCGGCCTCGAGGACCTGATCGGTTTCGACGTATTCGATGGCGGCGTGGGCACGGTCGATGGAGCCGGGGCCGAAGATGATGCTGGGGATGCCGATGCGGCCGAGTTTGCTGGCGTCGGAGCCGAAGGGGACGCCGACGGGGGCGACGGGGCGGCCAAGATCGACCAGGACGCGTTGGGCGGTGTGGACGACGTCGGCGGTGGTGGCGGTTTCAAGCGGACTGTCGGCGATGAAGGGGGCTTCGATTTCGGCGCCGAGTTGGGCGGCGAGGGCGGCGTAGCCGTGCCAGATTTGCATGGGATCTTCGCCGGGGATGAGGCGGCGATCGAGGGTGATTTCGCAGAGGTCGGGGACGAAGTTGACCTGTTCGCCGCCGCGAATGAGGCCGATGTTGAGGGTGGCGGGGCCGAGGAGGGGGTGGGTGGATTTGGCCAGCGTTTTGGCTTGCTGATCGAGGGCCTGGATGACGGTGGCCATGTGGGAGATAGCGTTTACGCCAAGATGGGGTTTGGCACTGTGGGCGGCTTTGCCGCGGGTACGCATGCGCCAGCGGAGGACGCCTTTTGAGGCCGAAACGAGGCGCATTTCGGTGGGTTCGGCGACGATGGCGGCGGCGGCTTCGAGGCCCTCGCAGAGGCGGAGGACGCCTGTGAAGGAGTATTCTTCGTCGACGACGGCGGCGAGCCAGATTTCGCAGGGGGGGACCTTCCCGGCCGCCTTGATGCTGGCCATGGCGTGCATCATGGCGGCGAGGCCGGCCTTGGTGTCGCAGGACCCGCGGCCGTAGAGGCGGCCGTCTTCGATTTTGGGCTCGAAGGGCGGGATGGTCATGCCGTTCACCGAAACCGTATCCATGTGGGCTTCGAGGATGACGCGGCGGTTGGGGTTATGGCCGGGGAGGCGGGCGATGACGTTGTAACGGCCGGGCTCTACTTCCTGGCGGAAGGTTTCGATGTGGTGGTGGGCGAAGAATCGCTCCACATACTGGGCGACGGCGGTTTCCGGGACGCCGCCGTCGTAGGCGAGGTTGACGCTGGGAATGGCGACGAGGTCGGCGAGGAGGGCGAGGACGTCTAGGTTGTTTTCCATTGCACGGGTTCCAGTTTGCGAAGGAAGATGGCGTAGGCGGCGACGCCCAAGCCAAGGATGGCGGCGGCGGTCCAGAAGGCGAAGAGGAACGACCCGGTTTGGGCGACGATCATGCCGGTGACGATGGGGGCGACGACGCCGCCGAGGTTACCGAAGAAGTTTTGGAAGCCGGTCCATCGGCCGGCGGCGGTGGGGCCGGCGAGGGTTTGGGTGATGGCCCAGACGTTGGAGCTGTACATGCCGATGGCGGCGCAGGCGAAGGTGATGAGGCCGAGGGAGTGGGCCGCGCTGGTGACCATGGGCGCGGGGAGCATGGCGGCGCCGCAGAGGAGGAGGCCGATGGCGGCGAAGCCTTTGCGGACGGCGCCGGCGTCGCGGCCGCCGCGGATGAGGCGATCGCTGAGCCAGCCGGAGACGAGGGAAGACAGGGCCATCGTCCAGAAGGGGATGGAGCCAAGTGTCGCCATTTCGGCCATGGAAAAGCCGCGCTCCTTGATGAGGTAGCTGGGGAGCCAGGTGAGCATGAAGTAGTTGGTATAGCCGTAGGTCAACATGCCGAGGGAGGTGACCCAGACCTGGCGGTTGGTGAGCATTTCGGACCAGCCGGGGCCAGGGCCGTGCTCGATGCCGTGGGCGTCGTCTTTGGCGGGGACGAGTTTGAGCCAGGGGACGAGCCAGAGGAGGCTGCCGACGCCGATGATGACGAAGACGGCGCGCCAGCCGTAGGCGGCAACGGCGAGGCCGCCGAAGAGGGTGCTCAAGCCGGGGCCGGCTTTGGAACCAGCGTCGACCATGGCGTTGGCGAAGCCGCGGCGTTCTTCGGGGAAGGCGCGGACGATGATTTTTCCGCAGGCGGGGTAGGCGACCGATTCACCGAGGCCGAGGATGAAACGGAACATCAGCAACATGGGCAGGGAGTAGGCGAAGCCGACGGCGGCGGTGGCCGAGGACCAGATGAAGAAGCCGATGGCGTAGACCCATTTGACGGGGTATTTGTCGACGATGGGGCCGACGATGAGCTGCGCCGTGGCGTAGGTCCAGAAGAAGGCCGAGAGGAGGAGGCCGATTTGCTCGGTGGTGAGACCGAGTTCGGTTTTCATGATGGGGGCGGCTACGGAGAGTGCGCCGCGATCGATGTAGTTGATGGTGACCGAGAGGACTAGCAGGGCTAGAATCCCGGATCCGCCGCGAAAAGACATTCCCAAAGTATACTTGCTGCTTAGCCTATGATCGACGCCCATGTGCATGTTTGGACGGATGACAAGACCCGGTACCCGCGGGTGGCCAATGAGCGGGACTATTCACCGGCTCGGTTTACGCCGGAGGATCTGTTTGCGCATTCGAAGCCGGTTGGGGTTTCGCGGGTCGTTTTGATCCAGATGAGTTTTTATCGCTTCGATAATTCCTACATGTTGGACATGATGAAGAAGTTCCCGAAGGTGTTTTCCGGGGTGGCGGTGGTGGATTCGAAATCGCCGGGCGTGGCCGGGGTGATGAAAGACTTGCGGAAGCACGGTGTGCGCGGGTTTCGTGTGCTGGCGGGGACGGGATTGGATTCGGACGTGATGTGGCGAGCTGGGGCGGAGAACGGGCAGGCGATGTGCGCGCTGGTGGGGCCGGAGTCGTTGCCGGTGATTGACCGGATGTGCGCGAAGTATCCGGACACGCCGGTGGTAATTGACCATTTGGCGCGGATTGGGGCGACGGGGGAAGTGCGGGACGCGGATGTGCGGCTGCTGTGTGGATTGGCGAAGCATAAGCGGGTGCATGTGAAGGCTTCGGCGTTTTATGCGTTGGGGAAGAAGACCGCGCCGTATCGGGATTTGGCGCCATTGATCCAGCGGGTGTTTGAAGACTACGGGCCGCGGCGGATTATGTGGGCGAGCGATTGTCCGTTCCAGGTTGAGGGCGGGCACACGTATGCGGCGTCCATTGGCCTGGTGAAGGACGGGCTTCCGTTTTTGCGGAAGGAAGATAAAGACTGGCTGTTGGGAAAGACGGCGGAACAGGTTTTCTGGAGGTGAGCATGCGGTATTTGATTTTTGTGGTTTCGATGGCGGCGTTGGCGCAGAGCGGGCCGCAGCCGCGGGTGGTGACGCCGGGCGGGGAGGGGAAGGCGCCGTCGGACGCGGTGGTGCTGTTTGACGGGAAGTCGGCCGGGGAATGGACGCATAAAGATGGGCGGCCGGCGGAGTGGATGGTGCGGGATGGGGTGCTGGTTTGCAAGAGCGGCACCGGGGATATTTTGACGAAGAAGACGTTTGGAAGCGCGCAGATTCACGTTGAGTTTTCGACGCCTTTAATGGCGCAGGCCAAGAGCCAGGCGCGGGGGAATTCGGGCGTTTATATACAGGGCCGGTACGAGGTGCAGGTGCTGGATTCGTATGAGAATCCGACGTACGCCAATGGGTCAGCGGCGGCGGTGTATGGGCAGCATGCGCCGCTGGTGAACGCCTCGCGGCCGCCTGAGCAGTGGCAGACCTACGACATGGTGTTCCATGCGGCCGAGTGCGACGGGGCGGGGAAGGTGACGAAGCCCGCGACGTTGACGCTGTTGCACAACGGGGTGCTGGTGCAGGACCACGTGAACATTACGAAGAACACGCCGGGGAGCGAAGTGAAGACGGCGTGCGATCCGGGGCCGATTTTATTGCAGGACCATTTTCACCCGGAGGTGAAGGACACGCTGCTGCGGTTCCGGAACATCTGGGTGCGGCCGCTTGCGGGGAAGTAGTTTGCGCTATTTGAAGAGAATGTCGAAGGTGTAGGCTTCGCGGCCGCGCTTGTAGTCTTCGATCAGGATGACGGCGGGACCGTCGGGGCTGGGCTTGTGGAGCAGGTGCTGGGTTCCGCGACCGTCGATGCCGCGGAACCGGAAGCTGGCGGGAATGGGAGGCATGGGGCGGTTGCAATCGAAGCGACGCCAGGTGGCGGGGCGGCCCTCGCGGGTGTGGATTTCGGCGATGTCGCCGCGGACTTCGACTTCGGCTACGCCATCGACGACGAGTTCAAGGGTGCACTTGCCGCCGCCGCGGCCGCCGTTGATGTTGGCGGTGCGAACCTGGGCGGAGAGGGCGGCGGTGAGGGTTAGCAGGAGTAGGCAGAGGCGCATCATGCCGGTTGGATGATGGAGCGGGGCGAGGCGTTACCGGGGATGTGGGGACATCTTTTTTGGTAGATGTAGGGTATGCGCTACTTCTGCTCGCCGGACGACGATGACTTCGACTTCTTCGATGATTCCGATGGCGGTGACGAGCCGGAGGAGTTTGAAGACGAGGAAGAGTTCGACGAGGACGAACCCGTAGAGGAGGAGGACTACGAGGAGTCTGAGGATTCTGAAGAGTTCGATGAGGATGACGAGCCGGCGGACGAGTTGCCGGAGGTGGACGAGCGGGCGTTTGGTTCGGCGGAAGATTTTCCGAATGCCGATGAAGAGGACTTCGAGGACGATGAGGGGGATTGGTCGGAGGACGATTACGCGGAGTCGGCCACGAACCTGTTTGGTGAGCATCCGTTCTTTGGCGACACGCTGACCTCGCAGTTGACCGAGAACGGGTATCGAGCGTTTACCGAGCCGGGTTTCGCTGCACAGTTTGAGCAGTTGGCGCCGGGGACGGGCGAGACGGTGCATCTGTTTGAACGTGATGGGCGGCTGCATGCGTTCGGGTTCCTGCCGATGGCGGTGCTGGCGCTGTTGCAATCGCGATATACGGGGATTGACTGGAGCCCGATTGAGGTTTCGGTGCCCGGGATGGGCGGGGAGCGGGCGGAGACGCGGCCGTTGCCGGAGCCGTTTGCTTCGGCTGTCGTGCGGGATGCGGTGGACTTGCGGGGGTATGCGACGCCGGTGGCCGACCAGCGGCAGACTTCGCGATGTTCGGCGTTCGCGTGGACGCATGCGACCGAGATGTCACACCGGATTTTGCAGGCGAATGTGCCGCGGTTATCGGCGAATTACACGATGTTGCAGTTTCAGCAGATGCAGGGTGACGCGCGGAGTTACCGGTATGCGTATACGGGCGGGGATGGGACGGTGGGCGGGCCGGAGCCGGGACAGGTATTGGCGCAGGAGGGGACTTGTCAGCAGCGGTTGTGGCCGGACGATGCGCCGGAGCCGATGGCCAGTGAGCAGTTTTTGGCGAGCGACGCGGCGCAGCACCGGCTGCCGGCGCGGCCGTGGCCGATTGCGATTGACGACGTGAAAAAGGCGCTGAGCGCGGGGTGTCCGGTGCATCTGGCGATGAATACGGGGCCGCGGTTTTCCGAGATCGGGCGGAATGGGATTGTCAGTGCGTCCGAGGCGGCGAGCGGGCAGCATGGCCGACACGCGATGTTAGTCGTTGGTTACTCGGGCAATTACTATGTGGTGAAGAATTCGTGGGGGAGTGACTGGGGAGACGGGGGGTATTGTTATATCCCGAAGAAGGTGTTGATGGAGTCGGACGCGGAGTTTGTGGCGGTGCTGCTGGATCGGAAACAGAATTGAAGCGGGTTGTCATTGTTGGCGGCGGCTATGCCGGAGTGACGCTGGCGCGCGCGTTGGACGAGGCGTTTGATGTGGTGCTGGTGGAACAGAAGGATCGGTTTTATCACAACGTTGGGGCGATGCGCGCGTATGCGGATGCTTCCTTTTTTGAACGGTTGTTGATTCCCTACGACCGTTTGTTGCGGCGTGGGCGGGTGGTGCAGGATGAGGCTGTTTCGGCGGAGAGTGGCGGGGTGCGCGGGGTGGCGGGAAGTTACGAGGCGGATGTGGTGGTGGTGGCGTCGGGATCGCGGCACCGGATGCCGTTTAAGTCCTCGTTTACAGCGGCTGTGGAGTTTCGACGGGAGGCGGGGCGGTTGAGCGCGGAGTTGGCGGAGGCCGAGAGCGTGGCGGTGGATGGGGATGGGCCGGTGGCGGTGGAACTGGCGGGGGAGATTCGTTGGCGTTATCCGCGGAAGGCGGTGACGATTGTGGCGCGGGGGGAGCGGTTGTTGGCGGGGGCGGGGAACCCGTGGCTGGGGGAGCGGGCGGCGGGGATGTTGCGGGAGATGGGAGTTTCCGTGGTGTTTGGCGGGGGTGAGACTGGGGCTGCGTTACGAATTGCCGGGTATGGCGCGGCGTTCAGCGTGCCGTGCCTGGGAGCGGAGGGCCGGGTGAAGGTGGATGGGCAGTTCCGGGTTGCGGGGCGGGAGGGCGTTTTTGCGATTGGGGATGCGGCCGATTGCGGGGAGCCGCCTTTGACCTTTTTGGCGCGCAAGCAGGCGTTCCATTTGGCGGGGCAGTTACTGGGAAAAACGGCCGGGTATCGGGCGGCGGGACGGGTGGCGATGGCGGTGCCACTGGGGCCGGAGCGGGGGGTGTTGCAGTTGCCGTTGCCTGGGTTGCCAGTGGTGGGTTCGTGGGCGACGGCGCGTTTGAAGGGCCGTGGATTGTTTGTCGCCGAGAACTGGAAACGGATGGGGTTTACGGCACCTCCTTCTTGAGAGTGAGCTGGTAGGTGTGGATGAGTTCCCCTTTAGGGGTTGTGAGTTTGAGGGTATAGCGGCCGGGGGCGAGGTCCGGCGGGAGGGTGTAGGGATGGAAGTCGAGGCCGCAGGGGGCGTCTTCTCCGAACGGCTGGCCGGCGATTTCGACGTGGCATTCGCCTTGCGGGGCGGTGTCCTGATATTGGAGTTGGAGGAGGATGGGTTGGTTGTTTTTGGCGGTTACCGATTGGGTGGCACTTGCGTCGCGGAGGGCTCCGGGGACGAGGGCCAGGGTGATTTGCGGGAGGGGTTCGGGTGCTTTTGATCGCGGCTGGTGGAAGACGGCGGTGAAGACCAACAGCAGCGTGGCGGCGAGACCGAGGGCGTAGGGGAAGACACTGGCGGATTGCGATTTGCGTTTTGCCAGGGCGGCTGCGGTGGGGATGCGATGGAGCTGGCCGGTTTGTTGGAGGTGCTGGTAAAGGGCGCGCGCGTCGGCAGGGGGGAGGGTGCCGGCGGCGTAGGCATCGATCCAGTCGGTTTCCTGATCGCGGAGTTGGTCCGATAGGTCTTGATCGGCGATCAGGCGTTCGCGGAGCTGGTCGCGCTGTTCGGGGTTGGCGGCGGAGAGCATGAATTGGCGGAAGAGGTCCGGGTTCATTGGCCTCTCCTGAATTGAGTGAAGGATTCGGGCGGAATATCACGCTCCAATTGTTTTCGGATGCAGGCCTCAAGGCGGTCGCGGAGGCGGAGGGCGCGGTTCCGCAGGGCGTTCAGTTCGAGGCCGAGCTGGGCGGCGAGGCGTTGGCGGCCTTGAATGCGGGCGGATTGGTCGCCCTGGTAATAGGCCAGGAGGAGTTGGCGTTTATCGGGTTCCCAGGTGGCGAGGCAGGATTCGAGGGCGGCGTGTTCGCGTTCGATGTCGTGGTTGGAGACGGGGGCGGGAAGGTCTGTCAGGGGTTCCAGGCGATGGCGGCGGTTGGATTCTTCCTTGAGAAGATTGCGGGCGATGCCGTTGAGGAAGGCGGGAAGGTTCTGGATCTGTTCGCCTTCTTCGAGCCGACGGGCGAGACGGGTGAGGGCGTCATCGGCGAGGGCTTCCGGATCGATGGCGTGTTCCCAGAGGAAGACGCGGACGAGGCGGGTGCGGAGATCCTCATAGCGCAGGGCGGCCTGGTCGCGATCCGGATGGAGGGCGGCGAGGAGACCGGAGAATGCTTCGGCACTGAGGGCCCACTGCGGAGACATCGTTTCTATTTTGCGTTATTGGGGCTGGCCGTGGAGGACGAAGGCGGCCCAGTACCAGGGGTGGCTGTAGCGGGGTGTTTTGCGGAGGGCGGTGCGGGCGTCGGCGAGAGCTTCAGCGGGGGTGCGCTGTTTGGTGAGCAGGGCGGTGTAGAAGTTGCGCATGAATTCGGCGGTGGCCTGATCGTCGACGCTCCAGAGAGTGGCGAGGACCCGGTTGGCTCCGGCGTAGAGAAAGGCGTGGGTGAAGCTCAACAGGCCTTCGCCGTTCAGGTCTTTGCCGAGCGCGGTGCGGCAGGCGGAGAGGGTGACTAAGTCGGCATCGAGAGTAAGTTCGTAGATGTTGTTTAGAGTTAGGCGTGAGTTAGTGAGTTCGATGCGGGGCGGGGAGGCGAGTTCGACGTGAGTGGCGAAGTGGAGGTATCGATGGGCGGCGAGCTCTTTGGGGAGAGTGGGGGTGTTGGCGGCCGCGGGGCCGAGGCGGAGGGTGGCGGCGGGGGAGAGTTTTGCGATCAACTCGGCTTCGGTGCGGGCAAAGGGGAGGGCGGGAAGATCTTTTGTGAACTCCGGCGCGGCGTAGATGGCGATGGTTTGTTTGGCGCTTGAGCGGGTGCCGAGATAGGGGAGAAGGGAGGCGGCGGGAATGGCGGTGAGGCGGGTGTTTTCGGTACCAGGGAGGAGGGAAAAGGGGAGGTGGGCGAGGGCGTGGTGGGGGACGATGAGGACGTTGGAGGTTTGTTTGAGCTGTTCGGCGGGCCAGATTTGTTTGGCCAGGGCGGCGGCGATCTGAGGCCATTCGGCGTCGGCCGTGGCGAGGCGCTGTTTGCGGGCGGCGGGCGTTTCATTGGAGATTTGCAGGGCGCGGGCGGTGAGTTGTTCAAGGAGGCGAGTGGTTTGGGCTTCGATGAATTTGCGGGGCGGGAGGGGAATGATGAGGACTTTTTCGGGGCGGATGAGGAAGAGGGCGGAGCGGTCGTCGCCGAGCCAGTATTCGAGGATGGCGGTGGTGGGGGTGGCGAGTTTTTGGAGTTCGGACAGGTTTTTGGGGCGGCCACGATCGGGGGTGGGGAACTTGGCGGCGGCGGCTTCGAGTTGGCGGAGGCGGGTGCGGCCGGCTTCGGCGTCGGCGGGGGTGGTGGCGCGCTGGAGACGTTGGCCGAGGGCGTGGATGGAGCGGCGGAGGGCTTCGAGTTTGGGGTCGCCAGCGAGGTTGTCGAGCAGGAGGCGGGCGCGGCTGCGCTCACTGATTTCCAGGGCGCGGGGGTCCTTCTGTTCGACTAACATACTTGTCAGGAATTCATAGATCGACTGACGGGTGGCGAAGTAACTTCCGCGTAACTCCGGAGTGGCGAGGGAGTTTCGAGTGCGTTCGATGATGGTGAGCGCTTCTTCCAGGTGCCCGGTGGCGCGGGGGATGTCGCCAGTGCGGCGTTCGATGTGGGCTAGGAGGGCAAGGGCGGCGGCTTCACCGGAGCGATCGGCGATGGAGCGATGGAGGTGGAGCGCCTGTTGGAGGAGGATGGTGGCGCCGGCGTTGTCGCCTTTGGCGGCGTTGGCTTCGGCGAGGCGGGCGAGCGACCAGGCTTCGCCGTAGCGGTCGCGGGCGGTGCGTTTGAATTCGAGGGACTGGCGGTAGAAGGGGATGGCGGTGTCGGGGTGGTTGGCTTTGGCTTCGAGATCACCGAGGTTGTGCAGGGCGTAGGCCTGGGCACGGGTGTCTTGGGCTTCGCGGAAGATGGCAAGGGCATCATTGAAGCTGCTGCGGGCGTCGGTGGGGCGGTTGAGGTTGAGTTGGGCAAGGCCGGCGTTATTGCGGGCGTAGCCTTCGAAGAGGCGCTGGGTTGTTTTTTGGAAGAGCGCGAGGGCGCGGAGGTGCTGGGCGAGGGCGGTGGAATCGTCACCGAGCGACTGGAGGACGAGGCCGCCATTGTTGATGGCGTGGGCGAGGAGGATATCGTTTTTGAGAACGGTGGCCTGGGCGATGAGGCGGCGGTATGCGTCGAGCGCCTTTTGGGGTTCGGCTGCGAACCAGTGGGCGTTGGCGATGCCGAGGAGAGTGTAGGCGAGGCCGAGTTGATCGTTGAGGGATTCGCGGATGGCGAGGGTTTCGGCGAAGAGGGGGAGGGCGGCGTCGGGATCGCCGAGGGATGTCCAACTGGCGGCGATGTTATTAAGGACGACGCCTTCGTTGAAGCGGTCACCCTTGTTGCGGTGGATTTCGAGGGCCTTCTGGTATTCGGCGATGGCGGATTCGTGGCGGGACTGGGCGGCGAGAGCGGCGGCGCGTTTGGAGATGACGGCGGGATCGTCCTGGGCGGCGAGGGAGAGGGCTAGCGCGATGGCGATGAAGAAGGGCCGCATTTAAACAGGTTACGGGAAGGGACCCCCAACTCGCAGCAGGAGCCGTTATCATGAAAGAGGTGAACCGGCGCATGCCATTCCTGTTGTTGATCCTAGTGCTGCTGATTGCACCGGTGGCGAATGCGTGGTGTGGCACGGTGTGCGTGGCGGCCGCGATTAGCGGTGGCTGTGCGCATGGGTTGCAGCCGACGGACGATTTGCCGGTGGCAAAGGCTGTGGTTTCGGTAGGCGTGGCCTGGGTGCACGCATCGGTGGCCGTGCCGGTGGCCGAGCGGGTTGTCGCGCCGCTTCGGTTGGTACCGGCACAACGCACTCCGCTTCGACTCTGATTTTCTCCTCTGTCCGCGAGAGTTTTCTCTTGTCCGTGAACTTCAGAGGAGTTTTATGTCTTTTCATCGACGCGGCTTTCTGGGCCGTATGTTTTCGAGCGGCGCTGCCTTGCAGGCGGCCGCGCCGGCGGTTGCGCCGGCCCCATTTGTTACCCCGGATTTGGGGAAGTTGGCGTCACGGATTGTGGATGGCGTGAAGGAGTTTCACCTTGCGGCGGAGGTGGTGGAAACCGAGATCGCGCCGGGTCGGAAGATGACGGCGTGGGGCTATAACGGGAGCGTTCCAGGGCCGACGATGGAGGTGACCGAGGGGGACCGCGTCCGGGTTGTCTTCACGAACAAGCTACCGGAACCGACGGCGATCCACTGGCACGGGTTTGAGGTTCTCGATACGCAGGACGGCAGTGTGGGACTAGGCCAGGATCCGACGCTGCCGGGGGAGACGCACGTTTACGAGTTCACGCTGAACCAGACGAACACGTGCTTTTACCATTCGCACTTCCCGATGCAGGAGATGATGGGGGCGATCGGGTTCTTTCTGATTCATCCGAAGGCGCCGACCGGGCCGCGCGTGGACCACGATTTCGGGCTGATTCTGCAGGAATGGGATCTTCGGCCGAACAATGCCGTACCAAATTCGTTGGCAATGGAGTTTAACTGGCTGACGTTCAACGGGCGATCCGGGCCGGACTGCACGCCGATGGTGGTGAAGCAGGGGGAGCGGGTGCGGATCCGGTTGTTGAACATGGGAATGGACCACCATCCGATCCACTTGCACGGGTTTCAATTTGTGATGACGGGGACCGAGGGCGGGCGCGTTCCGGAGACGATGTGGTACCCGCAGAACACGGTGTTGGTGGGTGTGGCGCAGGTGCGGGAGATTGAGTTCGTGGCGAAGACGGAGGGCGAATGGATGCTGCACTGCCACTTGCCGCACCACATGATGAACAACATGTTTCCGATGGTGGGGCCGATGTCCCACGGGGCAGGGCACTGGCCCAAGGACGATCCGGAAAAGAAGAAGGTGGCGGGCTATCCGCAGGACATGTGGATGCCCGACGACGACCCGTATTCGCATAAGCCAGAGAACTACGGGTTGCGGAAGGGGTGGACGGCGGCGATGGGGGGCATGATGACGCTGGTGCGCGTGGTATCGCCCGAAGTGTACGGGAAGATTGAGGCGTTGCGGAAGAATCCACCGCCACGGAAGGCGCCGGCGGGCGGGCATCAGCATCACGAAGGGGGTGCGCAATGACGCCGATTTTGTTGCTGGCGGCGGGCTTGACGCTGGCCGATTTGGAAGGGCGGCTGTTGAGCCAGAACCCGGAGTATCAGCAGGCGGAGGCTTCGGTGAAGATGGCCGAGGGACGGCAGACGCAGGCGGGACTGTATCCGAACCCGACGATTGGCGCGACGGGGGAACACGTATCGCGGGCGACGCGCGGCGGGAGCGTGGGCGGCTTTGTGGAGCAGCGGATTGTGATGGGCGGGAAGCTGGGCATCGACAAGAGCCTGGCGGGGCAGGAGGTAGAGCGAGCGCGGGCGATGCGGGAGGCGTGGCGGTTGCGGCTGCGCGGACAGTTGCGGATGCTGTTCTACGACACGTTGGCGGCGGGGGAGCGGACGCGGGTGCGGACGAAACTGGCGGAGACGGCGGCGGAGACAGCGAAGATTGCACGGGAACTGCAGAATATCGGGCGATTGGACGAACCGGATATCCGGTTGGCCGATGTAGAAACGCAGCGCGCGGCGGTGCGGCTGGAGCAGGCGCGGCAGATGGAAACCCGGGCGTGGGCGGAGCTGGCAGCGTTGTTGAACACGGACGGGCTGGCGCCCCGGGAACTGGACGGAGTTGTTGATGATTTTCCGGAGCTGTCGCGGGAGGTGCTGTGGGCGCAGGTACGGGCGCAGAGCCCGGAGGTGACAATGGCGGTTACCGAGAAGGCACGGGCGCAGTGGGCGCTACGGCAGGCGCGGGCGGCGCGAGTGCCGGACCTGCAAGTGCGCGGCGGGCTGCGGCGGAATGGAGAGTATGGGGACGTGCCCGGGGGGCGGCCGGTGGGGCTGGAGGGGATCTTCGATGTGGGCGTGGAGATTCCGATTTTCAACCGGCAACAAGGGAACCTGCGAGCGGCGCGGGCGGGTGTGGAGCGGGCGCAGCTGGAAGGGGCGCGAACGGAGCGGGCTTTGCAGGCGCGGTTTGCGGCGGCGTGGCAGCGGTATGAGTCGGCACGGGTGACGGTTACGCGGTATCGGGACTCGGCTCTGGGCGAGGCACGGCGGGCGTATGAGACGTATGTGAGTAACTTCCGCGGGATGCAAGGGGAGTATCCGAAGGTACTGAACGCGCAGCGGAGTTACTTTGAATTGCAGGACGAGTATAACGACGCGTTGCGAGAGGGCTGGCGCGCGGTGGCGGAGCTGGAGAGCCTGCTTTTATTGGGCGTCGGCGGTGAGCGTGGGGATTAGGTGATGGATTGCGAGCAGTAAGTCGGCTTCTCGAATCGGCTTGGTGAGATAGGAATCCATGCCGGCTTCCTTTGTCTTTTCCGCGTAGCCATCGAGGGCATGGGCGGTGAGGGCGATGATGGGGACGCGCGCGCCAGGAGCTTCCGCTTCGCGAATGGCGCGCGCGGCGGAGAGGCCGTCGAATTCCGGCATTTGAATATCCATGAGGATGAGGTCTGGATTTTCGGAGTGCCAGAGGTCGAGCGCGATGCGGCCGTTAGCGGCCGGGATGACCGTGTGGCCGTGGTGTTCGAGCATACGGCGGACGACGGTGAGATTGACCTTGTTGTCTTCGGCAACGAGGATCCGGAGGGAGCGGACGGAATGGAGGGGAGCCTGTGGTCCGACGGAAACAGGGGAGGCGGGGGCGAGTTGGAGCGTGAACTGGAAGCGGCTGCCACTGCCGAAGTGGCTGGTGACGGCGAGGTGGCCGCCCATGGCGGTGACGATGCGGGCGGCGATGGGGAGGCCGAGCCCGGTGCCGCCGTAGCGACGGGTGATGGAGGAATCGGCTTGCTCGAAGGGCTGGAAGATGGCCTCTATTTGGGAGGGCGGAATGCCAATGCCGGTGTCCTCAACTTCGAATGTCACGGAGTCGCCGGCAGCGAAGGCACGCAGTGTGACGGAGCCGACGGGAGTGAACTTGATGGCGTTGGCGAGGAGGTTGTGAATGACCTGGCGGAGGCGGGATGGATCGCCGTAGGACCAGGAGGGGCGGGAGGGGGCGAGGTCGATGGCGAGGCGGAGTCCCTTTTCGTCGGCGCGGACCGAGAAGAGGCGGTGCGCGGAGGTAAGCACGGCGGGGACGGAGAAGGCGGTGCGTTCGAGGTCGAGTTTACCGGCGTCGAGTTTGGAGAGATCGAGGACGTCGTTGAGAAGGCTGAGGAGATCGTGAGCGGACTCTCCGGCGGTGGCGAGACTTTCGGCGGTAACGGTGTCTTTTGCGGTGCGGGTGGCGAGTTCGATCATGCCAAGGACACCGTTCATCGGTGTTCGGATCTCGTGGCTGATGTGGGCGAGGAACTGAGCCTTGGCGCGGTTGGCCTCTTCGGCGGCTTCTTTGGCCGCGCGCAGTTCGGCCGTTTGGCGATGGACGCGGGCGCGTAGGGTCCAGACCCAGATGAAGGAGAGGACACCGAGGATTGAGATGACAGCGAGGGTGGTGGTGACGTAGGTGGCTTTCCACCAGGGAGGGAGGTCGATGATGACGATGTCGTTGGGGCCAGAGATGAGAATGCGATAGATGTCGCGTCTTGGGCTGACCGGGTCGGAATCGACACGGAGCACGCCGGCGATGCGAAGAATGGTGCCGGGGGCGTAGTCCGGGATTGTGGCGACGGGGTCCTCGAGAAACCCGACGAAACGGACGCCGTCGTGACTTCGGAAATTGATGACCAGGCGAGGCCGGACGGCTGCCTGGCGGTTATCGCCTTCGAAGACCGCTTCAATTCGGATGCGGCGGCTATCGTTCTGGTCCAAGCCCAGCAGTTGTCCGGTGACGGGGTGGGGGACGACGAGGGGGTTGTTGCGGGAGACGATGGACCATTTGGCATCGCGAAGGTAGGGGCGGCGATTGCCCGGCGTGACGCGGCCCTCGGCTTCGACGATGTCGCCTGGTTGGACCGTCATTTCCTGCAGGCTTTCCAGAAAGACGCCGGACTCTTTGTCTTGCAGAAAGAGACCAACGCGGGGCAGGGCAAATGGTGACGGAACCGCGAATGCGGACGCGGGCTCCGGCGGTGGCGGGACCGCCGTACTGCAGCAGATCGGAAGCCGGCACAAGCGGCCCGGGGGGAGTGGAGAGCGAATCGCTGATGAACGTGACGAGCGACGGATTCTGGACGACGAAGGTTGGGGTGACGAGTTGGCGGGCGCTGTTAGCCTGTGTGCCGACGACGGCTTCGACGGTGACGGTAGCATCGTCAAAGCGTTCGATGTAATCCTGGTCGATCCCGGCGACGATCATGGGCCAGCGGCGGCCGCCGGCCTCGAGGAGCATGGTGGCGGAGTTGGGCCAGTCCGGATCGTTCATGGGGGCAACGGCGCGGATGGTGCCGTGGACGATTACGCGGCGGGCTTCGTAGACCGTCTTTTCGATTTCTTCGGGCGTTGCTTTGACGGCTTGCGGCAATTGGGCGTCACCGAGCACTTCGAGCTGACGAAGGACGAGGCAGGGCGAGTAGCTGCAAGGGGCGGCGATGGCCTTTACGCGTACACGTTGTCCGGCGCGGAGTTCGGGCAGATGGAAGCCGGGACCTGGTTGCGCGTAGGCGGCGCTTTCGCCCTGTTGCAGGAAGATGAACTTGCCGGCGGGGTTGACGAACGTAACGATCGCTTCCAGGCGGGCCTCTGGGGTTCGGCCAAGTTCGTCTCGCGTCAGTGTTCGCAATCTAGAGAGCGAACTTACGAACCCATCCGGTTGTCCAGCGGCGGGCAGACTGAGCACGAGGAGTAGCCACACGCGTAATTGCAGTGCAAGTCTCCCTTTCCCAATTATAGGCTTCCCCGTTATAATCCGGGTGTGGCCGTACGAATACTCTCTCTCCTCCTTGTGCTGTTGGCCGGATGCGCCAAAGCCCCTCAGAATCAGGATGCCGTGAAACAGGCAATTCTGGACCATTTGGCGAAGCGAAGCGACTTGATGTCGCAATCGATGAAGATCGAGATTGTCTCCGTCAGTTTCCGGGACAAGGAAGCCGACGCGGTGGTGTCGGTTTCGCCGAAGGAAGGCGGGGCGGGGATTCAGATGAATTATGCGATGGTGATGGAGGGCGGGAAGTGGACGGTGAAGCCGTCGGAGAAGTCGAGCCCGCACGGGAACTCGGCGATGCCGACGGGTGAGATGCCGGCGGGCCATCCGCCGGCGGGTGAGCCGGCCAACGGGGCGGTGCATGCGCCGTCGACACCCAAGGCCCATCCGTGAGAACAATCGCGGTGCTAGGCGGCGGTCCGGCGGGCGCAATGGCTGCCCGGCAGGTGGCCGCCGCCGGGGCGCACGCGATTTTGTTCGATGAAAAGATGGCGTGGGAGAAGCCTTGTGGCGGCGGCGTAACGTATAAGGCTTACCGGCAGTACCCGTTTTTGGAGAAAAGTGGCTCAGTCCGGCGGGTGACTCGAACTTGTCTGCATTCGCCTGGAGCCGGTGCGGTGAGTTTGACGTTGGATAAGCCGATGTTGATTTTTTCTCGGCGGGAGTTGAATCAACTGCTGCTGGATCGGGCGGCGGGGGCGGGGGCGGAGTTGCGGCGGGAGCGGGTGTTGGGAATGCGGCGAGAGGCGGAGCGGTGGGCGGTGCGGACCGCGGCGGGCGAGGTGAAGGCGGACTTTGTGATTGTGGCGACGGGGGCGCGGAATCCGCTGCGGGATACGGGGACGGCGTTTCAGGCGGCCGACACGATGACGGCGCTGGGTTACTACGTGCCGCGGGAGCAGGGGCATATTGATCTGGAGTTTTTTGGGGGATTTGAAGGGTATTTGTGGGTGTTTCCGCGGGCAGGGCATTTGTCGGTGGGGATCTGCGGGAAGGGCGAGGCCGCAACGGAGATGCGCGCGCGGTTGGAACGGTACATGGAATCGCGTGGGATTTCGCGCGAGGGCGCGACTTTTTATGGACATATGTTACCGTCTTTGGAGGCGTCGTCCTGGCGGGGGAACCGGTTAGCGGGGGATGGATGGCTTGCGGCGGGGGATGCGGGTGGGCTAGTGGATCCGGTGACGGGCGAGGGGATTTATTACGCGATGCGATCGGGGGAGTTGGCTGGGACACTGGCGGCCGAAGGGCGCGAGGCGGAGTACGCGGGAGCGGTGACGGGGGAGTTTGTTCATGACCTGGCGTATGCGTCGACGCTGGCGCGCCGGTTGTTTTTGGGCCGGTATTTGTTTGGCGCGAATACGGACCGCATGATTCAGTTTTTGCGCCGGAGCACGCGGCTGAACGGGATTGTGCAGGAGTTGTTTGCCGGCACGATGCCTTATCATGATTTGCGGAAGCAGATTAAATCGACGCTGCATCTGACGCTGACCGAGATTGGCGTGAATTTGTTTTTGCGCCGGATAGTAAGTGAAGGAAACGAATGAATACTGCTCGATCTGAAGCATTGCTTGCCCGCGGCCAGGAGTTGGTACCGGGCGGAGTGAACTCTCCGGTGCGCGCGTTCCGCAGCGTTGGCGGCACGCCGCGGTTCATGGCCAAGGCCAACGGGGCCCGGCTGTGGGACGTGGATGGGAATGAGTACATCGACTTTATTGGATCGTGGGGGCCGATGCTGTTGGGCCACCGGCATCCGGAGATTCTGGCGGCGATCGAGGACGCGCTGACGATTGGCACGAGCTTTGGCGCGCCGACGGAGCGGGAAATTGAGCTGGCCGAGGAGATCCGCGACGCTGTGCCGTCGATGGAGATGATCCGGCTGGTGAACTCCGGTACCGAGGCGACGATGTCGGCTCTGCGTGTGGCGCGTGGGTTTACCGGGCGTGACCTGACGATCAAGTTTGAAGGCTGCTACCACGGGCATGTGGACTCGTTGCTGGTGAAGGCCGGGAGCGGCATGGCGACGTTGGGCATTGCCGACACGGCTGGCGTGCCGAAGGCGTTTGCCGATACGACGCTGGCGCTGCCTTATAACAATGTGGAAGCGTTGGAGCAGGCGTTCGCCGCGCACGGGGACGAGATTGCCTGCGTGATTCTGGAGCCTGTGGTGGGCAACATGGGTTGCGTGCTGCCGACGCCGGAGTTCCTGGGCGCGCTGGTGGCGGAGACGCGTAAACACGGGGCTTTGTTGATTTTTGACGAGGTGATGACTGGCTTCCGCGTGGCGCCGGGCGGGGCGCAGTCGTTGTTCGGCGTGGTGCCGGATCTGTCGACCTTTGGGAAGGTGATCGGTGGCGGGCTGCCGATTGGGGCGTACGGCGGACGCAAGGAGATTATGCGCAAGGTGGCGCCGGTGGGGAATGTGTACCAGGCGGGAACGCTGTCGGGCAATCCACTGGCGGTGAGCGCGGGGTTGGCGATGTTGCGCAATATCCGGAAGGACACGGGGCTCTATGCGCGGTTGGAAGAAAAGGCCGCGGCGCTGTGCGCAGGGCTGCCATCGGAGTTCACGGTGAACCGCGTGGGTTCGATGTTTACGCTGTTCTTCACGCAGACGCCGGTGGTGGATTACGAGACGGCGAAGACGAGCGATACGGCGCTATTCGGCAAGTTCTTCCATCACTTGCTGGAGCAGGGCGTGTACTTCCCGCCGTCGCAGTTTGAGGCGGCGTTCCTATCGGCGGCGCATACGGACGCCGATATCGAGCACACGCGCAAGGCCATCGCCTCGTTCTTCTAAACCGCTGTTGGTGTATGCTATCCCGGAGGATTTTCTGATGAGCACAAAGAATGCGTCTCCCGCGCTGCATAATGCGATGTGGCCTGGATTGGTGGGCAAAGGTCCCGATTCGGAGCCGCCGATTTCGCTGGAAACGATGTTGGATTTGACGTGTGGGGCGTCGGTAAACGGCGTGAAGTTTGACGGCGTGGACCTGTTCCTTTGTCTGCCGCACACCGATATCGACTCGTCCGATGACGACCTGAAGAAGCTGGCCGACGACATCGGCGGGCGCGGGTTGCGCGTGGGTTCGATGGTGGCCCCGGTGTGGGGGCCGACCGGCGGCGGATCGGCGATGGGCGACGACGAGGAGCAGGCGAAGTTCCTGACGCAGGTCCGCAAGGCGTGTCGTATTGGCAAGAAGTTGAAGGATCTGGGCGTGCGGAAGTATGGGGTGGTGCGCATTGATTCCGCCACCGGGCCGCACGACTGGTTGGCCGATCCGGAAGCCGGGACGCGGCGTATTGCCGACACGTTCACCAAGGCGTGCAATATTGCCGAGGAATACGGAGAACGGCTGGCGGCCGAAGGCGAAATCTGCTGGGCCGGCATGCACAGCTGGCGGCAGAACGTGAAGTTGTTGGAGATGGTGGGACGCCCGGATACATTGGGCTTCCAGGCCGATATGGCGCACACTATGTTGTTCACGATGGGCTACAACGCGCCGGAAGACGCGTTGCTGCCGGAGAACTTTGACTGGAACGACACGGTAGCGCTGGGCGAGGCTTACAAAACGATGGCGCGCGCGTTGCGGCCTTGGATGATTGACTTCCACGTGGCGCAGAACGATGGCACTGTGAAGGGTTCGGGATCGCACGACAAAACGGGTCGGCACTGCCAGCCGTTTGATCCCAATGGCCGCTTGGACATCGTGCGCGATTCGGGCGCGTGGCTGCGCGACGACGGCGGGAACCTGACGCGCGCCGTGCAGCATATCTGCTGGGACGGGTGCATGTTCTCGAACGATGTGATGTTGAACCAGCAGACCTGGAACGAAGTTTTGCAGGCCATGATTTCGGTGCGCGACGCGCACGGGTGGAACTAAGTTATGAAGAATCTTCGGGTAGGTTTGATTGGCTATGGCTTCATGGGACGCACGCATTCCAATGCGTTCCGGAAGGTGACCAATTTCTTTGACGTGCCGTATCAGCCGGTGTTGCAGACGGTGTGCGCACGGAATGCCGAGCGCGCCAAGGAGTTCGCCACCAAGTGGGGTTACGCCAACGTGGAGACTGATTGGCGAAAGGTTGTCGAGTCGCCGGATATCGATCTGATCGATATTGCGAGCCCGAACGACACGCACGCCGAGATCGCCATTGCCGCCGCCAAAGCGGGCAAGATGGTGATGTGCGAAAAGCCGCTGGGGCGGAATGGCGCCGAGTCCGAAGCCATTGTGGACGCGGTGGAAAAAGCCGGCGTGCCGAACATGGTTTGGTATAACTACCGGCGCGTCCCGGCAGTTACGTTAGCCAAGCAATTGATTGACGAAGGACGGCTGGGCCGCATCTTCCATTACCGCGCGAAGTTCCTCCAGGACTGGACCATTTCGAGCGACCTGCCGCAGGGCGGGGAAGGCCTGTGGCGGCTGGACGTAAAGGTGGCCGGCAGCGGCGTGACCGGCGACTTGCTGGCACACTGCATTGATACCGCGATGTGGTTGAACGGCGGCATTGATGAAGTGTCGGCAATGACGGAGACCTTCATCAAGGCCCGTAAACACAGCCTGACAGGCGAAGTGGAGCCGGTTGGCATCGACGACGCGAGCCTGTTCCTGGCGAAGTTCAACAACGGTTCGCTGGCGACGTTCGAGGCGACGCGGTATGCGCGCGGGCACAAGGCGCTGTACACGTTGGAGATCAACGGCGAAAATGCTTCGATCATGTGGGACTTACACGACTTACACCGCTTGCAGTACTTCGATCACAAAGACGAAGGTAAGTTACGCGGCTGGAAGAGCATCCATATTACGGATCGGGAACACCCCTATATGGCCAACTGGTGGGTGCCCGGTTTGCAGATCGGCTACGAACACACCTTCGTGCATCAGGTAGCCGATTTCCTGACGGCGGTGGGCGGCGGAAAGGCCGCGGCGCCGACGTTCCGGGAGGGCTTGGCGACGGACGATGTGACGGATGCGGTGCTGGCTTCGGCGGCGTCGCGGAGTTGGACGAAGGTTAAGTCCCGGTAGTTTTTTCAGTTTGATTTGGCCATTGGGCGGTATTCGACTTTTCGGATACCGCCCGCTGTGTTGTAACTGGCGAAACCGAGCGGCGTGGAGAGGTTCATTTCCCCGCGACGGAGGTCGATTTTGCGGCCGGCGATGGGGACGTTGACGACCGATTGCTCGTCGATCCAGACGCGGATCGTGGCCGGGGTGACTTGGATGCGGAAGGCGTACCAGCGGCCGGTTTCAAAGGTGAAATAGCTGCGGGTTTCGTTGTCGGAGGCGTCCCAGCCATCGATGTTAGAGAGGCCGACGATGTCGCCACCCCAGCCGCCGGTGACCCAGGTGCAGTGCGAGTCGCCGACGGGGAACGTCAGGCTGGCGAAGAAGTCGCCCCCATGCAGCCGGGCGGCTTCATAGCGGATTTCGTAGTTGGTTTTGGGAAAATCGGCGGCGCGGGTGACCCCGGTCATGGGGGCGCCGAGGTCGAGGTAGATGACGTCTTTTTCGAAGCGGGCCGGGCCGTGGCCGGTGAAGTTCGTTTCCTGCCAACCGGTGACGGGGCGCCAGTCCTGGGCTGTTAGCGTGGCGGTTAGGAGGAGTAGCAGGCGGAGCATACTTCGTTGAGCATACACCGAGTTAGCGGCCGCGTTCGGCGAACCAGTCAACGACTCGCTGCTGGGTGGGGCGGTGGAAGCGGTTGAAGTCGAGCGGGGTTTCGAGTTGCAGCGCCGGGTAGGTGACGGCGTTGACGGTGGCGGCGACGTCGGCGGCGCGAGCGTAGCGGTCGAGCGTCGGCGCGATGAGCAGGACGGGGCGCGGTGCGGCGAGTTTCAGCGCGGCGTCGAAGTCGAATGGGAGGCTGGCTTCGTGGCCTTCGAAGAAGCCAAGGCGCGGCATTAAGCCGTGGATATGTGAGTAGTGGCGGACGCCTTCGACGCCTTTATCTTTCGTATCGCGGCGGAGCGGATCGAAGCCGGCTACGGCGGCGAGAGAGTGGACACGTGGGTCGAGCGCCATCGTGAGCAGGCCGACTTTGGCGCCGAGCGAGTAGCCGCCGAGGGAGATGCGCTGCGGGTCGAGAATATCGATTTGCGTGCAGGTATCGATGGCGGCGCGCGTGTCGGCCACCATCTTGCCCATCAGCGACCAGCGCGGGTAGCGGGTGTAGAATTCGCGGGCATCGAGGACGCGCGTGCCGAAGCCGATTTGATCGAAGACGAGAACGGCGAAGCCGCGCTTGACGAGGGCGGGGAGCGAGAGGCGTTGATCGAGCCGGAGGTCGTTGATATTCGTCAGCCAGGGGGACTGGATGGACCAGCCGTATTGGTAGCTGTAGCCGTGCAGCCAGATGACAACGGGGAGCTTGCCGGCCTTGTGATTGGCGGGGTAGAAGAGGTCGCCAACGATGCCATCGCCGATGGGGACTTCGCGCCAGGCCATGCCTTCCTTAGCGATGCGGTCGCGCGTGGCGGCATCTGTGGCGGGCCGTTTGAATTGGGCGGCGAGGGCGTTATCGGCCATCGATACTTCGAGCGGCGCGTGGCGTAACTGCCTATTCGGCGCGCCGGGCGGTTCGGTGCCGAGAGCCCATTCGATCTGCAATTTCGGGTCCGCGGTTACGGGCGGGCGGAGCGGATCGATGGTTTCTTTCGAGAGCTTCTTCCAGGCATCGAAGGTGTAGCCGTGGGCCCAGGTTTCGAGCTTCTGACGCGGGCGCCGGCCGAAGACGGAATCGAAGAAATCGCAGAAGATTTCGATGTCTTCGGCATTGGTGCCGTGTTCGCCGATTCGCAGATGCAGCCAGATGTTTTGTTCGCGGCCCAGGAATCTGTAGACGCGGAGCGCGTCGCGGTAGGCCTGTTCGAAGCCGACGGGATTCGAGGCCGACTCGGCGTAGCCGGTGTAGAGCATCAGGCCTCGCGGGGCGACGAGGGAGAGGAGCGTATTCTGATCGACGGGCAGTTTATCTTCGCGGCCGGAGAAGAAGCGGAGGCGTGGGTGGAACCAGTGGGACTGGCCGCCGGTGAGCAGTTCGATGCTTTCGTTGGCAAAGGGCTCGGTGGTGAAGCGCCAGGGGTCGGATTCGCCGCTGTTGCCGCTGGAGGGCACGACGGCGGCGATGCGGTCGTCCATGGCAGCGGCGAGGAGGGCGCTCTTGCCGTTGCGCGAATGGCCGGTGGTGCCGATCTTGGCTTTGTCGACTTCGGGGAGCGTGATGAGGTAATCGACGGTGCGCGAGGCGGCCCACGCCCAGCGTGCGAGGACGGGGAAATCGATGCCGGGATAGACGTCGAGCCAGGCGTCGGAGTCGTCGCCGTTGGCGTAACGGGGGTCGGTGGCGTGATAGATGGCTGCGATATAGCCGCGCCGGACGGCAGTGTAGACCCAGGGGCGGTTGGCAGCGTGGTTCGTGAGGAAGACGGGGAAGGGGCCGGGGCCGTCGGGGATGATGAGTTCAACGCGGAGGGTGGCGCGGTGGTCCGGGCCGAACTCCAGGCGCACTTCGCGGACCGTGACGGCGCCGTCTCGGCGGTTGGCGGTGACGACGGCGCGGAGGTTGGTTGGCGTGGGCGGAAATTGGCCGAAGATCCAGTGTTGGACGTCGCGGCGGAGTTGTTGTTTGCGGGCGGGCCATTGGGCTGGCGTGGTAACGCCGGCGAGGGCGTCTGGCAGTCCGGGGGTGGAGGGGAGTTTGTCAAAATCGGGCGGCCGTTCACCGGTTCGGCGGACCCAATCTTCCCAGGTTTTGTCGGTCGGGTTGAGCCGGCCATCGGCGGGGACGCGCGAGGGTTTGAGGAGCGAGAGAAGCTCGGCGAGGGTGCGAGCGGGGTCCTGGGCGATGAGGGGCAGGGCGAGGAGGAGGAGCGAAAGGGGTCGCATGGAACTGCTGCCAGTGTAATGAGAGAATAGGTTCCGCCGCTACATGAAACGACGCACGCTGCTCTTCTCTTCACTGTCCGCACTGGGCCAGAAAAAGTACACCGATCCGGCGCCGCCCAAGGTCAATGCGCCCAATGGCGTCAAGGCCCCGGCGCAGGCGAATCCCGATGCCGTGAAGCACAAGAAGCCGGGGGCGTTGGCGAAAGGGGCGGTGACGGAGGATTGGACTTCATTCCTGGGCCCGCAACACAATGGCGTTTCGCGCGAAACGCGGCTGAGCAAGAAGTTCCCGGCAAGCGGGCCGCCTCTGGTGTGGGAGATGGCCAAAGGCACTGGTTACGCCTCGCCGGCGATTGCCGGGGATAAGTTAGTATTCCTGCACCGGCGCGGGAATCAGGAGACGGTGGAATGTCTGCATCCGGAGACGGGCGAGCGGTATTGGAAGCATAACTACCAGACGTCATTCGAGGACCGCTACGGGTATAACAACGGGCCGCGGTCGAGCCCGGTGATCGATGGCGAGCGGGTGTATGTGGTGGGGGCGGAAGGGGTGCTGCACTGTTTGCATTTGCCGTCGGGCCAGGTGCTGTGGCGGCGGCAGTTGCGGGATGAGTTTAAAGTGCCGCAGGACTTTTTCGGGGTGGCGTCGACGCCGCTGGTGGAAGGGGATCTGCTGATTGTGAACGTGGGCGCGCCGGGTGGCCCGTGCGTGATTGGGTTGGACAAGTTGACCGGGCAGATGCGGTGGGGGGCCGGGAACGAGTGGGGCGGGAGTTATGCATCGCCGATTCCGGCCGTGGTGCACGGGAAGCGGCGGGTGTTTGTTTTTGCCGGCGGGGAGAGCCAACCGCCAACGGGCGGGCTGATCATGTTGGACCCGGCGACGGGCGCGGTGGATTTCACTTATCCGTGGCGAAGCAAGAGTTATGAATCGGTGAATGCGTCCTGCCCTGTGATCATGGGTAACTACGTATTTGTCTCCGCCAGTTACAAGACGGGCGGAACGATGTTAGAGATCACTCCGGATTTCAAGCATAAGGTGCTGTGGACGACGCCGGAGTTCGGACTGCACTTCAATACGCCGATCCACAAGGACGGGTATTTGTATGGTTTCGACGGACGCAATGAGCCCGATGCTTCTTTGGCGTGCGTGGAAGTAAAGACGGGCAAGGTAGCGTGGCGAACGAGCCTGGAGTGGAAAGAGACATTTCAGGCCGGTGGGCAGCAACGGGAGCAGATGATGAGCCTCTATCGGGGCAATTTGCTGCACGTGGATGGGCGGTTTCTGGTGCTGGGGGAATTCGGGCATTTGATGTGGATGGATTTGAATCCTGGTGGTTTCAAGGAGGGCTCGCGGGCGTGGTTGTTCGCGGCGCGGGAGACGTGGTCGTTGCCGGTGTTGAGCCGGGGATTGCTGTATGTTGTGCAGCATGGGAAAGACGTCTTGCAGAATAAGCAGGCACGTTTGCTTTGTTACGACCTGCGGGAGTAGGGTAGAGGTGTGGACAAACGGTTAGCTAAGAAACATAAACGACAAGTGGCCCGGGCATCGGCCAAAGTGAAGGTTTCCGAACCGGATGTTCGGACGCATGAAGAAGTGGAAGCGGCACGCGAGGCCAGTAAGGCGAATGCCAGCATTTCGGTGAACGGGAAAGTGTCGGCACCGGGTGGCCCGGCACGACGCGCGGGAAGTGGCACCGGCAGCGCGGCCCGTACCGACAACGGCTAAATTGGCGACCGACTGGCGCGCCTATCACGAGGCGACAAAGCACACTCCGGAGCGCTTGCGCCGTTCGGCACGGGCGTTGGATTGGGCAAATATGCCTAATCCTTTCCGGCACTACGAAGGTGTTCCGGTGGTGGATCTGCCAGCGGATCCACCGGTGCCGGCGATTGCCGCGTGGGATGTGTTGTGCGGGGCTGGCGGCGAGACGACGGCTGTGGATGGCGCCGCGTTCCTCTCCCAACTGTTCCTCTATTCGGCGGCCATCAGTGCGACGAAAATTGCCCCGGCAACCGGCAGTACCTATTCGTTGCGAGTGAATCCATCGTCGGGGAATCTGCACCCTACCGAATTTCATTTCGCTACGCGCGGCGTGAGCGGGTGGGCGGACGGGCTCTATCACTACCGGCCGTCGCAACATATGGCCGAGCAGCGCGCCGTTGGCGATTTCGGATTCGATGGAAGCCTTGTCATTATTCTGACGAGCATTGCCTGGCGTGAGGCTTGGAAGTATCGTGATCGAGCCTATCGTTATTGCCTGCTGGATATCGGCCATGCGTGGCAGGCGGTGGGGTTGGCGGCGCGGGCCATGGGCTGCCGCTGCACGGCCACTGGCTCCTTCGACGACGTAGCGTTGGCGGCGCGGCTTGGCTTGGCCGGGGACGAATGGCCGATGCTGATTCTCACGATCGAAGGGGGCCCGATACCTCTCGGCGCCAGCGAACCAACGGTGCCCACGGTGCCGGCCGGTAGCCCCAATCGGCTTTCGGAGCACGTGTTGATGCCGGATTGGATTCCCGATATTCACGCCGCGACGTCCTTGAATCTTGAACCCTGGGAGAGGCCGGACTCCGCGTTCACTGCCTCCGCACTGGGCGGGCGAACATTTGGGGAGGTTGCCCGGTCCCGGCGCTCGGCGCTGGATTTCGTTGGCGGAAGCGCGGAGATCACGATGGCGCAGTTGCTGGCGTTGTTATCGGTCACCCGGGAGCCGCTGTTGACGATCTACATTTACGTGCATCGCGTGAGCGGTTTGGAGCCGGGCTTGTATCGGCATTCCGATACGTTGGAGCGCCTGAAATCCGGCGATCAACGCGTGGTGGCAGCTGGGCTGAGTCTGGGCCAGAATCTGGCGGGTAACGCCTGTATCGCGCTGTCGATGGTGGCCGATCTGGAAGGTGCCACGGCGCGGTCCGGGGAACGGGGATATCGGTATGCCCACATGGAGGCGGGCGCTGTTGGACACCGTCTGTATCTAGCCGCCGAGGCGTTAGGCCTGCGCGCCACGGGCATTGGCGCATTCTTTGATGACCGGGTGCGTGAGTATCTGGATTTAGAAACGGGCCAGGTCGTATACCACTTTGCCATCGGTTATCCCGTTCACGATCCGCGGCTGGAACTATGAACGAGAACCTGGGAATCCTGGTCCACGGGGACAACCATTTCATTGTCGATGGCATGCGGCCGGATCGCGACATGGCCCATGCGCTGGTGCGCCAGTGGTCTGTGATTCAGATTGGCGGCGTCGCCCAAATTCCAGGTTGGACGATTCGCAACAAGGCGTTTCGGGAGGATCTGGGATGGGCCGTGATCGTCGCCGTCGCAACGGAGCAATCGCCCGCTGTTGTGCAGTTATTGGCGGAGATGGTGGCGCGCGGCGTAGAGATTCAAAGCTGGTAGCCCGCGCGGGCAAGTACGCCATAAAGGATGCCGAACACTCCGATACCCCATACGGGAAAGATGCTGATGGCACCGCCGCATTCTGCACTCAACCAACGCCGCTTGGGCTCCGTTGTGGCGTGGCGCGACCGCCACGCGATGTCCAGCAAGATCAGCATGACGCCGCACGCGATGGAGGTGTAGGCACTGGCGCGCCAACCAGCGAGCCACGTCGTTAAGTGCACGGACCCGGCGCCGAGTACGACCATGCCGATTGCGAGTAGATTGATGGAGGTCATGCGTGCAGATCGATGGCGGAGACAGCCGTGTTTTGCGGGGTAATCACGAACACCTCGTAGCTTTTGCCAAAATAGATCTCCCGCAGCTGCTTCCTGGAAAGGTAGACGCGCTTTTCCCCCACGTTGACGAAGCCGCCTTTGCGCACGTTGGTGTTGGGAATGGGGCGGATTTGACCGGAGTAGGAGACGATGGTCGGTTCCGGCGTACGGTAGATCTGCCAGGGCTCCTGCATGGCCATCCCGACGAGCGCCGCGCCGAATAGCATGATGCACCCGAGGAAAACGCTCTTGCCCATGACGAAGATAACCACCGCGGTACCCGCCAGCATGAGGACCCCAATCCCCAGCACAATGAGGTCCCACAGAAACCCGGTACGCTGTTGCGGGGCCAATTGGCCGGTCTTGTTTGCGGCGGCGTACTCAGGAATCAGGAAATACTTTTTTCGTTCGAACATATCGGACTAGGCGTAAGCGCGCGGAATTAGGGACCAAAGTTTTCGGAGCCTGTCTACGATAGTAGAAGTGGCCGGTGGCGAACAGAATCGGGTAACCGCGGAGCAGCTAAAAGCAATGGCGCTTTCCGCTGGATTTGAACTGGCCGGCATCGCCGCGGCTGGGGCGATGCCGGAGGCCGATCATTACCTGGGCTGGGCCGCCAGCGGTATGGCGGGAAAGATGGGCTATTTGACGGATCACCGCGCCGAAAAGCGCCGCGATCCTCGGCATATCATGGAGTCGGTCCGCAGTGTGCTGGTCGTCGGCCAGCTTTACAATGCCCCGATTCCTTACTCCACGGCATTCGACGACGTGACGCTCGGCTGGATTAGCCGCTATGCGTGGGGCGACGATTACCACGATGTCATGCGGGCCAGACTAGAGGCGGTGAACCGGCAATTGCAATCGATAGCGCCTTGCGAGACGAAGATCTGTATCGACACCGCGCCGCTACTCGAGCGCCCGTTGGCGCGGGCAGCGGGCCTGGGATGGATGGGCAAGAACACCTGCCTCATCAATCAGGAGAAGGGTTCCTGGTTCTTCCTGGGAGAGTTGCTGCTATCGCTCGATTTCGCACCCGACACCCCTCCCCCCGATCGCTGCGGCACCTGCCGCCGCTGCATCGATGCCTGTCCTACGGAGGCCATCGTGCCCACCGGCCACCACCAACCGGAGTGGCAACTGGACGCCCGCCTCTGCATCGCCTACCTGAACATTGAATTGAAGGGCGAAGTGCCGGAAGCCCAACGCACCGCCATCGGCCACCACGTCTTCGGCTGCGATATTTGCCAGGATGTCTGCCCCTGGAACCGCCGCGCCGCCATCACTGCGGACGCCCCGTGGCAACCGCGCTGGCATGCGCCGCCGCTCGCGGAACTCGCCGCGCTAACGCCGGACTCTTTCCGAGCGCTGTTCCGCGGATCGCCGGTTGAACGCACCCGCTACCAGGGCTTTTTGCGCAACGTCGCCATCGCCATGGGCAACGCCGCCATTCCCGCCTACATTGAACCGCTCACGGCACTCGCCCGCAATCCCGACCCGATCATCGCCTCCCACGCCCAATGGGCTCTCGGCCAATTACAATTGAAGAACGAATGCCTCTAATCCTGCTGCTGGCCGCACTGGCCGCCCAACTCGCCGCAGCGCCGCCGGGACTCAGCAAAGGCTTCGACCACTTCTACAACCTGGAGTACGAACCAGCCATTGCTGAGTTCACGCGGGAGATCAGGCAGCAGCCGAACGATCCCTTTTCCTATACCCATCTGGCCGAGGCTCTGCTCTACCGCGAAATGTTCAACGCCGGTGCGCTGGAAAGCGAACTGGTCAGTGGGAACAACTTCTTCCTGGCCAAGGCGAAGATCATCCCCGCCGAAGTGGAGCAGAAGCGGTTCGATGACGCGATCCTAAAGGCGATTGCGCTAAGCGAGGCGCGCCTTGCGAGTAACCCGCAGGATACCGAAGCACTCTATGCCCTGGGCGTTGCCCACGGGCTGCGCGCCAACTATAATTTTCTCATTCGGAAGTTATGGCGTGATTCGCTCAAAGAGTTCACGCAATCCCGCAAGCTGCACCAGCAAGCCCTGCAGATTAAGCCCGATTTCGTGGATGCCATGATGGTGGGCGGCGTGCATGACTACATCGTCGGTTCTCTTCCGTTTACGTGGAAAATGCTGGGGTTTCTGATTGGTTTTCGTGGCGACCGGGACGGTGGGTTGCGCACCGTGGAGCGTGTGGCGGCCGAGGGCCAGCGCGCGCGGGTGGAAGCCATGGTGCTGCTCGCTGTTGCCTACCGGAGGGAGCGCCATGCCGAAAAAGCCGTGCCGCTATTGAATAAGTTAATTGAAATGTTTCCCCGGCACTACTTATACCGATTAGAGATCGTGCAGATGTATGCGGACATGGGGAAGAAGGCTGAAGCGCTAGCTATCCTGAAAACGATGGAGGACCTCCGCGCCAACGGAGCCACCGGTTACAAGCACCTCCCCGGAGGCAAAATATTCTACTCCCGCGGCAACCTGCTGTTCTGGTATCGGGAGTACTCCGCCGCGCTCCCGGACCTGCAAAAAGTGACCGCAGCCGGCACCGAATCCGGACTGAATACCCTCATGAATGCGTGGCTCCGCATGGGCCAGTGTTACGACATGTTGGGTCGACGCCAGGAGGCGCTACGCGCTTATCGCCAGGCTATCGATGGCGCTCCCGACAGCGACGCCGCCCGGGAAGCCCGCCGCTATCTAAGCTCTCCCTATCGGCGTTAAGATTGAGTACCTATGCGCCTCTCTCCCCGGGTGATCGTGTTCATCGCGCTCCCCGCCATTTGGGCACAGACGCCGGAAGCCTTTAGCCCCGGTGGCAAAGCGTTCTCGGCCCGGCCCGATCCCGAACACACCATCGCCGCCGCCGATCTCGCCCTGGCGAAAGAGCCCGCATCCGCCGACCTTCTGCTGGCTGCAGCCCGCGCCCGCGATGCCGTTCTCCGATTCTCCGAATCGCTGCCCCTCTACACCCGCGGCATGGATGAATATCCCGGCGACGTTCGCTTTCCTCGCTATCGGGGCCATCGCTTTATTTCCACTCGCAAGTTTGATTTCGCCATCGCCGACCTGAAGCGCGCCGCAGAAATCGCCCCTGTTAGTTTCGACGTCAGCTACCACTTAGGGCTGGCTTACTATCTGCGCGGCGATTACAACCACGCCGCCCGCGAGTATCAACGTTGCCTCGCCATGGCGGCACAACCCAAGCCACAGTTCATGCGCGGAATGCCCGTCGACTGGCGCCCGTGCCAAGCACTGGACGATAACGCCCGCGTCGCCATCACCGAATGGGCATGGCGCGCCACTCGCCGCGCCGGGAAGCCGGAAGAGGCGGAGAAACTGTTGGCGACAATTACCGATTCGATGAAGGTGACCGACAATCAGTCCTACTACCGCACGCTGCTGCTCTACAAAGGGCTCCGCACGGAGGCCGACGCGCTGGCCGCTGCTCCCGAGGCGAACTCAGTTGCCACCATCAGCTATGGCGTGGGAGTGTGGCATTGGTTGGCAGGGCGAAAGGAACACGCCTGCGCCGCGTGGGAGCGCGCCGTCAGCGGAGAAAACTGGTCTGCCTTCGGGTTCATCGCCGCCGAAGGTGAGTTGGCCCGCGGCGCCTGCAAGCCCGCCAGGAAGCGCTAAGTCGCGAACGCCTGCCTCATCCGTTCCCACGTGATAGAGAGGTCTTCAATATGCACGCGCGTTTCGCCGATCACCGACATAAAGTTCGCGTCGCCCGGCCATCGCGGCAGTAAGTGCATGTGAATGTGCCCCGCCACACCGGCACCCGCGCAAGCGCCCAGATTCATCCCGATATTAATCCCCGCCGGATTGTAGAGAGACCGGAGAACGCTCTCCGTCCGCCGCGCCAATTCCATCATCTCCATCGCGGTCGCGGGCGGAGCCGCCGCCAGCGAATCCACGTGATCGTATGGCACGACCATTACATGGCCGTTCGTATACGGGTACAAATTCAGGACGACGAAGTTATGGGCCGCCCGATGCACAATGAGCGCCTCGGCATCATTGTCGGCCGCAACCTTCGCGCAAAAAACGCAGCCGCCCGTGGGGGCGGCTTTCGTTACATATTGATATCGCCAAGGACTCCAGATGTGGTCCATACGGGAAGGGAACTAGGTCTACTCGCCGTCGTCGCCGTCTTCGTCGTCGAAGCCGGTATCCACGCCGCCATTCACAAGATCCTTCAGTTCCTTGCTCGGTTTGAAGAAGGGAATGCGCTTGGCCGGAACTTCCACTCGCGTACCCGTCTTCGGATTACGCCCGACTCGCGGCTGACGCTGCCGCGTGCGGAAGCTGCCGAACCCGCGGATCTCGATCTTGTCGCCCTCTCGCAAACTCCGGACAACGCTGTCAAAGATTGCCTCAACGATAACTTCGGAATCCTTCCGAGTCATTTCGGTTACCTTGGAGACCTCTTCGATCAGATCAGCCTTTGTCATGCCCATTCCTCTCCCGTTCCTTACTCGCCCACTTCGGGCGTAGGCGCCGCGCCGGCGTCCTCGGTCACTTCGATCGCAGATTCTTCAGCTACCGGATTGGCGCCGCGCGCGGCTTCTTCCGTCGCCGTCGCTACTGCCGCCGCCTGCTTCTGGTACTCCGCCATCCGCTGCCGCTCTTCGTCAACGATCGCAGCCTTATAACTCAATCCTATCTTCTTTTCGGCTGCGTTCAGCCGGATTACCTTGAACGAATGCTCTTCGCCCACCGGAATTGCCGTCTTATCCTTGCCGGTGCCGCCGACGATTTCCGACGAATGGCACAACGCCTCCACGCCCGGCGCCACTTCCACAAACACGCCGAAGGTGGCCGAACGGCAGACCCGTCCGCGAACCACATCGCCAATCTGATGCGTGGCGAAGAAGGATTCCCACTGGTCAGGCTGCAACTGCTTCACGCCCAGCGACAACCGCCGTGTCGGCGCGTCGATGTTCAGAATCACCGCCTGCACAACCTGGCCCTTTTTCAGAACTTCCGAAGGATGCTTGATGTGCTTCGTCCAGGAGAGATCGGAGACGTGCACCAAACCGTCGATGCCCTCTTCGATTTCGATGAAAGCCCCAAACTCGGACAGCTTGCGAACCCGGCCCTCAACAACACTGCCCACCGAATATCGGGATTCCACCGTCGTCCACGGATCGTCTTCCAACTGCTTAATCCCGAGCGAAACCCGGCGATCCCGCGGCTTGATATCCAGAATGACGCTTTCCACCGTATCGCCGACTTTAACAACCTTCGACGGATGCTTCATCCGCCGCGACCAGGTCATCTCGGAAATATGAATCAGCCCCTCGACACCGGCTTCCAATTCCACGAACGAGCCGTAATCGGTGATCGAAACCACGCGGCCAATAACCTTCCCGCCAATTTGATACCGATCGTGCACCGACTCCCACGGATCCGGCGCCATCTGTTTCATGCCCAGCGAGATGCGTTCCTTGTCCTTATCGAACTTCAGAACCCGCAGCGATAACTCCTGGCCGACCTGCACTAACTCCGACGGATGCGTCACGCGCCCGTAACTCATATCGCTAACATGCAGCAGGCCGTCAATGCCGCCCAGATCGATAAAGGCGCCGTAATCGGTCAGGTTCTTCACCAGCCCCTGAATAATCGACCCCTCCGCCACCGTTTCCAGCAACGCCGACTTACGGTCGGTCGTCTCCGTTTCGAGCGCGGCCTTCCGGCTGACAACCACGTTGCCCCGCCGCCGGTTCAATTTCAATATGCGAACAGGGATGTGCTGGCCCACCAGCGAATCCAGGTTGTAGACCGGCCGCACGTCCACCTGCGAACCCGGCATGAACGCTTCCACGCCCACGTCCACCATCAACCCGCCCTTGGTGCGCCCCGTAATGTGGCCGCTCACCAACAGGTTGTCCCGGAACGCCTGCTCCAGGGTATCCCACGACTTCGTGTTCTGCGCCTTCCGGTGCGAAAGCGGGACGTAGCCCTCCGGCGTCAGCGTGCCACCCTTTTCCACCATCACTTCAATGGTGTCGCCAGGGTTCACCGCAGGTTTGCCGTCGACGACCGGTATCTGGGCAATCGGCACGACGCCTTCGGATTTGTAGCCGAAGTCGACGATGACATCGTTCGCCGTAACTTTCAGGACGTAACCCTGCAGCACCTCCCCTTCCGCCGGTGGCGCAAAGTGGCTGTAGTCGTCCAGCATCTCCTCCGACATCATTTCTTCGGAGAAATAATCATCTTGTGGAGTGTCCGCATCTTCAGGTGCGGGCGGGCCTGGTATTCCCGGTCTGCCGTGCTCGCTAGCTGTCGCGTGACCGCCCGGGCGGCCCGCGGTTGCGGGAACTACTTCATCCGGGGTCGGAAATTCGGGATTGTTTCCCATTGCCTGTTCTCCGTGCACGGCATTGGGACCTTCATTCAATCCCGTGGAACACTAGACCCCGCTGCCGGCCGCAAAAAATTCGCTCCACCGCAAGAAGGAGGAGCGCAAAGTTACTTGGAAACTATAGCGGATTCAATGAGATATGTCAACGATGCCGTTATCGTCCACCATATGAGTTTCCAAGATTGAGCTAATCTTTCGCCGAACAATAGCCGATGAAGAAGGAAGGAGTATCCGGTGTTAGACGTTTCTGTCCATTCGCCCTCTTTGCCGCCACCCAATCCGGATGCGTCCGCATCGCCTTCTCTATCCATGCAGGACATTCAGCGGGCGCATACCCGCATGCTCGCCGCCCTCAATCACGAAATCCGCACGCCGTTGACCGGAATTCTGGGCATGTCCGACCTTCTATTGGAATCATCTCTCAGCGCCGAACAGCGGGAATACGTCCAATCCACGCGCATGTGCGCCGAAAGTCTGCTGGAATCGCTCAGCAACGCCCTCGAATACGCCTCCGTCATGGCCGGGCAGTTGCAACTCTCCGAATCGGCGTTCCATCTCCACGAAGTCATCCGCGCCTCGGTCGGCATCATGCAAACCCGCGCCGAAGGCCGCAGCATCCTGATCCAACTCCTCGCCGAACCCTCCGAGCCGAACTCCCCGGAAGTCGTCGTCGGCGATGCCGTCCGCCTCCGCCAGGTCATCAGCATCCTTCTTTCCCATGCCATCAACAGCTGTATCCAGGACGAAATCACCGTTGCCGCCTCCAGCTTTTGCATGCAACCGGAGCGAAAGCTAATCCTTACCATCAGCATCGGCGACAATGGCCCCGAACTGCCGCCTGCGAAGCTCAACCAGCTTTTCGCCCCGCCGGAAACCGACGGCTACAGCCATGCCCGCTTGGAATTAGGCCTGCCCCTGGCGTTCCAATTGGTGCGGGCCATGGGCGGCCAATTGGAAGCCGAGGTCGTTCGAGGCGCAGGTACACTGCTCACCGTAACCCTTCCTCTCCGCGTCCCGGAACAGAGTATCGAATCCGGAATTCGCCAAAGCGCCGCGCCGCCCCTTCGACCGCAAATCCTCCTGGTCGAGGACAACGACGTCGCTCAGCGTTTCATGCGCACCGTACTTGAACGGAAGGGTTACGACGTCCGAATCGCCTCCAGCGGCGCCGAAGCCGTCAGCGCCGTCAACGCCGCCCCGTTCGACCTCATATTAATGGATGTCCAAATGCCGGAGATGGACGGCCTGGAATGTACTCGTCTCATCCGAAAACTGCCGGCTGGCCAAGCCGTCCCGATCGTCGCGTGTACCGCCAATACCGCCTACGAGGTTCGCCATGAATGTATGGAGGCCGGAATGGACGATTTCCTCTCTAAACCTGTCCATACAATGGAACTCGTTGAAGTCGTAAAGAAGTACATCTCGGCCTCCTAGCTAAGCCCCATGCGATAATCAGACTGTAAATGTCTGATCCGAAATCCCGCCGTGAGGCCTTATACGACGCCCTGGCGTCTCGCATTCTCGTACTCGATGGTGCCATGGGTACCGAGATGCAACGCTGCAATCTGCACGCCCACGATTTTGGCGGCGCGCAATATGAAGGGTGCAACGAAAACCTCGTCCTCACCCGTCCGGATGTCGTCCTGAAAGTCCACCGGGACTACCTCACCTCCGGCTCCGACATCATTGAAACCAACACGTTCGGCTCCATGCCCGTCGTGCTGGCCGAATATGGACTGGAATCAAAGGCTTACGAGATCAGCGCCACCGCCAGTCGCCTCGCCCGCCAGGCCGCCGACGAGTTTTCCACCGCAGAAAAGCCCCGCTTCGTCGCCGCCTCCATCGGACCGACGACAAAAATGATCGCCCTCACCGGCGGCATCACCTTTGACGAACTCACCGACAACTACTACGAGCAGTTCCGCGGCCTCATCGATGGCGGCGCCGACATCTTATTAATAGAGACCTGCCCGGACACCCTCAACGTCAAAGCCGCCCTCCGCGCCCGCGAACGCCTCGTCAAAGCCCTCGGCCACCCCATCCCCACCATGGTCTCCGGCACCATTGAAATGATGGGCACCATGCTCGCCGGCCAACCCGCCGAAGCCCTCTACACCTCCGTCGCCCACGCCGACCTCCTCTCCATCGGTCTCAACTGCGCCACCGGCCCCGAATTCATGACCGACCACATCCGGTCGCTCAATGAAATCGCCGAAACCCGCATCTCTTGCTACCCCAACGCCGGCCTCCCGAACGAGGAAGGGAAGTACCTCGAAACCCCCACCTCCCTCGCCTCCCAGCTCGAACGCTTCGCCGATAACGGCTGGCTCAACATCGTCGGCGGCTGCTGCGGCACCACCCCAGCCCACATCAAGGCCATCGCCGACATGGCGGTCGGCAAGAAACCCCGCGCCAACAAGGCCCGCGCCCACCGGACCTACTTCTCCGGCATCGATCTCGTCGAAGCCGAAGACTCCAACCGCCCCCTCATCGTCGGCGAACGCACCAACGTCATCGGCTCCCGTCTCTTCAAAAACATGATCGCCGAAGAGAAGTGGGAAGAGGCCACCGACATCGCCCGCCGCCAGGTCCGCAACGGCGCCCACGTCATCGACGTCTGCCTCCAGTCCTCCGACCGCGAAGAAATCAACGACATTCCCCTGTTCTACAACCTCCTGGTCAAGAAGATCAAAACCCCCATCATGATCGACACCACGGACCCCAAAGCCGTCGAACTGTCGCTCAAATACTGCCAGGGCAAGTCCATCATCAACTCCGTCAACCTCGAAGACGGCGAAGAGAAGTTCGAACTAATGTGCCCCATCGCCAAGTCCTACGGCGCCGCCCTCGTCGTCGGGACTATCGATGAGGACCCCATCCAGGCCCAGGCCTTCACCCGCGAACGGAAACTCGAAGTCGCCCAGCGCTCCGTCGATCTCCTCACCACCAAGTACGAGATCCCCGCCGAAGACATCATCATCGACCCCCTCGTCTTCCCCTGCGCCACCGGCGACGAAAACTACATCGGCGGCGCCGTCGAAACCATCGAAGCCCTCCGCCTCATCAAAGCCAACATCCCCTACGTCAAAACCGTCCTCGGCGTATCGAACATCTCATTCGGCCTCCCCGCCTCCGCCCGCGAGATCGTCAACTCCGTCTTCCTTTATTACTGCACCAAGGCCGGCCTCGACCTCGCCATCGTCAATGCCGAAAAGCTCGAACGCTTCGCCGGCATCCCCGAACACGAACGCCGCCTCGCCGAACACCTGCTCTTCAACTCGCCCCCCATCGATGTCCCGGCCGATCACGCTCAGTTCGAACTCCTCCAAAACGTCCCCGACGATTGGCGCCAACAGCCCAAAGAACAGCGCGCCGCCGTCAATCAGTTCCACATCGCCGCCATCACGGACCACTTCCGCAAAGCCGCGCCCAAGGTCAAAGCCAAGGCAGCCGACCTCCCGCTCGACGAACGCCTAGCCAGCTACATCATCCAGGGTTCGAAGGACGGCCTCGTCGAGGACCTCGATCGCAAACGCGCCGAAGGCGCCAACCCGCTCGACATCATCAACGGCCCGCTCATGGCCGGCATGTCCGAAGTAGGCCGTCTTTTCAACAACAACGAGCTGATTGTTGCAGAAGTACTTCAATCGGCCGAAGCCATGAAAACCGGCGTCGCCCACCTCGAACAGTTCATGGAGAAGGCCGATACCGCCGCCCGCGGCAAGATCGTCCTCGCCACCGTCAAAGGCGACGTCCACGACATCGGCAAGAACCTGGTCGAAATCATCCTCGCCAACAACGGCTACACCGTCGTCAATCTCGGCATTAAGATCCTCCCGGAAACCCTCATCCAGGCCTACCGCGAACACAAGCCGGACGCCATCGGCCTCAGCGGCCTGCTCGTCAAGAGCACCCAGCAAATGGTCATCACCGCCGACGATTTCAAAACCGCCGGCATCAACGTCCCTCTCCTGGTCGGCGGCGCCGCCCTCAGCGAAAAGTTCAGCAAAACCCGCATCGCTCCGGCCTACGCCGCCCCCACGTTTTATTGCAAGGACGCCATGACCGGCCTCCGCATCATGAACGAAATCACGGACCCGGCTACCCGCGAAACTGCCCTGGCCTCGGCCACCTGGCACGAAGGCGCCGAAGCCGCCCCCGCGCCCGTTGAAGTCGTCAACACCTCCGAACACCGTTCCACCAAGGTCAAAATCGACCTCCCCATTCCCCCCGCGCCCTACTACGACCGCAAAAAGCGCGACGTCCCCCAGCTCGCCGAACTCTGGAGCTACATCAACCCGTTCATGTTGTTCGGACGCCATCTCGGCTTCAAGGGGAACTTTGAAAAGCTGTTAGCCGAACGCGAACCCAAGGCGCTCGAACTCTTCCACCAGGTGGAGGAAGTGAAGCACTGGGCCGCCAGCTTCATGAAGGTACGCGCCGTATGGCAGTTCTTCGAAGTGGAGCGCCACGGTAACGCCATTCACCTCTTCGCCCACCAGGGCACCGAACCCATCCACACCTTCCAATTCGGCCGCCAGCCGAAGGAAGACGGCCTCTGCTTGAGCGATTACATCCTCCCCGTCGCCGACGACGGCCGCCGCGACCATATCGCGCTCTTAGTCGTCACCGCCGGCGAAGGCATCCGCGAACGCTCGGAAGAATGTAAAGCCAAGGGCGAATACCTGAAAGCCCACGCCCTCCAGGCCCTGGCCATCGAAACCGCCGAAGGCGCGGCCGAATGGCTGCACCGGAGAATCCGCGAAGACTGGGGCTTCCCCGACGCCCCCAACATGACCATGCAGGAGCGGTTCACCAGCCGTTACCGCGGCAAGCGTTATAGCTTCGGCTACCCCGCCTGCCCCAATCTGGACGATCAGCAAGGCATCTGGAAGCTCATCAACCCCAATGAAATCGGTGTCGAACTCACCGAAGGCATGATGATGGAGCCCGAAGCCAGCGTCAGCGCCCTGGTCTTCCAGCACCCCGATTGCGCTTACTTCACCGCCAGCTCCCTGGAGACAGCCGAAGTCTAGTGCCCGTCAGCAAAAAAGTAGTAGCCGTTCTTGACGACCTCTTTTTCACCGTCAAGATCATGGACGCCGCCAAGCGCGCCGGCCTGGAGATTGTCTTTGTGAAGGAAGAATCCAAAGTGTGGGAGCTCGCCAAAGAGCTCCCCACACTCATGATCATCGACCTCAACACGAAAGCCGTCAACGCCGTCGACCTCATCCAGCGCCTGAAGCAACAACCCGAAACCAAACAAATCAGCCTCCTCGGCTTCGTCTCCCACGTGCAAGTCGACCTGAAGAAGGAAGCGCAAGCCGCCGGAGCCGACATCGTCCTGCCCCGTTCAACGTTCTCAACCACCCTCCCCTCCATCCTCCAGCGCCACGCCGACGCCTTCACTGAAACGGATTCGTAACGGCGAACACTATGGTAGGAACGCCATGCGCTCCCTACTCATCCTCGCCCTCGCCCTAACCCCCGCCTTCTCCGCCACCATCGTCGAATACAACGGCGTCAACACCAGTACGGATTCCATCTTCGTCGGACAGTCCATCACCACCCCCACCGGCGGCCCCTGGACCAACCTGACCTTCAATCTCTACGACATCAATGATGTCCCGTCGGCCAACGGAACGCTCTATCTGTTAACCCAGGCCTACACCGGCACCCCTGCCGCCCTCACCAACGCCACCCCCGGCTACCTGGCTTCCACGGCTACCATCAACGGCGGCATCTGGAGCTTCGCCCCTGGAGTCTCCATCAACTCGAGCACCCAGTACTTCTTCTATACCGACGGTCTCAACAACATTCTCCGCGCCAACACCACCGGAACCTATCCGGACGGCATCGCCTACTATTCCCTCGCCGCCAACCAAAACTTCGTCACCGACGCCACCTCCGACACGCTCTTCAACCTCTCCGGAACGCCCGGCGCCACCGGCGTCCCCGAACCCACAACCGCACTAATCGTCGCCGCCGGCCTCGCCGCCCTCGCCCTCGTCCGTCGCCCCGCCAGACGCTGAACGAGCCATCACCAGCGCCCCCAAAGCCAATCCCGCCCCCAACCCAAACACCGCTCGCATCCCCAGCAAAACCTCCGCCGGCCCCGCCGTCACCACATCCGCCCACATCCCAAACACCGCCCCCATCACCGACGCCCCGGTAATCAATCCCAAGTTCCGCGACAAGCTCAACAACCCCGCCACCACCCCCCGCCGATCCCCCGCCAACCCCGTCATCACCGCCGAGTTATTCGCCACATGAAACAACGCATAACTCGCCGTCAAAACCCCAATCGGTATCAAATACCCCGCCAACCCCCACCCCAAACACAAGGTTGCGCACCCCACCACCATTCCCGCCAACCCGCCCACCGTCACCCGCCCCGCCCCCCACCGGTCCACCAACCGACCCGCCGGAATCCCCATCAACGCCGCCACCAACGGCCCCACCGACATCGCCAAACCCGCCATCCCCACCGCCAACCCCAACCCCCGAGTCAAGTAGAAGGGACCCACCACCAACGTCGACATCATCACCGTCGAGACCATCGCATTCATCCCCAACAATCGGGGGGCCCGAATCGCCCCAAACTCGACCAACGGAGCCGCCGCCCGCCGCTCCACCCAAACAAACGAAATCCCCGCCAAACCCGCCAAACCCAATAACCACATCCCACCCACCCCCGTCATCGCCAGCGCATACGCCCCCAGAGTCACGCCCATCATCGCCATCCCCGGAACATCCAGCGCCCCCCGTCTCTCTCCCTGGTCCACCGGCAAGCCCCAGACCGCCAAACCAAGATTCAAAATCCCCAAAGGCACATTCACCAGGAAGATGGAGCGCCACCCAAACCCAGCCATCAACAACCCGCCCAACGACGGTCCCAACGTCGTCCCCAACGCCGACATCGTTCCCAACACCCCCATCGTCCGCCCCGTCCGCCCCTCCGGCGCGAACGACACAGTCAACGCCATCATCACCGCCGCCCCCACTCCCTGCACCGCCCTCGCCCCAATCAAAAACCCGAGCGAAGGAGCCATCCCACACAACGCCGAAGCCGCTGTAAATAGCCCAATCCCGGCCAACAAAACCCGCCGCCGCCCAAACAGATCCCCCACCCGCCCCGCGCCAACGATAATCGTAGTAATCGCCAGCAAATACGCCAAAACCACCCACTGCGCCGCCGGAAACAAAGCGCCAAACGCCCCCGCAATCGCCGGCAACCCGGCATTCGCAATACTCGTATCCAGCGACGCCATAAACATCGAAAGCGCCAATCCCCAAACCGTCAAATCCGTCTTCATACCCCCACCCTACGCGCCAACGGGAGAAAGCGGAAGACGCACGAGTTGCACTCAAATAGTGCACCGAACGCCATATACTCAATCCATGGCGCTTCCCGATTTCAACCTGCTCATCACCCTCGACGCGGTCCTGGCCGAAGGCAGCGTCGCCGGCGCCGCCCGCCGCTTGCAGTTGAGCCCATCCGCCATGAGCCGCGCCCTCGCCCGCCTCCGCGAAACCACCGGAGACCCCCTCCTCGTCCGCGCCGGCCGCGGCCTCGTTCCCACCCCCCGCGCCAACGAACTCCGCGAACAGGTCCACCAATTGGTACAGGACGCCCAAATCGTCCTCCGCCCCACAACACCCCCCAACCTAAAAGAACTGGAACGAACATTCACCATCCGCGCCCGCGAAGGCTTCGCCGAAAACTTCGCCCCAGCCCTGCTAAAAAGGATCGCGAAGGAAGCCCCCAAAGTCCGCCTCTGCTTCCAACAAAAGGGAAGCAAGGAAAGCACCGCCCTCCGCGACGGCGCAGCGGACCTCGAAACCGGCGTCATCGGCCACACCACCCACCCCGAACTCCGTGCCCAGGCGCTCTTCCACGACCGTTTCATAGCCGTATCCCGCAACAAAACTAACCGCTACGCCAAAGCCAGCCACATCGCCCTAACCCGCCACGGAGCACTGAACCAGCAAATCGACGAAGCCCTCGCCACACCCCGCAAGATCGCCATAACCGTCAGCACCTTCTCCGCAGCCCTGGCCCTCGCCCGCGAAACAGACTTAATCGCCACCGTCCCCGAACGCCAAACCGGCAACCTCCGCTTAGGCCTATACAGCTACCACCTCCCATTCCCAGCCCCGACAATCACGATCTCCCTCATCTGGCACCCCAGAATGGACGCCGATCCCGCCCACCGCTGGCTCCGAGCAGTATTCCTCGAAACATGTAAACCTACCGGCTAGGAGTCTTCTCCGAATCGGACGGCAAAAACCACCCAAACACCGCCGTCGTCAAGCTCAGCACAATGGACCCCACCAGCGCCGCGATAAACCCGCTCACATAAAACCCCGGCACAACCGCCGCCGCGAGCATGAGCATCAACGCGTTGATGACCAACGAAGCCAACCCCAGCGTCACGATCCGCAACGGCAACGCAAAGAACTTAATGACCGCCCCCAGCGTTGCGTTAATGAACCCAATCGCCGCTGCCGCCACCAGCGCCGCGACGAAGCCGGAGACCGAAACCCCCGGCACAAAATAGGTCACCACAAACAGCGCCACCGCGCTCATCACCCATCACAACAGCAGGTTCGTCATAGGACGACCATTCTACGTCACTTTTCCACAGGGCCGTGCTACCGGAAATCCCCGAGGTCGGAGAATCCCTATCCCAAACACGCGCCGGGCCTGGACACACATCCTCGCAACCCGGAGATCCGGCAACGAGTCAAACAATGAGAACGCTTTCCAAATGACCCGCCGGCCCCTACTCCTACTATTCACCGTCATACCCGGAATCGCCCAACCTGTCCCAAGTCAACGCCTCCAACTGCGCCTAGTTCCACCCCCACCGCCCAGCTATCTCAGGAAACCGGGCATCGCTCAACCCCAAGTCACCCAAATCGCCCTCTACCTCGCAGACGTCTTCAGTATCCCAGGCGGCACCTACGGCGGTCTCCAACTCCTCAACGCCCAGGGCAGGGAAGTCAAAGCATGGAAGTTCCAACTCGGCTGGCGAAACCGGCTCGGCCAGGCAAATCTGACCTATTCAATCGACTACCGCGCCGATCTTCTCACCATCAACACAACCCCCGTCATCAACGGCCGCGACATTGCCAAAATCTACTTCACCCTCCGCGATCAGCAACTCCACCTCATCCGCATCGAAGACCCGAACGGCAAACTGATCCCCAATCATTACGCCTTCCCCAACTATGAAATCGGAGTCCCGCCACCCCTCGCGGACGTCGAACCCAACCTCCATTCCCAACACCCCGACGAAGTTCTATCGGCCCTCATCCTCCTCGGCGGAACCCACATCGACGCCGACAGCATAAGTCCCCATGCGGCAGAAATAGACCGCATCCTCGCCAAACCCGCCATCCTCCAACAAATCAAAACTCTAACCAACGCCAACAATACCTGGATCCGCGAAGCCGCCCGTCAATTGGCAAAATAATACCGAGTAACATGAAAGAAAATCGGCGCCGAAAAACACACCGAATCCAACCGGTCCAGCATCCCCCCATGTCCCTCCAGTAACTGCCCCCAATCCTTAATCCCCCGGTCTCGCTTAATTGCCGACATCACCAGCCCGCCCAGGAACCCAACCAGCGTAATCAACAACGCCATCGCCCCCGCCCCAACCGGGGAAAAAGGCGTAATCTGCCACAAAGCCGCGCCCAGCAACGTCGCGCTCACCACCCCGCCAACAAACCCCTCCACCGTCTTCGCCGGCGAAACCCGAGGTGCAATCTGGTGCCGCCCCAGTAACTTCCCCCAGATATATTGCAATACATCGGAGGCCTGCACCACTAACATCAAAAAGACGACTAACAACGCCCCCCGCCCCTGATACCCCGGAATATGTAACGTCAACAACGCCGGCACATGCGACAAACAGTAGACGCAAATCATCAACCCCCACTGCGTTTCCGCCGTCCGCTGCAAGAACTTCTGCGCATCCGCGAAAACGGCCGACAAAATCGGAATCGTCAAAAACGCATAGACCGGAATGAAAATCGCGAACAGCCCATACCACTCCACCTCGACCAATACATACTGGACCGGCAGCGCCAAAAAGAAGCTAACAAACAACGCCGTATGATCCGCCCGCCGCACGGGTGTCTGCGTCACAAACTCTCGCAGCGCCAAAAACGAAAGAAGCCCAAACAGAGCCACAATCGCCCCATTCCCGGCCACCAACACCCCACCGGAAATCGCAATCATCACCCACCAAGCCCGAATCCGCGCATTCAAATTTTCCACAGCCGCCCCCGCCGCCCGGCTGTGCAAAACATACCCCACCACCGACGCAACAAGCAGCGCCACTCCCAACCCGGCAAAGATCAGCACAGCCTCGTGAGGAACGTTCATTGTGGTGGTTGCAACTCCAGCATCGCGATTCGCAGGCGAAGCAGAAACGAATCCCGCTCCTCCCCCTCATACAGGCGCAAAGGAGCGCCAAAAGTCATCGAACAAAGTAAAGGAATCGGAAAAAAAACACCCTTCGGCATCACGCGGTAGGAATTATCGATCCAAACCGGCACCAGATCCACCACCGGCCACTCCCGCGCCACATGGAAGATCCCGCTCTTCAACGGCAACAACCCCTCCCCCGGCCCCCGCGTCCCCTCGGGAAAAAAGATCAGCGAATCCCCCTGCGCCAAGGCCGTGAACACCGGCTCCAACGGCTGCGCCAACTTCCCCGTCCGGTCCACCAGCACCCCGCGAAAGACGTGATGAATCAAGTACCGCCGCACCGGCCCGGCGTTCCAGTAATCGGCCGCCGCCACCGGCCGCGTCGCCCGCCGCAGCGCACCCGGCAACGCCGTCCACAGCAACAGAAAATCCAGATGCGACGTGTGATTCACACAGTAAATCCGCTGCACCGGCTCCGGCGCGCAACCGCTCCAGCGCCCATGCGCCCCCGTCAACAGCCGCAACCCAAACGACAGAATCCAGGCAATCATCGCAACCCGATCACCGCCGCGACTAACTCAATAACCAACACCGCCATCAACCATCGCCACAACCACAGCGCCCCCCGGCAGCGGTCCACATCCGTCCGTTCCCGAGCCTGCTTCACCAAACCCGCCCGAACCAAAAAACCGTCTAAGTCAACCGGCGTGGCGCCATTCGCGAGAACGGTAAATAGTTCGGCATCCAAACTAACTCGAACCTGTAAGTACACCAGGTAACCCCAAGCCGCCAGAGCCACCAACCGCGCCGGCCCCGGCGAGCCTAATGCAGCCAGCACCGCCCCCACATGCCCGGCCATCGACACCCGAAACCCCGCCCGCAACAGCGCCGCCGTGCCCAGGAAATCAATCGGTGTGGTCATAGGTCCCCCCACAATACCGAATCATCGAACATCCCAACGCCTCGTCGTCCACGCGCCCCCCGCCATGCCGCGGAGCGCTCCGGCCCAAAGACGATCGATGCGCATTATTCCTGCGCAAACTACACCTTTTTCGTGGGTTTGCGCAAAGTAGAGACAAGTGCCTCCCAGTGCGGCGGCACCGCACAACGAGCAACGGCTCTCATCGAGAAAGATCAGCATTTCGAGTCTCCGCCCATTGTGTCAAACGCGCCACCATCGCGGGGGAAAGCACGACCTTCGGTCGTGCTTTCCGTACCATCTCCACCGCCTCCGGAATGCCCGGCGCTCTGCCCTCCGCAACCAGCCACGCCGCCACTGAGGCCGCGCTCCGCGAATACCCCAGCGCGCAACACACCAGCGTTGGCCGGCGCGATGCCATTCGCGAAATACCTGAAACGGCGGTGCTTATCTGCTCGGAGGAGGGAAGGGCCAGGTCGAGCATTTGCACATGAACCTCGGCCCGGACCGGCAATTCCGCCGTCAGATCGACAACACTTCCATACCCCGATCTGTTCGGCCGGCCCACCCAGATGCCGGGAACAATCTCGCTCACACCCGTCCGCCATGCGACCGAATTGACCCACGCGAAAACCGTATATGGCCACATCCAAACCGGAGGGAAATGTTCGGTTTTCCCTAGCAATTCGACGTTTCCCGTAACATACGCCGCCATCACCAGCGACAGCGCGAATCCCGGCCACAGCAGCCCCCACCACCCCCACCAGAATGCCGCCACCGTCAACGCCACCGCCCCCAGTCCATAGAACGCCGCCAGCCGCGGACGGGCGCATTCCGGCCGCCGCCGTTCGGGAATCAGCGCGGTCACCAGCACCCCCGCCCAGAGCCCTGTCGGCAGGTCGATGAAGTGATGTTGATAAGTCGTCATCGTCGAGAGGCCGATGAGGAGGAACCATGCGCCCCAAACCGGTCCCCGAAACTGCCGCCAAAGGATCCAGGCGAGGGAGACGTGGAGGGAGGGCGCCATGTTGTACGACCAGTCAAATGAAACGAGTGTTTGAAAAAGCGGTGCGTAAAAACCGTCTAAAGGTACACGAAAATGCGTCAATTTGAGCGGAACAACCACGAAAAAAACGATAGAAATGCACTGGACCGTGAGCAGCCGTAGTCCTAGGCGATCGATCTCGGATTTGGTTCGGCAGGTGAGAAACGAAGCGGCATAGAGCAGGTCCGAGGACCAGTATGGCACGATGGTCCAGGCCAAAAACGGGATGTGGTGCTCCCAGGCGAAGACGATCGATGGTACGCCGGGCTCCTGGGCGGCGGCGAGGTGGTTGGCGAAGTTATAGGAAACAAAGAAGAACGGCCCCAGGAAAGCAAGCCAGGCCAGTCGCCTTAGATTTTCTGGGCGATAGAGACGGTGAAGATACCCCATTCGTCCACCCTCTGTTCCACTTTCCGGAAGCCAGCGGCTGTAACTAGTTGATCCAATTCGAGTTGCGTACGCCGCCGCATGATCCACGGCTCGCCCTTGGCCTTGTGGCTGGTCAGCGTTCGGGCGATCATTTCCAGTTGCGGGTGCCAGGGTTGGCCGGTGTAGATCAGAAAGCCCCCGGCTGGAATGGCGTCGGCCAGCCCGCCGAGCGATTTTTGGAGGAGCGAGTTGTCCGGAAATAGCTCGTAAAGTCCTGAAACAACGCCAATTGTCGGTTTCGGGTCGAGGGCGGAGAGCGCGGACCGGTCAAAGGCGTCGCCTTGCTCGAAGGTGGCGTTAACTCCTTTTGCTGCAATTAGTTTGCGGCCATCAGCGACGTTTTCCAGGCGGTAATCGCGTAAGCGGATATGGTCGGCCTTGGCGGCCGCGTCCAGCACATAGCGCCCATGGCCGGCGGCGATATCGACAATCCGGGCCGGAAGTCCTCGTTTTTGAACCTGTTCAATGGTCTGGCGGATCGATTCTTCCAGGTGGCGGCGCCGGATACGGATGCCGCGCCAGCCGATCGCGTTCAGGTAGAACCAGTCGATAAGTCCATTGGGCTCATTGCGATAGACGTAATCGAGCGTGGCGCCGGAGTCGAAGCCGGTGTCGATGCCGAGCTTGATTCCCTTCGATAGCAGCTTGCCACTCGTGTTCATCGAGAGCTTTTGGATGGCGAAATTCAGGTTGAACTTAGGCTTCCGCAGTGCTTCGTATTCGTCGTAGGTGTACCCACGCCGATCAGCGTCTGACAGGTCGACGGTCACCGGCGGGCGAGAGAAGTATTTCAGGATAAATTCGCGGGCCTTGCCGATGGGTAAGTGGCGGTCCTTTTCGCCGAGAGTGTCGTGAAAGAATCCGTCGAAGGTATGTATCTCTTTTTCCTTCGTGCCGAGGTTGTTATAGAAGTCGTGCTGTGGTTTGTTGTTGACGACCCAATCCTTCCCGGAGAGGAGTAACTGCGTGGGTATATGGATGGCTTGCGCATCCTCAATGACCCGGCTGGCGGTGTCATACAGGCCCAGTAACACACGGGCGGAGATGGGGCGCTTGATCAGCGGGTCAGTCGAGTAGCTCTTGGCGCGGTCGGCGTCGTGGGTGAGGGCGCTGCCGGTTACATAGGACTGGACGAAGAAGTCGCCGATGAGGGAGTGCCAGACTGTGAGGCCGAGGCGGGCGAAGGGGACGTAGAGTTTGACCTTGAAAGCCGGCGACGCTAATACGAGGCAACGGATTTGGGGGGCGTAGTCGTGAGCCCAGGCGGCGGCGAAGACAGCACCGACACTTTGGGCGACGACAGCGATGTCGGCGACCGGGATGTCGTGTTCGGTAGAAATATGGCGGACGAACTCGTCGAGGTCGGAGGAAAACGTCGACATGGTGACGGTCTTGTCCTGGACGCCTTCGCTCTTCCCATGTGCCCGCGCGTCCCAGGCGAAGATGTTGAATTCGGGGAGGTTTAGTTCATCTGCCACGTGGGCCAGGCGACCCGAGTGTTCGTGGCCTCGGTGGAGCAGGACGACCGCCTTCTTTTCCGTTCCCGGCCAGTGCCGGTAGAACAGGCCGGTCCCGTCTCGGAGCACTACTTTGCGTTCTTCGACGCTTCTCATTCTTCCTCTTCCGCTTAACTGGGTCTGGCGCGATTGTACAACGCCACCATGCACTCAGGCGCGAATGGCGGGCGGAACTGCTCACGCCGCACGAATCGCACCAGACAATTCCTGGGTGACAGTCACCTAGGAATTTGGGGAGGGGTGGTTAGGGATTGGTGGAGAGGATGCGGCGGGCGCGGTTGTAGATCGTTGCGATCAGCAGGATCAGCATCACCGGGGCGAGCCACTCGCTGGGTTGGCGGCCTAGGGCTAGCCAGGTTCCGAGGATTCCTTGCAGGAGGGCTCGGTCGCTTTTGCCCATCGGGCCGTCGTTGCGGCGGATGGCGGTCAGCGTCTGGCCTACTGTGCTCGTCATCTCGGTCAGGCCGGCCAGGACGATGACCGTGCCGACTACGGCCGGGTTCCAGTTGGGGAGGTAGGCGAAGGGAAGGAGCAATGCCGCGTCGGCCAGGACGTCGGTCAATTCGTTGAGGAGCGCGCCGAGGCGGGTGGCCTGGTTGTGCTCGCGGGCTAACATGCCATCGATGGCGTTGGCGGCCATGCGCAGGAAGAGCCACACGGGGAGCATCCACCATTGGCGCGTTCCGTACGCCAGGTCCAGGCCGAGGGCGATGGAGATCAAGCAGGTGACGACCGTGACCTGATTGGCTGTGACCCCGATGGCAGCCAGACGGTTCGCTATGGGGCGTAGTAGGGCTTGGAACTTCGGCTTTAACGCGTAAACGCTAGGCATTGGTGAAGGCGACCAAGGCCGCCAACTTGGCCGCCGCGGCACCGCTGTCGATGGAATGCTTGGCTTTGTCGATGGCTTCTTCGGGGCTTGTGGCGGCGCTCGCTACGAGAAGGCCGGCGGCGGCGTTGAGCAGAACAACGTCGCGACGGGGGCCGGTCTGGCCGCTCAGGATGTCGTGGGTGATTTGGGCGTTGGCGAAGCGGTCGCCGCCGCGCAGGGCGTCGAGCGAGGCTCTGGGCAAGCCGAAATCGGCGGGTTGCCAGTATTCCTTCGTCACCACGCCGTTTTCGACCTTCCAGATTGTCGTGCTGCCGGAGAGGGTGATTTCGTCGAGGCCGTCGGAGCCGTGGACCAGGAATTGGCGGCCGGTGTTGAGGTTGGCCAGTGTCTGGGCCATCTCGTCGCCGATGCCTTCGCCGGGCACTCCGATGAGCTGGGCCTGGGCGCCGGCAGGGTTGCAGAGGGGGCCCATCAAGTTCAGTGCCGTGCGGATTTTGAGTTCGCCGCGGACCGGGGCGGCGTGGCGGAGGGCGGGGTGGAGCTTCGGCGCGAAAAGGAACCCGATTCCGGTTTCGCGGATCGATTCGCCCATCTTTTCGGGCGTGAGGTCGATGACGACACCCAGGGCTTCGAGCACGTCGGCGCTGCCGCACAAGGAGCTTGCCGAGCGATTGCCGTGTTTCGCCACCTTGACGCCGGCGCCGGCGACGACGAAGGCAGAGACAGTCGAAATGTTAAAAGTATTAGTCTCGTCGCCGCCGGTGCCGCATGTGTCCAGAGACGGGCCGAGGCCGGGGTCGACGAGGAGCATCTCGGCGCGCATGGCGCGGGCGAACCCGGTCAAAACATCGGCCGTGGCTTTGTGGGGAGGGAGAACGGCGAGGAAGGCGGCGAGCTGGACGGGGGACACTTCTCCGGACAGAATGAGGCGCATGGCGCGTTCGGCTTCATCCGAATGAAACGGTTTTTCGCGGATCCGGTCGTGAAGAATGGGCAAAAAGGCTGAGTTGGGTTCCGGCACGGTGATAAACTGTGAGTTTACCGTATGAAAATCCACGAGTATCAAGGAAAGGCGATTCTGGCGCGCTACGGCGTGCCGGTGCCAAAAAGCATTGTCGCCTTTACCGTCCAAGAGGCCGAAGCCGCGGCTAAAGAACTCGGCGGCTTTGTTGTCGTAAAAGCCCAGATTCACGCTGGAGGCCGCGGAAAAGGCGGCGGTGTGAAGGTCTGCAAGACCGTTGAGGACGCAGTTGAGGCATCGAAAAAGATCCTTGGCATGCAACTCATCACGCACCAGACGGCGCCCGAGGGCCAGCTGGTCCGGCGCTTGCTGATCGAAGAGGCGCTGCCGATTGAGAAAGAACTCTATCTCGGCATCACGCTCGATCGCGTGACGGGCAAGAACGTTTTCATGGCGTCGAGCGAAGGCGGAATGGAAATCGAGGAAGTGGCCCATCATTCGCCGGAAAAGATTTTGAAGGAGACCATTGAGCCGGGCCTCGGCCTGCAGGGTTTCCAGGCGCGGAATATGGCGTTCGGCATTGGCATTCCGGCCAAGAGCGTGAACGCAGCGGCGAAGGCGATGGTTGCCTTGGCCAAGGCGTACGAAGAGTCCGACGCTTCGCTGGCTGAGATCAACCCGTTCATTCTGCTGAAAGACGGGCGCGTGATGGCGCTGGACGCGAAGATCAATATCGACGATAACGCGTTGTACCGGCACCCGGACTTTGTGGATTTGCGCGATGTGGACGAGGAAGACAAGTTGGAAGTGGAAGCTTCCAAGTTCGCCTTGAACTACATCAAACTCGACGGCAACATTGCTTGCATGGTGAACGGCGCCGGGTTGGCCATGGCCACCATGGACATCATCAAATGGGCGGGCGGCGAGCCGGCGAACTTCCTGGACGTCGGCGGCGGCGCGAACGAGGAACAGATCAAGAACGCGTTCCGGATTCTGTTGTCCGATCAGGCTGTGAAGGCCGTTTTGATCAACATCTTCGGCGGCATTCTGCGGTGCGATGTGTTGGCGACCGGTGTGGTGAACGCGGCGCGCGATCTGGGTATCTCGCTGCCCGTTGTGATCCGCATGGAGGGCACGAACGTGGAGGAGGGCAAGAAGATCATTGCCGAATCCGGGTTTAACTTCCAGGTTGCCGATGGGATGAAAGACGCGGCTGAGAAAGTTGTGAAGGCGGCACAATGAGCGTACTAGTTAATAAAGAAACTCGCCTGCTGGTGCAGGGTTACACGGGTGCGCAGGGCACCTTCCACGCGACGAACTCGATTAACTACGGGACGACCGTGGTTGGCGGTGTGACGCCGGGCAAGGGTGGCACGTTGCACCTGGACCGTCCGGTGTTTGACACCGTGGGCGCGGCAGTTCGCGATACGGGCGCCAACGCCACCGTGATTTTCGTGCCGCCGCCGTTCGCGGCCGATGCGATTATGGAAGCCGCCGATGCGGGCATCGCCTTGATTGTCTGCATTACCGAAGGCATTCCGGTGCGGGACATGATTGCGGCGAAGCAGTTTTTGTCGACGCGCGGTTCGCGGCTGATCGGGCCGAACTGCCCGGGTATCATTACGCCGGGCGAGTGCCGGATTGGTATTATGCCGGGTCATATCCACTTACGTGGGCATGTGGGCGTAGTTAGCCGCTCGGGCACATTGACTTACGAGGCTGTTGGCCAGCTGACTAAGTTGGGCATTGGGCAGTCGACTTGTATCGGCATCGGTGGCGACCCGATTATCGGGACGACGCACCTGGACGCGATCAAGCTGTTCAACGAAGATCCGGACACGCACGCGATTGTGATGATTGGCGAAATTGGCGGCAATAACGAAGAGATTGCCGCGGCCTACATCAAGGATCACGTGAAGAAGCCGGTGGTTGGGTTTATTGCCGGGCAGACGGCGCCTCCGGGACGTCGTATGGGCCACGCGGGCGCGATTGTGGCCGGCGGCAGCGGCAAGGCATCGGACAAGATGGCGGCGATGGAAGCCGCGGGCATTACGGTTTGCAGTACCCCGGCCGACCTCGGCCAGAAAATTCAAGAAAGACTTTCGAGCTAAAGAAATATGGCATTGGAACGTACATTTGCGATGATCAAGCCCGACGCGGTTTCGCGCGGGATCAGCGGCCAGATCATCTCCATGATCGAAGAGAACGGCTTCCGCATTGTGGCGATGAAGAAGCATCACATCACGTTGAAGGAAGCGGAAGGCTTCTACGGCGTGCACCGCGAACGGCCGTTTTTCGGTTCGTTGGTGAAGTTCATGACTGAAGGCCCGTCCATTCTTCTGGTGTTGGAGAAGGATTCGGCGATTGCGCAGTGGCGCGAACTGATGGGCGCGACCAATCCGGCGAACGCGGCGGAAGGCACTGTGCGCAAGCGGTTTGCTGAATCGATCGAGCGGAATTGCTCGCACGGTTCGGATGCGGTTGAGACCGCGGCTGGGGAAGCGGTTTATTACTTCTCGGCGTCGGAATTGCTGTAGTTCGTTTTTCGTTTGAGTTTGGTAACGGCGGCCTTCGGGCCGCCGTTTTTTGTTTGGGGGAAATTTCGAACGGGTTGACGGGCCGGAGACGATTTCGACGATAGCGCGGTGGGTAGCACCGGTCAGGCGGCAGAATCCACACGCGTGAATGACACGCGCACTGCGTAGCCTACGGCGCCTAGTAGGCGAATTAACAGGTCGCTCGAAACGTTGTCCAGGTTGCCGTTGAGAATCGCCGTGACCCGCGTACGGGAGGAACCCGCTTTTCGGGCTATCTCGGCGTGAGTGATCGGCTGCGACTTGATCGCCTGGCGCAGTTTCTTCAGCATTGCATGTTGCACTTTCCACTCTTGGGCCTCTATGTCGCTGAGGCCAAGGGTGCGAGCTAGCTCTTCGGGTGTCGTCGCCTTTATCGTCTTAACCTTCATCGGATTGCATTTCCTTCCATCGTTGTCGTCCTAATCGGATATCCGCTTGCGAGGTCCCGGCCGTCTTCTTTATGAAGGCATGGAATACCTGGATGCCGCTTGCGTTCGCCGTAAAGTAAAACGTCCGGAACTGCCCGTCCGCACTATGCAGGCGCAGCTCGGAAACTCCAGGCGCGACGGACGGCATTGGCCGGGACAGTGGCATTCCCAACTGTTCTCCCACCTGCAGGAGATAGAGCGCCTTGCCGAGACTATCCCGCACCTGGCGGGGGAACTCCCGGATCGCCGCGCTAGCCTTCGGATGGAAGATAACCGGGCGCACGACGACAGTGTATCAAATCTGAGACTACGACTCCGGCGAGCCAAAACTAGCGGCGGAACCTATCTGAACATATCGACGAGGAAAGACCGATTCGCCCTCGGAGGAATTCGCTTCCGGCAAACCCCGAGCCCACGGAGCAACGGCGGATCCTGTCCGGACATCCGTGCTATCGGGGCAACTGCTAACCCGCTCGTGCGTCACATTGATCTGGTTGCCGCATATCCATGATCAACCCTCGCGGTGCATGCGCGTGTCTGTTGATATTATTGCTGCGGAGCCCTCCGCGATGAAGGTCTCCCACATGGGGGCACGATGGCTGACGAACTGCCGGAGATTCAGACACAGGACACCGAGAACGCTTCGCGCCGGGATCTATTTCAGATGGGCGCGCTGTTGGGCGTGGCGGCGATGCCCGCTGCGGCTGCGGCAGGGCCGCTGCGCGCAGGGCCGGATGTTTATCAGTCCATTGGCGTGGAGCCGGTGATCAATTGCCGGGGCACGTTTACGATCATCGGCGCGTCGATTGAACTGCCCGAAGTGCGGGCGGCGATGGATGCGGCGTCGCAACATTTTGTCCAGTTGGACGAGCTGGCGCATGGCGTCGGTCAGCGTCTGGCGGAGATCACCGGCGCCGAGTGGGGCATGGTTTCGGCCGGGTGCGCGGCGGGGTTGAAGCATGTTGCCGCGGCGTGTGTTTCTGGCGGGAATCCGGAGAAATTGTTGCGAATTCCGGACTTGACGGGGCTCGATAAGACCGAGTGCGTGGTGCCGCGGACTTCGCGGAGTGTGTATGACCACGCCATTCGGAACATTGGTCTGAAGATGATCAACGTCGAGACGGCCGAGGAGTTTCAGAGCGCTCTCAGTTCGCGCACGGCGATGATCTATTTGAACTCCGGCGAGCCGGCTGATAGCGGTCCGTTGTCGCTTGAGAACATCGCGCGGATGGCGAAGCCGTGGGGCATTCCGATCCTCGTCGACGCGGCGGCGGAGGTGCTGACGATTCCGAATGTCCACCTGGCGCGGGGTGCTTCGGTGGTGGCTTACAGCGGCGGCAAGGCGATTTGCGGACCGCAATGCGCGGGGCTTCTGTTGGGGCGGAAGGACATATTGCAATCGGCCTGGCAGGCGAGTTCGCCGCACCACGGCCCGGGGCGGGATAACAAGGTTGGCCGGGAGGAGACGATCGGCATGGTGGCCGCCGTGGAGGCCTGGGCGAAGCGGGATCACAAGGCCGAATGGGCGCGGTGGATGGGCTATCTGGACACAATTGCCAAGCGCGTCACGCAGGTGGATGGGGTGAAAACTTCGATACGCGAGCCGCGCGGGTTGTCGAACCGCACGCCCAACTTGCAGATCTATTGGGACCCGGCGAAGCTGCATGTGACGGGGGAAGAACTGGCCGAAACCGTGGCGCGGACGAAGCCGCGCATTGCGCTGGGCGCGGGCGGGGGACTGCCGCGCAAGGGCGGGCCGGATTCCGCGCCGGAAGGGACGACGTCGCTCGAAATCGCGGCGTGGATGATGCAGCCGGGGAACGACAAGATTGTCGCCGAGCGGTTGCATGAACTGCTGTCGCAGAAGCGTTCGCCGAAGCCCGCGGCGGCGCCGCCTGCCGGGAATTTGACGGGCCGGTGGGACGTGGCCATCCAGTTCTTCTCCAGCAGCAGCCAGCATACGCTGATGCTGGAACAGAAGGGCAACACGCTGCAGGGCACGCACAAGGGCGAGTTCACGGTGCGCGATGTGTTTGGAACGATTGACGGCGATAAGGTGAAGCTGCAGAGTACGCAGAGCTCGCCGGGGGACTCGCTAACCTTCACCTTTGCGGCCACGCTGGCCGGCGATACGTTGGCCGGACCCATCTACATGGGCGAGTATCTCACCGCCAAGTTCACCGCGACCCGGCACAGCTACCCTGCGCAGCAGCGCACCATCAACATCCCCGGAGGGCCACCGCTGGCAAACTAAAATGCGCACCTTACTGTTGGCGCTGCTGCTGATCCTCCCCGGGTGTGGCGACCTGCTGTCGGTGCACCCGCTGGCGGCGACGGGCGTAATGGACAACAGCTTGACGGGCGAGTGGATCTGCGCCGAGAACGACTGCAAGGGCAGCGTGCTGGTGCGGCCGGAAGAGGGTTACTACGACATCATCTGGATCCCCGGTGAGGCCGATGGCGAGCCGCTGCGGCTACAGGGGCGGATGGTGAAGATTGGCACTCGCTTCGTGTTGGATCTGGTGACGGCCAAGCGCGCGGACCTGGCCATTCCAGGGCACTTTTTCATGCTGCTGGAGAAATCCGGCGAGGGCGTAAAGTTCCACTGGCTGGATTCCGACTGGCTGCGGAAACAGGCCACCGGGACCGATGGCGTCCCGCACCTGATGGTGGACGACAAACCCATTCTCACCGGCGGCAGCGCGGCCCTTCAGGCGTTTCTGCTGAAGTTTGGACTGGACCCAAAGGCCACCGCCGGGAGCATGGCGTTTCGGCGGGTTAAGGAATGAAGTTCTTCAAATAGCGGCCGCTTTGGACGAGCGAGGCTTTGCGGAGTTCGAGGTCGCCTTCGTAGGCGCGATCCTCGACTTCGATGCAGACGCCGCCCTTGTAGCCGGTCTCGGTGAGCACGCTGAAGAATTTGCCCCAATCGACATCGCCCAGGCCGGGAAGCTTCGGCGTGTGCCACAAATTGGGATAGGCGAAGACGCCGACTTCGTTCAACTTATCGCGGTCGATGCGGGCATCCTTGGCGTGCATGTGGAAGAGTTTGGGGCCGAATTCGCGCATGGCCTTCAAGTAGTCCATGTGCTGGAGGATGAAGTGGGAGGGGTCGAAGTTGAGGCCGAAGTGGTCACTGGGAATGTCGTTGAACGCGCGGCGCCAGATGGCGGGCGAGGTCATCAAATTTTTGCCGCCGGGCCATTCGTCCTTGGTGAAGGACATCGGGCAGTTCTCGATGCCGATCTTCACGTTGTGCTTTTCGGCGAGGGCGATCAGCGGTTTCCAGGTCTTCAAAAACCGCGGCCAGTTTTCGTCGACGGTCTGCGTGTAGTCGCGGCCGATGAAGGTGTTGACGACGCCGACACCCAATAAACTCGCGGCTTTGATGACGTGCCCGAGGTGTTTCACATAGACGGCGGCTTCGGCCTTGTCGGGGGCGAGCGGGTTGGGATAGTAGCCCAGGCCGCTGATGGCGACGCCGTACTTGGCGGCCAGATCCTTCACCTTGTCGGCGTCGCTCTTGGTGAAGCCGACGACGTCGATGTGGGTGATGCCGGCGTAGCGGCGCTCGGCTTTGCCCTGCGGCCAGCACATGAGTTCGACGCACGAGAAACCGTTCGACGCGGCAAAGGCGAGGACTTCTTCCAGGTTGAGGTCAGGCAGGATGGCGCTGACGAATCCGAGTGTAAGCATAAGTCTGTTCCCCACTATAAAGCACGGCGGATAGAATTTGAAGGATGCGTATGTGGCTGTTGTTACTGGGCGTTCCTTTGCTGGCGCAGCAACTGCAGTTCTCGACGATTGCGGAGTCGACGGTGGTGGGGCGGCTGCAGAGTATCGCGCGCGGCGATAACGAAGCGCGGTTGGGCGCGTTGCGCACGCTGTTTGTAGAGGCCGGGTGCGAGATCGACGAGCAGAAGGCGAAAGGGTCGAAGCTGCCGAATCTGGTCTGCGGATTGGGAGAGAATACGGACGCTGGCTTGATCCTGGTGACGGCGCATTTCGACAAAGTCCGGGCGGGCGCCGGAGCGATTGATAACTGGACGGGCGCGTCGCTGTTACCGTCGTTGTATGAGAGCTTGCGGCACGGCACCGCGTTGCGTCACCGGTTCCTGTTCATCGGTTTCACCGATGAGGAGGCGGGGCTGGTGGGGTCGCGGGCGTGGGTTTCGGCGAACCGGAAGACGCTATTGAAACACGTGCGGGCGGTGGTGAATATCGACAGCGTGGCGGCGGGTCCGTTGCCGTTGTATCTGTGGGCCTCGCGGGCGGACCCGGAGTTGGGCCGGATGGCGCTGGAAATCGCTCAGGCCGTGAAGGTCCCGGTGCAGGGGATGAACGTTGAAAAAGTGGGCAACAGCGATACGGCCCCGTTCCGCGACGCGAAGGTGCCGACGATCGATTTCCACGGCCTGACGAATGAGACGTGGCTGATTTTGCACACCATCGACGACCAGCTGAGCAAGGTGAACCTGGACGCCTACAAAGCGACGTATCGCTTTCTGGCGGTGTATTTGAAGTACTTGGACCAGTCGTTGGCTCCCGCCGGGAGCCCTACTGCGGGCCTCAAGTAAATCGGCCATTGCCGCCACTGCCGCAACCGCCGGCGGCGCAGAACGTGGAGATCACGCGCTGCGCATTTTCCACCCCGCAGGCGGTGCAGCGGGAGGGGCTGTCGGCCTCCGACATCCGGCGCAATTTTTCAAACCGGGCGCCACATTCCGGACAAGCGTACTCATACATCGGCATACTTTAATTATGAAGCTTCGTATCCATGCCGATAGCATACGGCTCCGTTTGAAACAGTCCGAGGTGAAGACGCTCGCCGAGGGCGGGGAAGTGGTTGAGACGTGCCCGACGCTCCCGGTGGCGATGCAGTACGCGTTGCGGCCGGACTCGGCGGCGTCCACGCTGGGCGTTACGGCCGACGGGGCGCGCCTGACCGTGCACATTCCGTCGGCGTGGCTCAGCGGTTGGGACGTCGATGAACGGGTGGGCTTTGAAGACTCAACCGGCCCCATTCATCTGCTGATTGAAAAAGATTTCAAGTGCGCCAACCCCTCCACGCCCAAGGACAACGAAGACTGTTACGAAAACCCCGTGGCCTGCGAGGGGTAAAACAAAACGGCCGGCGCCTGGGTAAGGCGCCGGCCGTTTGGGGTTGCGGGAACCCTACGCGCGATCGGGTTAACGAACGCGCGTGGAAACGAAGTTGACAGTGACGACCGACGTGGCCGAAACACCGGCCTGGTTGGTCACGGTGAGTTCGAACAGGTACGGCCCGAACTGCTCACCGAGCTGCACACGCGGAGTCACCGAAGTGGGTTCGAGAACCACGGCGGTCTTCTCCAGCGGACGCCAACGGTAGGTGAGCGGCCCGCCCTTCGGATCGGACGAAGCCGAGCCGTCGAGCGTGATCAGGCGGTACAGCGTGTCGATGCTGGGACCGGCGTTCGCGATGGGCCGTTCGATCACCGGCGGGGCCTTGACACGAACGGTCACGTCGCAGCGAGCCGTTTCGTTCTTGGCGTTGTAGGCGATCAGGGTGTAGGTCGTCGTCGTGTTGGGACGAACCACAACCGGGTTACCGACGCCGAGGCCGTTCAGCGTGACCACCGTGAAGTTGGTGGCGGTGTAGCTGATGGAGGCCGAGTCACCGGCGTTGACCACTTCCACCGGGTTGGCGACGCAAGCGGTGATAGCCGGACCAGGCGTGGGCGGAATAGGAGCCGGCCGCACGTTGATGCCGATCGTCGAGCTCACCTGGCCTTGCGCGTTCTGCGCGGTCAGGGTATACAGCGTGTTCTGATTGGGCGAGATACCGCTGTTGCCCTGCAGACCCACGGTGCCGAGAGTGCTGATGGTGACCGAAGTGGCGTTCTCAACCAACCAGTCGAGCGAAGTGCGCTCCCCGGAGGTGATGTCCATCGGCGAACCGGTGAAACGGATGATGCGCGGCAGGCCGTCGCCACCGCCGCCCGGAGGCGGAGGCACACCCACCTGAACCACAGCCGTGGCCGACGTAGACCCGAAGGCGTTCGTCGCGGTGATGGTGTAGGTGGTGGTATCGTTCGGCGAAACCGGCGAGGTGCCGGATGGCGAGACGTTTCCGATGCCGGCGATCGAGATCGTATCGGCGTCCTGCGTCTGCCAGGCGAGCGTAGAGCCCTGACCACGGTTGATGGTGGCCGGGGTTGCCTGGAAGCTGATGATGCGCGGCAGCGGGCGTTCTACGTTCACGGTAACCGTTTCCACCGCTTCGCTGGTCGCGTTCTTGGCGGTCAGGCGGTAGGTGGTGTTCTCGGTGGGGTTCACCGTGAGCGTGCCCTGCGTGGAGTTGACCGAACCACCGACCGGCGTGATGCTGGCCGAGTCGGCATTTTCAATCAACCACAACAAGTTCACCGGCTGGCCGGCCTTCACCTGAATCGGGTTGGCCTGGAAGCGGAGGATGCGAACCACCTGCGGCGAACGAACGCCGACGGTGGCGCGGGCGATGCCCGTAGCACCCTGGTCGTCGCGCACGGCGAGCCGGAAGGCGTAGGTCTGACCAGCGGCGGCGGTGAAGCCGGCGACGGCGGAGGTGGCGTTGTTGATCGTGACCGTGGGGCCGGCGACCTGCGTCCACTGATAGGTGATGGGGTCGCCATCAGGATCGTAGGAGGCCGAGCCGTCCAGGCGGATGGGCCCGGCGGCGGCGTTGACCTGGTCCCCACCGGCGTCGGCGATCGGAGCGCTGTTTCCGGTGCGGATGCGCCGGGTCAGCACTTCATAGCGCAGGCGCGGGATGTCCATCGGCACAGGCGTTTCGGTAGCGGCATAGTCCTTCGGACGCAGCCAGTTGCCGAACAGAATGCCGAAGCGAACGGCGCCGGAGTTGTTCTTGCCGATGAGCGTTTCGTTCAGGCCGCCTTCGACGCTGAGCGCGATCATCTTGTTGATCGGCTGCACGAAGCGGATCATGCCGCCCGGCTTATTGTTGCCGCTGTAGGCGCGCAGGAAGCCGAGGTTGCCTTCAACATACGTGTCCTTCCACAGAGCCACCGAGGTCGAAGCGCCGATCTGATCGACCGCGCGGAGGTAGGTCTCCAGGAACACGTTCGGGCTGACCACGGCGCGGTTGATAACCGCGTTGTTCAGGAACGCCTTGGTGCCGAAGAGGCCCAGCCGGCCGCGCTTGAAGATGTAGTCAACCGCCACGGCGCCCTGGCCCAGCGTGCCGCCGCCAGAGTACTGGCTGAAGCTGGCGTGCTTGAAGCTGGAGAACAAGCCCATCTGCACCTTGTCGAACCGCTGCACCAAACCGGCGTCAAACTGCCCTTCCTGGCGGTCGCGGAAGTACATGTACTCCGCTTCGCTCTGGAAGGCGCTGGACTTGCCCATCGGCGCGAAGAAGCGGCCCTTGCCGTTGAAGGTCAACCGGCCCTGGCTATCGGCCCCGGCGTTGGCGCCCAGGACGGAGAACTTGGGAGAGTTGTTCTTGGCAAGCGTTTCTTCGATCACCTTGCGGGAAACGTCGGCGACGTCTTCCTTCGCCTTGGGCGCGAGGCCCGCGGCGGCGGTGGCGGCGTTGGAGGCAGCCAGTTTCTGGTTGTCGTCCTTCAGCTTGGCCACTTCGCCGGCCAGCTTGTCGTGGTCGCCCTTCATGGTGCGGAGGAGCGCCAGGATGTCGTCCAACTTATCCAGCCGCTTCAAAATCTCATCGCAGCACTTCGGATCGGCAGCCGCCGCAGGGCCACCGGCCGCCGCGTTCAGGTTGCGGATCGCGTCGCCCACACCACCGGCCGACACCGGCTTGCCCTGGGCATCGGCAACGTACAACATCGTGCGCCGATTCATCCAGCGGCCTTCCTTGGTATCGTTGCCAACCTTCGGCTGGACCATGCCCTGCGTGGTGGCCGAAATCTGATCGGGCCGCGCTCCATATTTTTCCAGGAACTGTTTCACAGCCTGGGCGCGCTGCATGCCCAGCTTTTCATTGGCACGCTTGGAGCCAATGCCGTCCGTGTGGCCTTCCACGCGAACTTTAAAGCCGGGGTTCTTCGTCAGTAACTCGGCTAAACGCAGCAGGCTCGGATACCCATCCGTGAGTACCGCGGAGCCCGTTTCAAAATTGATTTCTTCCCAGTCATCCTTCGTCGCGTTGGTGTTGACACCTTGGGCCATGAGCCCGGCGACGTAGAGTGACAGCAGGATAAACCATGTCAGGGACCATTTAATCATTACCAGTCCTCCTCCCTAAAATCTGTATGTGGTGAGTTGTTGTTGCTGTTGCTGTTGGTGAGGCGTGCAAGGATCTTCTGCCAGCGGCCGCACACACGGCCACCGCCTATCAGATTAGCACATAATCGCATGAAACTGCATGACTTACGGGGAAAGCGGGGCACCCCGCTATCGGATGCTTCGCACAGGTAAACTGTTACCGCCACTAAACATTATTTTTTTGCCGCAAACGAAAAGTCCCAAACCTGCGTGTTCCCTTTGCCCTCGGTGAACTCAATCCACGCATATTCGCCGCTGGTTAACGGCTCCATCGGCCACACTTTATACAGCCCCTCGCCCACCTGTTTCCGGAAGATCTGCACCTCTTCGTGCTGCACCACCACTTCCTTCACCACCGGCAAAACCTCCCACCGTTCCACAATCCGCCCCGTCCCCTTCGGCGCCGCGACGCACCGCACCAGTCCGAACCGCTCCTCCGACGCGAGCCGGAAATAGAACTCCGGCCGCTCTTCGTTCACCACGAACGCGCTCTTCAATCCATCGATCTCCACGTGGCTCTTCCCCGCCAGAATCGGGATCGGCGTGATCACCTTCAATATCTGCCGCTTCTTATCGGTGACGATCTTCAACTCCGCCTGCTTCAATGCCTTCATCGGCTGGCCGTCCACCAGGTAGTACAGCCCCGCCTCTTTCGGCACCTCGCGGATCTCCTTGCGCATGGCCTTCTCGGCGGCCTCTTCCTCGGCCTCGGCCTTCCTTTCGGCCGCCACGTCCTTGGCCTGCGCGTCGACGGTGCCCTTGGTCTTGGCCAGGTCCACAAGCTCCAACGGGATCTCCTCCCAATCGCTCCGCTCCAGCGAATAGAACCGCACCCGGTCACTCAGAACCTTGTACTCGCTGACGACGTGAAACGTGCCGTCCTTCAGAAACAGGCGCACGCTCGCGCCGAAAAGAAGGAGAGTCGAAAGTGCCACCAATATCCAACGCATACAGCCTTCATAATAGAACTCTATGCGCAATCGCACATTGGGCCGTACGGGCCTCCAAGTTTCTGAGATCGGTTTTGGCGCCTGGGGCATCGGCGGCAAACAGTGGCTGAACGGCTCCGACGAAGAGTCCCTCGCCGCCCTCCGCCGCGCCATCGAACTCGGCATCAATTTGATCGACACCGCCTTCGCCTACAACGAAGGCCACTCGGAGCGCCTCATCGCCCAGGTCGCCGCCGAAACGAAGGCCCCCGTCACCATCGCCACCAAGATCCCCCCGAAGAACCGCGTCTGGCCCGCCCGCAAAGGCACCCCCATCGAAGAGGTGTTCCCCTACGACTACATCGTCGACATGACCGAGCAGTCGCTCCGTAACCTCAACACCGATTGCATCGACCTCCAGCAACTCCACGTCTGGAATCCCGACTGGGTCCACTTCGACTCCTGGCGCCGCGGCATCGAAGACCTCAAGAAATCAGGCAAAGTGAAGCACTTCGGCATCTCGATCAACGACCACCAGCCCGATTCCGCCCTCGGCATCATCGAAACCGGCCTCATCGATACCGTCCAGGTCATCTACAACATCTACGAACAGTCCCCGCAGATCAACCTCTTCGAAGCCTGCAAGAAGCACAACATCGGCGTGCTGGCCCGCTGCCCGCTCGACGAAGGCGCGCTCACCGGCGCCATTACCGTCGACACCGCCTTCGAGCCCGGCGAGTTCCGCGAATTCTACTTCCGCGGCGATCGCAAGGCGCAAGTCGCCCACGCCTTCAACGCGCTCCTGGCCGATCTGGCCAACTCCGGCGAAGCCGTCGCCACCACCGCGCTGCGCTTCACGCTGTCCAACGACGTGGTGTCCACCGTCATCCCCGGCATGCGCAAAATCCGCAACGTGGAAGCCAACGCGGCCGTCTCCGCCGCCGGCCCACTCTCCCCGGAAACGCTGGCCCTGTTGAAGCGCCACGCATGGAACAAGTGCTTCTATCAGTAGATTCCGCTAGAATCTCCTAAACATGTTCCGCTCTCTTTACTTCCAGGTCCTGGTGGCGATCTCAATCGGGATCGCCTTCGGGGCCTTGGCCCCCGAATCGGCCGCGGCCATGAAGCCCTTTGGCGATGGCTTCATCAAGCTCATTAAGATGATCATCGCCCCGATCATCTTCTGCACCGTCGTCGTCGGCATCGCCGGCACCGCGGACATGAAGAAGGTGGGCCGCACCGGTGGCCTCGCGCTGCTCTATTTCGAAGTGGTATCCACCGTCGCGCTGCTCATCGGCCTGCTCATCGTGAATGTGGTCCAACCCGGCGCGGGCATGAATGTCGATCCCAAAACGCTCAACGCCGGCGCCATCGCCGCCTACACCGGCCCCGGTAAAATGGCGTCCACCACGGACTTCGTTCTGAACATCATCCCATCGAGCTTCTTCGACGCCTTCGCCAAAGGCGAGATCCTCCAAGTCCTCCTCCTCGCCATCCTCTTCGGCGTGGCCCTGCAACGCCTCGGCTCGCACAAAAACGAAGTCTTCACCTTCATCGAACGCACCTCGGAAATCCTCTTCGCCATCGTCAAAATGATCACGGCGCTCGCCCCCATCGGCGCATTCGGCGCCATGGCCTTCACCGTCGGCACCTACGGCCTGAAAAGCCTGCTCTCCTTGGCCCAGCTCATGGCCACGTTCTATCTCACCTGCGTCGTCTTCATCGTGGTTGTCCTCGGCGGTATCGCCCAGTTCCACGGCTTCAACATCTTCCGTTTCCTCCGCTACATCAAGGAAGAAATCCTGATCGTCCTCGGCACGTCATCGTCGGAAGCGGCCCTCCCGCGCATGATCCTGAAGCTCGAAAGCTTGGGCGCCGGCAAATCCACCGTCGGCCTCGTCATCCCCACTGGTTATTCGTTCAATCTCGACGGCACGTCCATCTACCTCACCATGGCCGCCGTCTTCATTGCCCAGGCCACTAACACGCCCATGACGCTCACCCAGCAGATCACGCTCCTCACCGTGCTGCTACTCACGTCCAAAGGCGCCGCAGGGGTCACCGGCAGCGGCTTCATCGTCCTTGCTGCAACGCTCTCCGCCGTCGGTAACGTGCCCGTCGCCGGCCTCGCGCTCATCCTCGGTATCGATCGCTTTATGTCGGAAGCCCGCGCCATCACTAACGTCATCGGCAACGGTGTCGCCGCCGTCGTCGTCGCCAAATGGACCGGCGATCTCGACGAAAAGGTCCTCCACGAACGGCTGTTATCCGGTCCCGCCGCGCAGTGATAAACTAGCGTCACCGATGAAACGCGCAGTTCTTTTCTCACTTCTGTTCGCCGCGTCTGTCTATCCGCAGGCCCGCAAATACACGCTCCCCGCTCCTTCCATGGCCCAAACGGCCAACCCGTCGAAGGTTGTCCCCATGCCCGCCGGCAAGTCGCTCTCCGTGCCCGCCGGCTTCAAAGTGGAGGAGTACGCCTCCGGCTACTCCAAGCCCCGCGAAATGCTCCAACTCCCCGGCGGCACCATTCTTGTTGCCGATAGCCTGCCCGCCGGTAAAGGCGGCGTCTACGTCGTCAACAACGACAAAAACCGGAAGCCGCTCATCGCCGGCCTCGACCGTCCCTTCGGCATGGCCTTCCACGAAGGCTACCTCTATGTCACCGAAGCCGAAGCCGTCAAACGCTACAAGCTCGACCCCGCCAGCATGACCATCGGCGCCGGCGAAAAGGTCGTCGACCTCACCGGCTACACCAAGGGCCACACCACCCGCTCGGTCGCCATCGATGCCAAGGCCAAGAAGCTCTACGTCTCCGTCGGCTCCGGCTCCAATCACGAACTCGGCGACCCCGCCAACCGCAACGCCGTCAACGTCTACAACCTTGATGGCTCCAGCCCCGAGATCTTCGCCACCGGCCTCCGCAACCCCGTCGCCATTCGCTTCCAGCCCGAAAGCAAGCGTCTCTGGACCACCGTGCAGGAACGCGGCGGCTTGGGTGACGATCTGCCCGCAGACTTCTTCAGCGAAGTGAAAAAGGGCGCCTTCTACGGCTGGCCCTTCTCCTACCTCGGCCCCAACGAAGAGCCCCGTCACAAGGGCGTGAACCCCGACGCCGTGAAGAAGACCGTCGAACCGGACTTCCTCCTCGGGCCCCATGTCTCGGCCATGACGTTTGCCTTCTACACCGGCAAGTCCTTCCCGGCCAAGTACAAGAACGGCGCCTTCATCGCCCTCCGCGGCTCGTCGGAACGCGCGAAGCGGACGGGCTATGTACTGGCCTTCCTGCCCTTCAAGGGCGGCAAGCCCGCCGGCCAGTTGGAGACCTTCCTCTCCGGCTTCCTGCCCAGCGAAGAGTCGAAAGAAGTCTACGGCCGCCCGGTCGGCGTGTTGCAACTCGCCGATGGCAGCCTGCTGCTTTCCGAAGACGGCAATAACAAGATTTTCCGGATCTCTTACTCTAAGTAAGCGCCCATATCTTTCCAGTCCTGGATCTTCTTGTAGAGTCCACCCAGCGCGCCGGCCAACGTCGGCGCGCCGGGTTGGAACGTACTCACCCGGCCCCGGTCCGGGGAAACAGCGGGAATGTAGACCGGGTCCGCCAAAGGATCCGGCGACACATAGTCCCCCATCGATAGACCCGCGATAGGAGGCGCGCTCGCCACGCGCGGACCGAAACCACCATTGGCGCCGAACTGCTGCAACACGGTCTGGATCAGACTGGTGTGGTCGTGCGGCGGCACCGCCACCGGAGCGCCCGGCTCTCGCGGCGGATACACCGTTCCGGGCGTGATCCGCGGGTTGATGAATAGCGTCGGTACGCGCACGCCATACCGGTCATAGGGGAAGTTATCCACGGGCGCGGCGAAGGGCGAAACGGCCCCCGGCGGCGCCACGTGGTCGTACAGTCCACCATGTTCGTCATAGGTGACAATGAACAACGTTTTCCCAAACGTGTCCGGATACTTCGACAGAATCCCGTAGATCTGATTCAACAGCGTCTCGCCCGCCCGCACGTCCACGGCCGGGGGCAGGGAATCCCCATTCGGATCGCTGAAATCAATGCCCGCGCCGCCCGGATGGTTGGAGTTCACCGTCCCGCCAAACACGTCGCTGTAACGTGGCTCGATGAATGAGTACTTCGGCAGTGCGTCGTTCTGAATGTCTTGTTCGAAGTTGGTAACTGAGGAAAGCTCATCCTGGAAGTGATACACGTTGCCGCCGATGAAGAAATCCCAGTTATCGTAGACATACTGGCACAGCGCCGAGAGTGGCGCGTCATGATAGTAGACTTTCCAGTTCAACGCCGTGTCGGCATCATCGGGCACGCCCGGCCCCTGCACGCAGGCATCCGGGTAGGCGTTGTCGAGCGCTTCAAAGACCGTGAAGTCCTGCACCGTTGGCTCAAACGTATCGGTGATTCCCTTGAAAAAGTCCGGGTTGTTCACGCGGCTTTCGTTAGTCCCGGGCAACACGCCCGGTGTCCCGCAGTGCGCGAAGATCCGGTTGGCGATCGTCTGCACCGGGCCGGAGGCGAACCATGTGTCGCACACCGCGTAGCGCTGCGCCAGCGCCCAACTCACCGGCATCGTCTCCGCCGAAAAATACTGCATGATGTGGCCGGGAACGGGGCAAACGTTCGGCCCGCCTTCCTCCGCCGGTGCCCCCGGCTGTTGTCCGTAACTCCACGCAAAGCCACTCATCGGAGGCACCCCCACCGGCAGCGGGTCCTGATTGGAGAATAACTGCTCCACCATATCCGTGTATAGTTCGCCCGGGTCCGGATAAGGCATAACGTAAGTCGCATCCTCCGCCGGTCCCTGGAACACCGGTACCACCGGGCTGTTCGGCACAGTCGGATTCAGCGGATTCGTCTCGTCACCCGTCAATCCTCGGAAGGTTCCGGCGGCCGTTCCCGCAGGGTAAAGTCCCCCCAGGACGTTATCAAAGGATCGGTTCTCCAGCATCAGAACAACGATATGTTCAATGCCAGGAATCAGCGCTGCACCCATCGCTGTGCCTCAATTCAATAGGTCTATGCGGTCTGAAGTAAGTTATATACGAACTCTGAACGTATAGCAACGAAGAATGATAATTTCCAACCATCGATCGCGCAGTACTAGTTGTGACTCGCCTTCTCCTCGTCGTCTTCTCGCTCACGCTCGCCGCCCAATCAGATCTCTACCCCATTCGCACCGGCCGCCAGTTCGGCTTCATCAACCGCACCGGTAAAGTCGTCATCCCGCCGAAGTACGACCGCGTGGAGGAGTTCCGGGAGAACCGTGCCGTCGTCTATATCGGCTCCAACGCCGGCTATATCGACCCCGCGGGCCAACTCGTCATCCCGGCCGTATTCTCCACCGCCACCCCCTTCGAACAAGGCCGCGCCATCGTCAGTAAGGACGGGAAGTACAGCGTCATCGACCCACAAGGCAAAACCGTGGCCGAAGTCCCCCACCGCGTCATGGGCGATTACAGCGCCGGGCTCGTCGTCGTCCAGCGTGCCCGGAACGGCTCCACTCCCTCCGCCTACGGCTACATGGACCGCAATGGCCGCATGGTCATTGAGCCCAAATTCATGCCCGCCGGCAAGTTCCCCGAAGACGGCCGCGGCCTCGCCGTCGGTGGTCTGGAACGCAACTGGTGCTATTTCGACAAAACAGGCAAGATCATCCTCCGCCTTCCCATGGACGGGCACGACCGCGCACCCGGCTTCCGCGATGGATTACTGCGCTGGAAAGAGGGCTTCCATTGGGGCTATAAAGACCCCAGCGGCGCCTGGGCCATTCAACCCAAGTTCGACGACGCCCAGGATTTCAACAACGGTATCGCCAGCGTCGAAAAGGACGGCAAGTGGATCCAAATCGATACGCGCGGCAACGAGCAACCCGTCCAGAAAGGCCCCCACGCCATCCATTCGCCCTCCGAGGGCCTCGCGCTCGCCGAAGATGGCGACCGCCTCGGCTACCTCACCGCCGACGGCAAACCGGCCTTTCAATTCCGTAAGTACGACGCCGCTTTCGACTATCAATGCGGCATGGCCCGCATTAAGCTCGACGGTAAGTTCGGCTATATGGACAAGTCCGGCCGCCTCGCCATCCCCAACCAGTTCAGCAGCGCCGCCGATTTCAAAGGCTGCCTCGCCATGGTCCTGTCGAACGATGGCTGGACCTACATCGACCCGGCCGGCAAATCAGTCTGGAAATCAGATAGCAAGTTCTAAACGAGCTTCTTCTTCCACGCCATGATATCGGTGGTCAACGCCGCCGATGCCTTCATGTACGCCGAGTTGATCCCCATCTCACGCTTCGCGTCCTCGGTCTGTTTCATGTTCGCCAGCATCACAACTTTCCCAACTGACTCGTGAAATTGGGTGTGCCGAAAACAAACGGCGTTGTACAACGGCTGCTCACCCAGGCCCGGCTGAAAGCTCCGCAGCCATTTCCCCATCTCACAGGCGTCATCTCGCATCGCCGTTTTCGCGTCAATGTCTCCCACACCGTTGTCCACCAGGTCACGCAACCGGTGCTTCCACATGGAATGCGCCGCCAGCGCCTTGTCGAGTTGCTCTAACGTACTTGCCATGCCCAACTTCTCGGCAAAAACGCACCCAGCTTTAACCTATTGAAACGCCACGCCCCGGGTAACCGACGCCACATGCGTCAGATCAGCGAACTGGAATCCCGCCAGCGGAAAGCTCACCGTGCTAGTAGTGTTCGATACCGTCAGCGAACCTGACGGAACGCCTCCCGTCACCGTGCTAGCCGGCAAAAACAGCAGCACCTGCGCCGGAATCCGGAACTGCCCGGCATTCGCCGCCGCCCGGCAACTGAAGTACCCGCCCGCAGCCACCGGCTGCGTGGGCGACCGAGCCAACAGCGATACACCCGCAATATCCACATACCCCGTCCGATCCCCGCCGGCCCAAGTGATATCCAATCCCGCCGCCCGCGACACCGTCGCAACAACGTCCGCGTTGCTCCACGCAAACGCCAGGTCCGGCAGCGTGATGCTCACCGAAAACGCCGGAACCTCAGCCGATCCGCTCCCATTGTCGACCTTGTATACACCCGGCGCCAGGTACGGAGGCGACGGCACCGGAACCTGTCCCGGCAAAGCCGTCGAACCCAACTGCGACGAATACCCCGTCGGAAACTTCGCCAGTTGCTTCACGCCATTCGGCCCCGTAATCGTCATCACCGGACCTGCGTCCAGGTAGCTCACCGCACTGGCCCCGCTCCCTCCACTCGTATTCACCAGCGGCCCCACCACGCACCCGCCAATTACAGTCAACGGGCTCGGCGTCGACGCCGGTACTTTGCTCAAATCGGTCACCGAAAACGCCGCCGAAGCCACGTCCCCCGTATAATCCACCGTCCCAATCTTCTGCTGCGACCGCACCAGCACCAGCCCCGCCGCTTTCAACGTCCCGCTCCCGCCCCCCACCGTCGCCGGCAGCGGATCCGGACACGACGGCCCCGGCGACACCGAAATCGTCGTCAAGTTACTCAACACATTCCCGGTCTGAAACCAAACCGTGGCATAACATCCAGTAACTCCCGCCGGTATCGCCACGTTAAACTGGTCTAACCCCGCCAGCCCCGGCACCCGCCCCTGAAACAGGATCTTCGCCGGGCGCCCGTCCACGAACGCCAGCACAGGCGGGTCCAGGTTCAACACCGGTGCCCCGCGGCTTTCATCGAACGGCACCGCGCCCAAACCCGTCCCGTAGAACACCCCCACCTGCCCGGCTTGCGCGCTGTTCGTAACCGAATTCAACAGCACCTGCCCGGCCGCGTTCCCCACCTGCATCACCGCCGGCCCTTGCCCGTTCTGCGACAACGACAGAATCCCAATACTCCGCGAAGAAACCGTGATCGGCGCCGCCGCGCTGCGCGTCCCGTTCACCGTAACCGTCAGCGTTCCCGGCCCCACCGGTGTCCTTGACGGCAACAGACCCGCGATCTGCCCCGATGACACAAAGAACAACAATACATCCACCGTCGTTCCGCCCACGGTAACTTGAACCGCCGTCCCGCCTAACTGCGCCGGCAACGGAAATCCCGCCGCCTGGACCAATGTACCCGGCCCGATGTTAGTCCCGTAAATATCAAAAATGGAGCCCTGCGCAATACCCGCGTTCGGCATCCCCGGCAACGCATAGCTGAAGTGATTCACTACCCCTCCCGGACTCACCACCGGGGCCTGCCCGTACACGCCAGCCACAGCCAGGAAAGCCAATACAAGGTTCCGTGTCATCGTCCTTCTACAGTACATGAACCGCCGAATGCCCCGGTTTCGAGGTAATAGGAACATGGCCCGTCGCCCAAAAGGTTTTCCGCTCCTCATTCTTGCCGTCTCCCTCGTCCTCGCCGTCTGGAACGAAGGCTTCTACGCCTACCGGTCCTATCAACTGGATAAACCCACCGATACCTTCTCCGGCCCCCTCCAAGCCGCCACCCCCGCCACCGACCCCCTCTTCGGCCCCGTCCCCACCGCCGCCATCCTTCGCCGCACTGAGGAGTCCCGCACCGGCATGCAATACGCCCGCGGCGCCGGCGCCCCCCGTAAAGAGTCCACCTGGGGACAGAGCCGCCAAACGATCTCCCACGCCGAACGCCTCACTCTTGGTCCGAACACGGTCGATGGTCCCACCCTCGCCTCCGTCTCCCACTTCGAACCCATTGCTCCCACCCAAGCCCTCGCCGATCAAATCGCCAAAGCCACACCCAACCACCGCGTCACCATCGACAAAGACGCCTTCCTCGTCGAATCCACCCAGCCCCAGGAGCCCGATGCGGAGTTCCCGCCCGCCTTCCGCCTCCGCTTCGAGCAAATCCCACTCGCCCCGTACACCCTAGCCGGCCAAGTCAAAAACGGCACCATAGTCCCCGTCGCCGCCACCGCCGGCACCGCCGGAAATGCAGTCGACGACGCCCGCAAAACCGCCACCGCCACCCACTGGTTCCTCCGCCTCCTCGCCGCCGTTGGCGTGTTCTTCGGTCTGCAAATCCTACGTAAATCCCGAGCGCGATAAACTTGGAACCGCATGTTCCAACGCCTACCCCTATTCCTCCTGGCCACCCTGCTCCTCCCGGCTGCCCCCCGCCATGCCGACGTCCTCATCTACGGGTGCACTTCCGGTGCCATGACCGCCGCCGTCCAGGTAAAGCGCATGGGCAAATCCGTCCTCCTCGTCTGTCCCGAAACCCATCTGGGCGGGCTCACCGCCGGCGGCCTCGGCTGGACCGATTCCGGTAACAAAGCCGTCATCGGCGGCCTCTCGCGCGAGTTCTACCACCGCGTCTGGAAACATTACGATCAGGCCGCCGCCTGGCGCTGGGAAAAGCGCGAAGCCTTCGGCAACAAGGGGCAGGGAACGCCCGCCATCGATACCACCGGCCGCACACAGTGGATCTTCGAACCCCACGTCGCCGAAAAGGTCTACGAGGATTGGATGAAGGAACTCAAAATCCCCATCGTCCGCAACGCCTGGCTCAACCGTGAAACCGGCGTCAAGCTCTCCGGCGACCGCATTTCGTCCATTACCACCCTCGACGGCAAAACCTATACCGCCGCCATTTTCATGGACGCCACCTATGAAGGCGACCTCATGGCCGCCGCCAAAGTCGACTACCACGTCGGCCGCGAATCGACCAAAACCTACAACGAAGAATGGAACGGCGTCCAAACCGGCGTCCTCCACCACCGCCACCACTTCGGCGCCGTCAAAACGCCCATCTCCCCCTACGTCATCCCCGGTGACCCGAAGAGTGGCGTCCTCCCCCGCATCAGCACCGAGCCGCCCGGCGTCAAAGGGGAAGGCGACAAGAAGGTCCAGGCCTACTGCTTCCGCATGTGCCTCACCCAAGTCGAGGCCAACCGCGTTCCGTTCCCCAAACCCGCCAACTACAACCCCAAGGAGTACGAACTCCTCACCCGCGTCTTCGACGCCGGCTGGCGCGAAACCTTCCAGAAGTTCGACATGATCCCCAACGCCAAGACCGACACCAACAACCACGGCCCCTTCTCTACCGACAACATCGGCCGCAACTGGGACTACCCCGAAGCCTCCTACGCCCGCCGCAAGGAGATCTTCCAGGAACATGTCAATTACCAGCAAGGCTGGCTTTATTTCATCGCCAATGATCCCAAAGTTCCCGCCGACGTTCGTACCGAATTCGCCAAATGGGGCCTCGCCAAAGACGAGTTCAAATCCACCGGCAACTGGCCCCACCAGATGTACATCCGCGAAGCCCGCCGCATGGTCGGCCGCTACGTCATGACCGAAAACGAACTCACCAAGAAGCGGCCCACCCCCGAATCCGTCGGCATGGGCTCCTACAGCATCGACTCCCACAACATCCAGCGCTACATCACCCCCGAAGGCTACGTCCAGAACGAAGGCGACATCGGCGTCAGCACCAAGGGCCCCTATCAGATCTCCTACGGCGCCCTCGTCCCCAAGAAGGGGCAGGCCACCAATCTCCTAGTCCCCGTCTGCCTCTCCAGTTCCCACATCGCCTATGGCTCCATTCGCATGGAACCCGTGTTCATGATCCTCGGCCAGTCCGCCGCCACCGCCGCCGTCATGGCCATCGATTCAAAAATCCCCATTCAGAACGTTCCCTACGACAAACTCCGCGCCCGCCTTCTCAACGACGGCCAGGTCCTCGAATACAAGCCCTAAGACAAATCCTGGGCTTGCCCTCCGAAGCCCAACGGGCGAAGGAGGGTCACCCAGGATTTCCCCTATCCGCAAACCCCCGATTCCTTTTTCAAATTAATTCTCACAATTTACAAAAGAAATCGGATATGATTTTATTCAATCCAAGCGACAACTGAAGCAGAGCGTGGCACCCGCTGCGCCCGACGGGCATTTGGCGCTACCCACTGTTCTCAATGCTTAACCGGTGTCGTGACCTCCTCCGAGTCCCGATCCGTTCGTGGAAAAAGACACTGCTCCTCGCAGCAGTCGTCGTCGGCACTGGACTCGCCATCCAATTCATCACCCGCGCCCTGGAACTGCGCGCCCTCCGCGCTCAAACGTGGAATATTGGCTACCACCAAACGGAGCCGTTCATCTCCCGTGCGCCAGATGGGTATCCCGCGGGCTTCGGCAAGGACGTCCTTACCGAGGCTGCCCGCCGTGCCGGCATCCGCCTCAATTGGGTCTTCGTCCCGCAAGGCGCCAACGCCGCTTTCAATAGCGAAGCGATCGACCTCTTCCCCCGTTCCTCCGACGTCCCCGGCCTTGCCCGCGCCCCCTACATCACCTCCCCGTGGTTCGAAACTTTTTACGGCGTCGTCGAACGTGCCCCCGGCGGCGCGCCGATTCCCAAAGACTTCCCCGGCCGCCGTGTCGCCACTACTTCCTCCCACTTTGTCCGCGCCTACGCCGCCCGCGTCCTCCCAGGCGCCACCGTCATGCCCTATCGAGACTGGCGCGCCGTCCTCCGCAGCGTCTGCATCGGCACCGCCGACATCGCCTTCGCCGAACTCCGCGAGGCCAACGCCTCCCTCATGGCCCAGGTTCAGGAATGCCGGGAACAACCGCTCCGCCTTCTCCCCGTTCGCGAAGCCGTTCTCGTCGCCGGAATCGGTTCGTCCCTCCGCGCCCGGCCCATCGCCGACCTCCTCCGCGAGCAAATCAGCGCCATGGCCTCCGAAGGCATCCTCACCGAAATGCACTCCCGCTGGTTCCTGGCCACCCTCAACGAAGTGGGTGCAGTCGAACAGTTCTTCGTCATCCGCAGCCGCCAGAAACTGCTAACCATCCTCTCCGCCGTCCTCCTCCTTCTCTTCCTCCTCGCCGCCGCCGTCTCCTGGCACATGCGCCAACTCCGTGTCGCCGCCGACCGCGCCAGCGAAGCCAAATCCATGTTCCTGGCCACCATGAGCCACGAAATTCGCACGCCCATGAACGGCGTCCTCGGCATGGCCAGCCTCCTCCGCGACACCCCCCCTCACCCCCGACCAGTCCGAAATGCTCGACACCATCACCCAAAGCAGCCAGTCCCTCCTCGCCATCATCAACGACATCCTCGACCTCTCCAAGCTCGATCACTTCCATCTCCGCCTCACCCCCACCGATTACGTCCCCGCCGATGTCCTCCACGGCGTCGCCGCCCTCGTTCTTCCCGCCGCCCGCGGCAAATCCATCGCCCTCTCCGTTGCCGTCTCCCCCGCAGTCCCCCCGCTCAGCCGCGGCGATTCCCTCCGCCTCCGCCAGGTCCTTCTCAACCTCACCGGTAACGCCGTCAAGTTCACCGCCACCGGCTCCGTTTCCCTGACCCTCGAACTCGCCCCCGGTCCATCGCTCCTCTTCAGCGTCACCGACACCGGCATCGGCATCCCCGATGACGTCCAATCCCATCTCTTCAAACCCTTCACCCAAGTCGATTCCGGCTCCGCCCGCTCCTTCGAAGGCACTGGACTCGGCCTCGCCATCAGCAAACGCCTGGTTCATCTGATGGGAGGCGAAATCGGCATGGAATCCAAAGCAGGGGAGGGAAGCCGCTTCTGGTTCCGCATCCCCTTTGTCCCGCCCCAGTCCGCCGCCATCGCCCCCACCAACGCCATCCCAGACCCGGATCCCGCGCCCCCCACCCATCTCCGTGTCCTCCTGGCCGAAGACAACCCCGTCAATCTCCTCGTCGCCACCCGTCTGCTCCAAAAACTCGGCCACACCGTCACCCCGGCCCTCAACGGAGCCGAAGCCGTCGCGGTCTTTAAAGAGGCCCAATGGGATCTCATCCTGATGGATTGCCAAATGCCTGACATCGACGGTTACGCCGCCACCCGCGAAATCCGCACCCTGGAGCGCACCTCATCCAGTCGCCGCACCCGCATCGTCGCACTCACCGCCCAGGCCCTGGCCGAAGACCGCAACAAGTGCCTCGACGCCGGCATGGACGATTACCTCACCAAACCCATCGACATCAACCAACTCGAACGCGTCCTCACCCAATCCGTCTTCCATCCGCAATAAACCCGTCACCGTCTTTACATCAAAATCCCATTTCAACAACTGCCCGCCCTCGCTCGCCGTCAGAAAAAACCGACCACCCATCACCACGGTAGAATACGGGCCGAACCGAACCGACGTCTGCCACTCCTGGTTCTTCCCGCGCCCGGTATCCCTGGCGCCTCCCCCACTCCGGCGCCATTCGGTCCGCGGAATCCGGACCACTCCCCGCCAAACAGGGAGAGGAGCACGAGGAGCGCAAACAGGCTCGATGCCGGTTTCATGACCCGGAAGTACGCCGAAAACTCCGCCGCTACGTTCCCCGCAACTGTTCTTTACAAACGAGTTGCCCTCCATGGTAAACTACGGTTAAGTCCTGGGTGAAACCATGCTTCACTCCAATTCCCGCTCCCTCTCTGAACTCAATTCGAGCGTTTCAACTTCCGCTCCCGGTGCGTGGAAGAGACTTGCCGCCTTCGCTGGCCCCGCCTATCTCGTCTCCATTGGCTATATGGACCCCGGTAATTGGGCCACCGACCTCGAAGGCGGTTCCCGCTTTGGCTATCAACTTTTGTGGGTCCTGGTCGTCTCCAACGCCATGGCCATTCTGCTCCAAACCTTGAGCGCACGCCTCGGCATCGTTACCCGGCGCGATCTCGCGCAAGCCTGTCGCGAGGCCTACCCCAAACCCATCACCCTCGCACTGTGGGTACTTTGCGAAATCGCCATCGCCGCAACAGATCTTGCCGAAGTCCTCGGCGCCGCCATCGCGCTCAACTTACTGTTTGGCATTCCTCTCCTCTGGGCTGTCCTGCTCACGGCGGTTGATTCATTCTTCATCCTCTATTTACTAAAGCTTGGCGTGCAGAAATTCGAGTGGATTGTCAGAGCGCTCGTCGCCGGCATCGGCATCTGTTTCGCCGTTGAACTCTTCCTCGCTAAACCGCAGTGGAGCCAGGTTGCCAGCGGCCTCATCCCGTCCATCAACGGGGAAAGCCTCTACATCGCCATCGGCATACTCGGCGCAACGGTCATGCCGCACAATCTCTATCTGCACTCCTCTCTCGTCCAAACTCGCCAGTTCGGGGCCAGTCCAGACGAGAAGAAGAAGGCGTGTCATTTCAACCTGATAGACTCTGTTTTTGCATTGAACGCTGCACTATTGGTGAACGCTGCCATTCTCATCCTCGCCGCCGCCGTCTTCTACCACCGTGGAGTCGCCGTCACGGAAATCCAACAGGCGCACCAGATGCTCAGCCCCCTCCTCGGCACCGCCTTCGCCAGTGGCCTCTTCGCAATCTCGTTACTGCTCTCCGGACAGGCATCTACATTAACCGGAACCCTTTCTGGTCAAATTGTTATGGAAGGTTTCCTAAACCTTCGCTTGAATCCGTGGTTGCGCCGCTTGGTCACCCGCGGACTCGCCCTGATTCCCGCCGTCGCCGTTATCTATACCTCCGGTGATAAGGAAGTATACAAGCTCCTCATCCTCAGCCAGGTCGTCCTCAGCCTCCAACTCCCCTTTGCCATCATCCCTCTCATCCGCCTCACCGGAGACAAACAGCGAATGGGTGAATTTGCCAACCGCCCCTGGGTAACGGCGCTCGCCGTCCTCGTCGCCGCCATAATCCTCTTCTTGAATGGTTGGCTCGTAAAGAATACATTTGAAAGTATTCTATCGAGCGGAACGAACGTTTATTTCATGGTCATTCCCGGCGTTGCGCTTGCCCTCCTTCTTGCCTACCTCCTCTTCGGCCCCCTCGTGCAACCCAGCATCTCCGCCATGCCGATTCCGGAGTTGATTGCGGACGACACCATCCTCCCGGAGTACAAAACCATCCTTGTACCCTTGGACCACTCCGGTTCCGACAAACTCGCCGTCCGCCATGCCGCCGCCCTCGCGCGCCAATCCGGCGCCCGCATTCTCCTCCTGCACGTCGAAGAAGGCGTCACCAGTCAGATCTACGGCCAGGATAGCTCCACGGCGGAAGTCGCCGGCGGATCCGAGTACTTTACGGAGATATCTACTCGTTTAAAAAAACAATCAGTTAACTGCGAGTACTTCATCCGTCACTCGAACTCCCCTCCCGACGAAATCATCCGCTTTGCCAAAGCCGAAAAGCCGGATCTCATCGTAATGGCCGCCCACGGGCATGGCCGACTGGGTGACATCGTGTATGGACAAACCATTGAGCACGTTCGACATGGCGTAAAAATCCCGATCTTCGTCGTACAATAGTTGGGGAAACATTCCCCCTCGTAAATGTTCTCGGCCAACGTGTCCCACCGTGTGTGTCACTCCAACACGCCCCTGTCCGGCACCAAACGCGTAACTCTAAGAAAATAAAGACCGTCACTCTGGCATTCGGCTTGCACTCATTTTTCTTGTCATGCGACTGTTGATGACAATCCTCGCGGCTTTGGCGTCCACCCTTTCGGCGACGACGCTCGAAAAGCTCACCTTCGACGAAATGGTGGCCAAATCCACCCAGATCGTCCGCGGCCGGATTGCGCTTTCCAACGTCCAACAGCACGGCGCCATCTACTACTCGCATTACAAAGTGCAGGTGAGCGAGCAGTACAAGGGAGCAGCGGCCAAAACCATAGATGTGGTCCTCCCCGGCGGTACCATCGGCCGCAGCCAGCAGACCTTCTCCGGCGTCCCCACGTTCCCGACCGATACCGATCTGGTTCTCTTCCTCTGGACTTCGAAGACCGGCCTGACCCACATCATCGGCCTCTCCCAGGGGATCTTCCAAGTCTCTAAGGACGCCGCCGGCCAAACCATCTTCACCCGTGGGGCCATCCAGGAAGGCCTCATCGACGCAAAAACCGGTCGACCCGCTTCCGATACCGGAATGCGCTTCACCTCCCAGGAATTCTCCTCCCGGGTAAGAAGCCAAGGCCAAGGAGCGGTACAGTAGTGACTCGCCTCCTCACCAAACTCGCCTCCGTTTCGCTGCTCCTGAGTTCGGTTTCCTTCGGCTACTATCACTTCGTCCATTACAATTCCGCGCTCGGGCCCTTCAACGCCATCCCCGAGAAGTTCGACCTTTCCTCTCTCCCCAACAGCACCGTCACCTTCCACATTGCCGATTCCGGCCCCACCAAATACGCCGATACTGACAACTTCGCGCTCCTCGTCAGCCAAATTCGCTCCGCCGCCAAGGTCTGGAATGATGTCGAAACCTCTGACCTCCGCATCCGTTTCGGCGGAGTCACCCAGCAGGGTGCTAACCAGAATGCCGCCACCCCGTCCATCGACGTGGTTTTCGAAGATCTCCCCCCGGGCGTCAACGGCTACGGCGGGCCCACCGTTCGCAACGACGTCATTAACACCACAGCCGGCGCCCTGATCCCCATTCAGCGTTCGGTGGTCGTCCTCTCGAAGGACATCGCCTCCCGCCCCTCCTGGAGCGAACAGTATTTCCTCACCGCCGTTCACGAGTTCGGTCACGCACTCGGCCTGCAACATTCCTTCGTCTCTGGCGCCATGGCCACCGAAATCACCCGGGCCACCACCAAGATCCGCCCCATTCTTCCCGATGACGTCGTCGGCCTCTCGCTGCTTTACCCCTCCCGTTCCTTCCGCGACGGTCTCGGTTCTGTCACCGGCCGCGTTACCGCCGCCGGCGCCGGTATGGGGCTCGCCAGTGTGGTCGCCGTCGCCCCCGGCGGCGCCGCCATCGGCACTCTTACCCACCCGGACGGAACCTTCCGCATCGATGGTCTGGCCCCCGGTCAGTATTTCCTCTACGCCCATCCGCTCCCGCCCGCCCTCCAGGGCGAAGCCACCCCGGGCAACGTCGTACTCCCTGTGGATAACGCCAACCGTCCGCTCGCCGGTGGCCAGCAGTTCGATACGGTTTTCTACCCCGCCAGCCGCGTCCCGTTCGCCGCCATCGCCATTACCGCCGGCAATAACGTGGATGGCGTCAACTTTGCCGTCAACCGCCGCAATGCCCCCACCTCCATTCACTCGGTTCAGACCTACAGCTTCCCCGGCCAGCGTGCCGTCAAACCCGCTCACGTCTACACCGCCGGCGCCCGCAACCTGGTGGTGATGACCGGCAACGGTCTCGTCCAGGGTGCCCAACCGGTGTCCGGCCTGCAAATCAGCTCCATCAGCGGTGCCGTTTCCGTCTCCAACGGCGGCATTCGCCCCTACGCCCCCTCCCCGGACTACTATCTCCAGGCAGAGTTCCAGTTCGGCCAGTTTGTCAGTGAAGCCCCGATCCACCTGATCTTCACCCGCAATAACGACCTTTATATCCTGCCCTACGGCCTCCGTGTGGTCGAGCGTGCCGCCCCGCAGATCGAAGCAATCACCCGTGGCGATGGGAACGATCTGCTCGTCGCCGGCACCGCCTTGAACTCTTCCACCCGCATCGCCTTCGATGGCGCCTTCGCCACCGTCCGCGGCTACGATGAAAACTCCGGTCGCCTGACAGTCATCCCGCCGCCCGCCGCCTCCGGTGCCGTCATGCACGCGGTTGCTTTCGGCTCCGACGGGCAGAGCAGCCTCTTCATGCAGCCGGCAGTCAATTTCACCAATCTTTCCAACGAACTGCCGCCCACAACGCTCGCCACCGCCACCCTCCCAGCCGGCACCGAGTCAGTTGTTGAAATCACCGGCGCCAACTTCGCCGACGATATCACCTCCATCGGCTTCGGCACCCCGGACATCGACATCCGCCGCGTCTGGTTCCCCTCGCCCAATCGCGCCCTCGCCAACATCTGGGTCGCCCCCGGCGCCGCTGGGAATTCGTACAACTTCAGCGTATTGAATGGCCTGCGCCTCTCAACCCAAAGTGGTGCCTTACAGGTCACGGCCGCCAAGTCCGGTTGGATCTCGGTCCCGGCCACCGTCAGTGGCGGCCTGATTGCCGGAAACTCCGCCACTGTTCAAGTCAACGGTTTGGCGATCACCGGCCTGTCGCCCTTGCAACTAACGGTCAATGATCGCCCCGCCCAGGTCCTCGGAGTGGATGGATCTCTGGTCACCTTCTCCGTTCCCACCGGCCTCGCCCCAGGTGTGGCTGTCCTGAAGCTGCAATCCGGAGCGGAGTCGGCCCTGCCGATCGCCATTCCCGTGGTGCAGCAGCAGGCGATTATCTCTTCCGTCACCGCCGGCTTCGGCGTCCAGATCACCGCTGAGCGTCCGGCCCGCTACGGCGAACTGATGAACATGCTCATCACCGGCCTCCCGGAAAATCTCGCCCCGAGCGGTTCGCAACCCAAAATCACACTCAACATCGGCGGTATCGAACACCGTCCGCTGACGGTGAACCCTTCCGGCAGCTTCCTGCAGCTCCAGTTCACCATCCAGACCCTGGTCGCCCAAGGCAACCAACCGGTCCTGGTCACGGTGGAAGGCACCAACATCGCGCCCTTCACCCTCCCCGTCCGCCCCTTCTAACCAGACAAATCCTGGGTGACTGTCACCCAGGATTTGTCCGATGCCAAACCTACTTCTGCCGGATCAGGTACAACGTATTCTTCCCACGCAGATACATCTCCCCATCGGCAATCGCCGGCGAGGCAATGAAGAATTCGTCCGTCATCTTATTGGTAGCGACCACTTCAAACTTCTCGCCCATCTTCACCACCAGCACGTCCCCCTGCTCCGTCGAGACGTACAAGTTCCCATTCGCCGCCACCAGCGAAGCCTTCAACGAATACGTCCCCGGCAACCGTTCCTGGTAATAAAGGTCCCCGGTCGAAGCGTTAATCGCGCTCAAAATCCCGTTATCCGTCACGAAGTATAGCTTTCCTTCATGCAAAACCGGCGACGGCGTATAGGAATTGCCCTTGGTGTTCGACCAAACAACCGCATCGGTCCCCGTCAAATCCCCATCCCGCCCCAACTTGATCGCCATCCGGTTCGGCTCCCGGTGCCCGCTCATCACAATCACCGTATTGTTATGGAACACCGGCGCCGGAATCACATTCGACCCCAACCCCGCGCACTCCCAAATCACCTTCCCGGTCTGATAATCATACGCCCGCACCTTGGCCGAAGCGGCAACAATGATCTGCTTCCGCCCGCCCACCGTCACCACCGAAGGCGGCGACCATGAACTGGCCTCCGGCCGCTCCACTTTCCAAATCTCTTTCCCCGTCGTCTTGTCCAACACCGTCAAATAGCTGCCGTCTTCCTGATCGAAATTCAGCAACAACCGGTCGCCGTCCAGCACCGTCGGCACGCCCTCACCGAACGCCAACCGCATCCGCATCTTCCCAAACGTCTTCTCCCAAACCACATTCCCCTTCAGGTCCAACGCATAAATTCCGCGCGACCCGAAGAACGCATACACCATCTTCCCGTCCGTAATCGGCGAGTTCGACGCAAAGCTCCCATACCGGAAGTGATACCCCTCGTGAGGCGTCGCCGTCAAAAGCGTCTTCTCCCAAACGGTCTTCCCCGTCTTCCGGTCCAACGCCATCACAACAAACTTATGTTCCACCCCGGCCGCAAACCCGCCACCCGGTCCCCGGCCACCGCCACCGCCCGCCGTGGCTTCCGCCACCGGCTTAGCCGGAATCGCCGTCGTTAAGAAGACCAGATCCCCCCACAACACCGGCGAACTATGCCCGCGCCCCGGAATATTCGCCTTCCAAACGATATTCTTGGTATCGGACCACTCTACCGGTGCCGACCCCTTGGCAACTCCGTTCTCATTCGGCCCCCGCCAACGCGGCCAGGCCGCCGGGTCCGTCGCCGCAAATAATCCAGGGATAACCAGTAGTAGTAGTGCGCGCATAATCATGGCAGTGTAGCAGGTACGGCGACCACCACTGCCAGGAAGTTACCGCCCCAACGCCTTCGCGAAAACCTCCGCCAACTCCCTCCCGAACCGCAACCGGTCCGCCACTAACGGCTTCCGTCCATATTTAGGCTGCACCGAAATCCGCTGCTCCATAATAAAGGTCGCCAACCCGAAATCCCGGTACAGTCCTTGGCTAACAGTCATCCGTCCCGCCATCCCCGCCGTCGTCGAAGTCTCGGAGTAAAACAACGGCCGCGTCGGCGCAAACGAAGTCTCTTTCTCCAACAAACCAAACAGCCTTTCCGCCAACTCCCGGTGCCGTCCGCCGCCCCCATTCTCCGGCGTACCCTCCAAATACTCGGAAGTCTCCGTATTGTGCAAACTGAACAACACATCAATCTTCCGTCCCCCCTCCAGCCACTTCCGCACGGCCCCCCGTTGCGCCGTAATCTCCGGCATCTTCGCCACTCCGTTCACATCCCAATTCCGGTTCAAGTCATACCCGAACTTATTGAACCGAACTCCGCCACGATAAACACCATCCGGGTCGCACATCGGAAAGATTTTCCACGTCACCGCCGCCCGCAACCCCGCCCCCTCAGGCGATAACAAATGCCGAACGAGTCCCTCCCCCACCCACGAACTCCCCGCCTCCCAGCTATGCTGCCGGAAAAACAACCAGGCCACCTTCTCCCCCGTTCCAATGGTCCACAGCGGAATCGGCCGCCCGTCCGCCGTTTTCCCAACAACCTCCTCCGTCAACCGCCCCCCCGCCCACTCCCGCAACGCCTTCAAATGGACGTTCGTATACGGAGGCACATGAGCAATCCAGAACCGCGCCGCCGTCGGCGTAATCGTCAACCGCATTCGCGGCTCCCCCGCGTCGTAAGCAAATGTCTCCACATGCGCCCACGTCTTGTTATCGAAACTGATCACGGGCGGCGTATCCGCCGTCACCGCCCCTCGGTTCGGCTTGTAGTTGTACTCGCCCGGCAAGCTCACCAGGTCAATCGTCAACGGCTTTCCCACCGCCGCCCCGTCCACCTGGAACGAATACCAATTCGCCTGCCGGTTCCGCCCGTCCTGATCGGACTCCCCCGCCAAATGCGCCCGCCAGTGGTCGGCCGCCACCCGTTCCACCCGCCCCAGGCTCCCGCCGTCAAACTTCCAGGTTATCCGCGGCTCAGCCGCAATCGCCACCGCACTGATGAGGAGGAACAGTCGAATCATGAATGTGGACATTTTATGTGAGTTGCCCTAAAGGGATCGGGAATTGTTGCCGACCAATTCCGATAGAGCAACCCAGCCATGGCCGAGTCCCCACTACTGCAGCAAAAAGCCACCCACTTCCGCATCAAGGAACGCCTCCGAGACACGATCGACTTGGCCGGTTGCCTCATCCTAACCTGCTTCCTCGCCGCCTTGGCCATCTTCGGAGAAGTGCTGCTCTGCCGCCTCGGCGCCGCCTGGCTGGCAATCACCCAACTCTACTGCGCCTGGCGCCTGCTCCAATTCTTCCGGAACGCCCCTTCCCTACAAAACCCGCTGCTCGCCCACCGTCACGATCTCCGCCAACGGCTCTTATTTGCCAACGACCTCATCGCCCTCAGCGTTCGAGTCTCCGGCCCCGGCGTCCTGCTTAGTGCCGCCGGTTGGTATCTGTCGGCGCCCGCCGATTGGATCATTCCCGTCGCCCTGGTCGCCGCCTGGGCTGGAATGTTGTTCATGAAGCGTGACGCCCTCCGCCGGAAAACCGTGAAGCTCCGTCGCGAACTACAAGTTCTCGATAGCGCCTTCCCGCCCGCCTAGCCCAAGTCGATATACTGGCAGCCACTATGAAAAGGCGTTCCCTGGTCGGTGCCCTGGCTGCCGCTGCCACCGCGGCCGAAACAAACAAACAGTTCCACGGCGTCTGGCGCCTCATCAGTTGCACCCGCCGCTGGCCCGACGGCCGCGTCGATTTCCCCTACGGCGAAACTCCCATCGGCCGCATCACATACGACAAAGCCGGCCGCATGTCCGCCCAACTCATGACCCCGGGCCGAAAAACCACCGTCCCCTCCGGCATGAACCTCGCCTTCGGTAAAGCCTCCAACGACGAAATCCGCGAAGCCGTCGCCGGTTATGCCGCCTACTTCGGAACCTTCGACGTCGACCCAGCCTCCAAAACCGTCATCCACCACGTCCAAGCCGCCCTCGTCCCCAGCTGGGTCGGCACCGACCTCCGTCGCTCCTACCGCTTCAGCGCCAACCGCCTCTCCCTCACCGCCTCCCTCGCCGGCGCCAACACAGAACTCATATGGGAACGCGAAGCGCAGTGAATTAACAACTAACTCGTAGCACCATTCGCCAAAAACGGACTAATCTATCTAACGCATGTACAACGACAATGAGCAAGATCCAGTACACGAACTAGTCCACCTTTATGTGGACGGTGCCTTCGACCGCCGCGAGCTCCTCTCCCGCGTCACCAAGCTGTTCGGCAGCGGCGCCGCTGCCACCGCCGCTCTCGGCGGCTATTCGGAACTCATGGCGCAGACACCCAGCGCCTGCCCGGCCAACATTAAGGTCCCCATCGACGCGCCCGATATCGTCGCCAGCGACATTGAATACAGCGCAAATGGCGTGAAAATGCAGGCCCATTTTGCCTACCCGAAAGGTGTCGACGGCAAGATCCCCGGCGTCATCATCATCCACGAAAACCGTGGCCTTCTCGACCATCACAAGGACGTCGCCCGCCGCGCCGCCCGCGCCGGCTTCGCCGCCATCGCCCCCGATCTTCTCTCCCGCCAAGGCGGCGTCGGCCAGTTCCCCGACGCCCAGCAACAGACAGCCGCCTACGGCCGCACCAACCAAATCGACCGCCGCAACGACCTTATCAGCGCCCTCGATTACCTCAAGTTCACCCCCTTCGTCCAGCACGACCGCATCGGCGCCGTCGGCTTCTGCGCCGGTGGCGGCAACGTGTGGGATCTGGCCCTGAACCTGCCCGAACTCGCCGCCGCCGTCCCGTTCTACGGTGCCCCGGCCCCGCCCATCGCCCAGCTCGTCGATCTCCAGACCCCGACGCTGATGATCTACGCCGAGCGCGACCGTGCCCTCACCACCAGCATGGGGCCGGTCATGGTGGAACTCCTGGCCCGCCAGAAGACTTTCGCCTTCCGCGTCTACGAAGGCGCCGCCCACGCGTTCCACAACGACACCGGCGCCGCCTACAACGCCGAAGCTGCCTGCGCCGCCTGGGCCGACACCATCACCTACCTCAACAAGTGGCTCCGCGCCCCGCGCCCCTAACCAACTACAGGACAAATCCTGGGTGACTGTCACCCAGGATTTGTCCGATAAGGCGATATACTCGCCCTATGCCGCCCGACGATCGAAAACTTGCCGACCTGAGCGGAATTGGGAAAGCAATGCTGTCCGATTTCGCACTGCTCCAAATCCGCTCCGTCGACGACCTCGCCTCCGCCGACCCCGACCGCCTCTTCACCGACCTCTGCAAACTCACCAACTCCCGCCAGGACCCCTGCGTCCTCGACACCTTCCGCTGCGCCGTCGCCCAAGCCCGCAACCCCCGTCTCCCCAAAGAACAGCGCGATTGGTGGTACTGGAGCCGCCAACGCAAAGCGGATAACATATGATCGCCGTCCACATAGCCAACGGTGCCGTCACCGTCATCGACGCGCCCAAACCGAAAAGCCAGGTGCTCATCAGAATGACCACCGCCGGCATCTGCAACACAGACCTCGAACTGAAAGCCGGCTACTACGGCTTCCAGGGAATCCCCGGCCACGAGTTCGTCGGCATCGTCGAAAAAGGGCCGAAGGAGTGGCTCGGCAAACGCGTCGTCGGCGAAATCAACCTCGCCTGCGGCAAGTGCAATTGGTGCCAGCGCGGCCTCGGCCGCCACTGCCCGAAACGAACCGTACTCGGCATCGTCAAGCACCCCGGAGCCTTCGCCGAGTATCTAACGCTCCCCGCCGAAAACCTCCTCGAAGTCCCCAGAATCCTGCCCGACGAAGAAGCCGTCTTCACCGAACCCGTAGCCGCCGCCTGCGAAATTCTGGAACAGCTAAAGATCCCCAAGGGAAGGGAAGCCGCCGTTCTCGGCGACGGCAAACTCGGCCTCCTGATCGGCCAGGTCTTACTGGCGAACGGCATCCAAGTCCACCAATTCGGCCGCCATCCCGACAAGCTCAAAATAGTGAAGCGTCGTGGCGCCATCGTCGGCAAAAAGATCCCAACCGCCCATTTCGAATACGTAGTCGACGCCACCGGCAGCGCCGAAGGCCTGGCCCAAGCGGTCTCGATGTGCCAACCCCGAGGCACGGTAGTCATGAAATCGACGGTAGCCAACAAAGTCCCCATCGACATGGCCGCCGTCATCGTTCCCGAAATAACATTACTAGGGTCCCGCTGCGGCCGTTTCGCCCCAGCCCTAAAGCTGCTGAAGGACAAAAGGATCGACGTGCAAAGCATGATCGCCGCCTCCTACGAACTGAAGGACGCCGAAAGAGCCTTCGCCCACGCCGCCACCCGCGGCACCCTCAAAGTCCTCCTCAGAAATCCCCTGGAGCCGTGCTACCAGGAAACTCCCAAATCCCCGAAAACCCCCAAATGAATCGACGTCAATTCCTAGCCACCTCCGCCGCCCTCTCCGCCCAATCCCCGAAGCGCCGCAACATCGTCTTCATCCTCAGTGACGATCACCGTTACGACGCCATGAGCTGCGCCGGCCACCCCTGGCTCCAAACGCCGCATCTCGACCGCCTCGCCGCCGGCGGCGCCCACTTCCAGAACGCCTTCGTCACTAGCAGTCTCTGCTCCCCCAGCCGCGCCTCCATCCTCACCGGCCTCTACATGCACGCCCACAAGGTCGAGGACAACTTCAGCCCCCTCAACGAAGCCCTCCCCACCTTCCCCCAAATCCTCCAGAAATCCGGCTACCGCACCGGCTTCTACGGCAAGTGGCACATGGGCGGCGACAGCGACGAACGGCGCCCCGGCTTCGACGACTGGTACAGCTTCTTCGGCCAGGGCCAGTACGAAAACCCACCCGTCAACGACAACGGCACCCACAAAACCGAAACCGGCAACATCACCGACATCCTCACCACCCGCGCCTGCCAGTTCATCGACCGCAACGCCAACCGCCCCTTTTGCCTCTACCTCTCCCACAAAGGCGTCCACTTCCCCTTCCAACCCTCCGCCCGCCACAAAAAGCTCTACGCCGATAAACCCGTCCCCCGTCCCAAAACCATCTGGAAAAACGACGACTTCGACGCCCAACTCCCCGACTGGGTCAAGCGCCGCCGCTACACCCGCCACGGCGTCGAAGGTTTATTCGGTCAAGTCATCAGTTACGAAGACGCCTATCGCGATTACATGCGCTGCCTCCTCGCCATCGATGACAGCGTCGGCGAAGTCACAAAGAAGTTAGAAGAAAAAGGCCTCCTGAATGACACGCTAATTGTCTACATGGGCGACAACGGCTACATGTGGGGCGAACACGGCCTGGTCGACAAGCGCGCCATGTACGAACCCTCTATGCGCGTCCCGCTCATCGCCCATTGCCCGTCGCTCTTCCCGAAGGCCCAAAAGCCGAAGGAAATGGTGCTGAATCTCGACCTTGCCCCCACGTTCATGGAAGCCGCTGGCGTCACCAATACACCCAAAATGCACGGCCACTCCTGGCTCCCCGTGCTCACCGGCAAAGCCGCCAACTGGCGCAAAGATTTCATCTACGAGTATGCCTGGGAGCGCGACTACCCCTACACCCCAACCATCACCGGACTCCGAACAGAACAATACAGCCTGATGTTATCCGAAGGCCTCTGGGACATCGACGAGTTATACGATATCCAAAAGGACCCCGACCAGCTCAACAACTTACTAAGTGGAGCCAGAATCGGCTATAAGCGCGGCCGTATGATCGAACAGATCACCGACCCCAAGCTAAAAGAGCTGGTAACCCAACTCCAAAAGCGCCTCGCCGAATCCCTCAAAGCAACCAACGGCGATCCCCGCCGCGCCGGCGAAGCCATCCCCGGCTACGCCAATGCTCTCTAGCCTGCTCCTCCTCGCCGTCATCACCTGGCCACCCGGCGCGCAAATCATCGAGCGCGCTAGCGTCCCCAGCCCCCACGGCCATCGCGAACTCGTCCTCTGGATGACGAATCCAACCCGCCACGAAGGCGGCGAATCCTACTGCGGCACCCCCGTTCACGGGGACTACTACGAAGGCGCACCCCACCTCTCCCTCATAGATCCCGCTGCGCAACGCCTCATCAACACCATCGACCTCCCGGCCTCCCTCCAGATCCCATTCAAAGTCAGCAACCAATATTGGCACGTCGAAAACGCCGCACCCAAAATCCTGCACCTCCGTGACCTCACCGGCGAAGGCACACCGGCCCAGTTCCCACTCTTCCAATACAGCGCCTGCGGCCTCGTTGAAACCAGTGCCGCCGGCTACAGCGCAAAGCTCGACCGCGCCCGCCTCTATCCCATCCAAACCCGCACCCGCTTGTCGACCACCGCAGCCCAACTCTTCGCTGTCAAACCCATCCGCCCCGGCCATTGGGATTTCACCTGGGGCCCAGGCCACGGCGTCGACGACAGGATCCACGAACGCGTACACTTCGACGCCGCGCGCCAACTCTTCCTCAGCAACCCTGAATTCGCCCCCAATCCAAATCTCCCGAAAGACGCCCGTATCATCGAAATCGCCCAAATTGACGGCGCCCCACACCCCCGCCAACTCCTCCTTTGGATGAACAACCCCACCTACTTCAAGCCACCCCGCGACGACTACGGGGCCATCGACATTCTCTACGGCGGCCGCTGGTCCGGGCCCGCCCACGTCTCGCTCATCGACCCCACCACCAGCCGCGTCATCAACACCATCGACCTCCCGAAGGACATTCCAATACCCGAGGTCGCCCACCGCTACGGTTACCACCCGCTCACAACTGAAGAGGAAGGACCCGTCCAGGTCCTCTACCTCCAGGACCTAACCGGCGAAGGCGTAAAAGGCCAGTTCCATTTCCTCGAATACCTGAACAGTTCCACCAACGAAACCCGCGCGTACGGCTATAGCCCCTCTCGCGATGTCGTCGTCCCGTACCCCATCGTCACCAAAGGCAAACAGTCGTGGTCCTTCCCTGTCATCTTCCAACAACCCCAAGCCCGCCCTGGCCTCTGGCACTTCATCCACCAGGGCGACCACGGCGACGACTCCACATACGACGAGCACGTCACCTTCGACACCGCCAGCCAACGCTTTCTCCGTACAGTCCGGATCCCCCGCCGCTAAATCTCCAACTTCCCCCCAAACCGCATATCTTCAGTAAAGAATGCCGCCCCCACCGTCCACTTACTAACCTCCCCCGAAAACTCAACCCGCCGGTCGCTTTCCCGGATACCTTCCGTCCGCGAAAACAAATACACCACCACCGGCCCGTCTTCCCGCGCTAACACCCTTACCCGCGCGGCCTGCAAATCCTTCATCCCATCCCGCCGCAGCACCCCCAACTTAGCCAACTTCTTCTCCATCCCCGCCCGCACCGCATCCCGCGGCAATCTATACACCGCCAGCACATAAAAACCGTCATCCACCGTAGGCGCCGAAGTGTCCCGGGCCTTCAACTCCGCCTCCCGCACCGGCAACGCGCTCTCCCACCGCACCGTTACCACCGAGGCCCGCTGCTCCCGCGGCCCCTCCGGTCGCCCACTCGGCATACGTCGCGGTCCCGGCATACCCATCCTACCCATCCGCACCCCGCCCATCTGTCCCAACACACTCTCCACCCGCTTCGCCTTCGACGGCCCCGCCGTCCCGCCCCCCTCCGGCGTCACACTCTTCACCCAGGGCGACTCCGCCATCACCACCCGCGCATCATCCTCCGTCCAAGCCGCCACCGGCTTGTCCTTCCAAGCCTGCGCCAACAAACCAGGCAAACACATCACAAAAAGAGAGGCACGTAACATGCTCCAATCGACGCGCCCCTCCGCAACACGGTTTCGATTGCTAAGAATTCCTTACAAGCGGCTGCTGCTGCGTCATACAATGCAGCGTCCCCAACCCCAACACCAGATCCGAACAATCAATCCCCACCACCTCCCGGTCAGCAAACAACTTACTCAATAAGTTGAGAGCCACCCGGTCATGCCTATCATTGAAAGTAGGAACCAACACCTGCCCGTTCCCAATATAGAAATTCGCATAACTGGCCGGCAGCAACTGCCCGTCATAACAAACCGGATCCGGCATCGGCAGCGGCACCACTTCCAACCCCGAAATCCCCTTCAAGACAGCAATATTCGGATCCTTCCGGGCATTATGCGTCGCCACCACAACGGTGTTCGTCGACACAAACCGAGCTAAGTCATCCACATGCCCGTGCGTGTCATCCCCGTCAATCCCGTTCAACAACCAAATCACCCGCTCCAGGCCGAACTGCTCACAAAGAACTAACTCAATCTCCTCCCGAGTCAAATGCGGATTCCGCGCCTGAATCGGGCTCAACAAACACTCCTCGGTCGTCAATAAAGACCCAACCCCATTCACATCAATCGACCCGCCCTCCAACACCACCCGCTTCCCGTGCGCCTTCGGCACCACCCGCTTACACTGCAAAACACCAGCCACAAACTCGGGCACTGCATCATCCTGCGCCCAGTTCGGATACTTCGCCCAACCATTAAAGTGCCAATCGGTCGCGCACAACCCGCCCGCCCCATCGACGGTAAAAATCGGCGCCGTATCCCGCACCCAGCTCCGGTCGGTCGGACAAATGTGGCAATCCACATTCGCCATCACCGCCCCTTCCTTCCGCGCCACCCGCTCAGCGAGCCGAACAGAAGCGACCGAAGCACACAAAATATGCACCCGCTCAAACCGCGACAGCCGCGCGATAATCTTCCCATAAACAAACGGAATCGGCGCAAACTTCCCCGGCCAGTCCGACTTCTCGTGCGGCCAACCCAGCCAAGTCCCCTCGTGCGGTTCCCACTCCGCCGGCATCCGCCAGCGCTTCACTTCTGCAGCCATCGCTTCGTAATCCCCTCGTAGTGGTCAATCCGCCGGTCCCGGAAAAACGGCCAATTCCGCCGCACCGTGTCCATCTCCCGCGGGTCGCACTCGTGTACCAGAATCTCTTCCCGGTCCACCGATGCCTTCGCCAACACCTGCCCCTGCGGATCGGCCAGGAACGAATTCCCCCAGAACTCAATCCCGGTATCGTCCGGGCCCTGCTCAAAACCCACCCGGTTCACCGCGGCCACGTAAATCCCGTTCGCAATCGCATGGCTCCGCTGAATCGTCTGCCACGCATCCAACTGCCGCGGCCCGAACTCTGCCTTCTCCCCCGGATGCCAGCCAATCGCCGTCGGGTAGAACAGAATGTTCGCCCCCTGCATCGCCGTCAGCCGCGCCCCCTCTGGATACCACTGGTCCCAACAAACCAACACGCCAATCCGCCCATACTTCGTATCCCACGCCTTAAAACCCAGGTCCCCCGGCGTGAAGTAATACTTCTCGTAGTAAAGCGGATCGTCCGGAATGTGCATCTTCCGATACACCCCCAGCATCTCCCCGGAAGCGTCCAAAATGGCCGCCGTGTTGTGATACAACCCCTCGGCCCGCTTCTCAAACAGCGACGCCACAATCACCACGTCCAGCTCTTTGGCAATCTTCCCCATCACCGCCGTCGACTCCCCCGGAATCGGCTCGGCCAGGTCAAACAGGTCCGCATCCTCCTTCCGGCAGAAATACTGCGATCGGAACAGCTCCTGCAAACAGATGATCTGGGCCCCGGCCGCGGCCGCCTCCCGGATCTTCCCAACAGCTTTTTCTAGGTTCTCAGCCGGGTCGACGGCGCAGGCTGTCTGCACCAATCCAACGCGAAACGGCCTCTGCGAAACAGGGGTCATAGTAGCATTGTCTCATGTCCCTCCGGCACCCTTTATTTCTTGCGCTACTCGCAGTCTCCACGTTAGCGGCTGCCGTACCCACTCCCACCGAGCACCTCGGCTACCGCCCCGGTACCGACTACAAGCTCGCCGACTACAACGACATCATCACCTACTACCAGAAGCTCGAAAAGGCCTCGCCCCGCCTCAAGCTGGTCCAGTACGGCAAAACGTCCACCGGCAAACCCATGTACGTCGCCCTCATCAGCTCGGAGGAAAACATCCGCCAGCTCGACAAGTACAAGGAATGGAACCGCCGCATGGCCCTCGGCCTCGCCACCAAGGACGAAGCCACCAAGATCTCCAAGGAGGGCAAAGTCTTCGTCTGGATCGACGCCGGCATGCACTCCTCCGAAGCCGCCTGCCCCCAAGGCTCCCCCGAACTCGCCTTCCGCATGGTCAGCGACGAATCCGACGAAATCCGCAAAATCCGTGACAAAGTCATCCTCGTCCACGTCCCCGTCACCAACCCCGACGGCCAGGATCTGATCGCCCACTGGTATCGCAAAAACGTCGGCACGCCCTACGAAGAATCCGCCCTCCCGGAGCTCTACCAGAAGTACGCCGGCCACGACAACAACCGCGACTGGTTCATGTTCAACCTCGAAGAAACCCGCCACACCGGCAAGCTCCTCTTCCAGGAATGGTTCCCCCAAATCATGTACAACCAGCACCAGGCGCCCGCCTTCCCGGCCCGCATCTTCGTGCCCCCCTACGCCGAACCGCTCAACCCCGCCATCCCCGCCCCCGTCATGGAAGGCATCAACCTCATCGGTAGCGCCATGCGCGAACGCTTCGCTCGCGAAGGCAAAGGTGGCGTGCTCAGCTACTACGGCTTCGACGGCTGGTGGAACGGCGGCCTCCGCTCCACGCCCGCCTTCCACAACATGCACGGCATCCTCACCGAAACCGCCATGCAGCCCTATGCCATCCCGCGCGACTACAAACTGAGCGACCTCCCCGAACGCTTCCCCAACGGCATCCCGACGAAGCAACCGACAATCTTCTACTCCCCCTGGATGGGCGGCCGTTGGACCGCCCGCGACGCCATCGAGTACATGCTGACCGCCGACATGGCCATCCTCAACCTCGCCGCCTCCATGCCCGATCACTGGATCTACAAGGCCTGGGATCTCGCCACGAAAAACATCTCCATGGCCGACACCGCCAAACCCTTCGCCTACATCGTCCCGCCCGACCAATGGGATCCCTGGACCGCCAACGAAATGCTCCGCCGCCTCCAGCTAGGCGGTGTCGAAGTCAAAAAAGCGAAGTCCGAAATCCGCATGGGCGACAAGTCCTACCCCGCCGGCAGCTACGTCATGCTCGCCGGCCAGGCCTTCCGCAGCTACCTGGTCGACCTCATGGAGCCCCAATCCTACCCCGAGCTCCGCAGCGGCACCACCGGCCCCACCAAGCGTCCCTACGACGTCGCCGGCTGGACACTCCCCATGCAAATGGGCGTCCGCGTCGAACGCATCAACGACCGCTTCGACACCGCCCAACTCGAATCAACCGCCGTGGTGCCATCCGCCCAATGGCGCCTCGATAGCAAAGACAACTCATCGTATCTCCAACTCGCCAAGATGCTCGGCAACGGCGAAAAGGTGGGTTGGAGCGCCGATGGCAAACTGGTCACCTCCGGCTACGCCTGGCAGCTCAACAAGCCGCGCGTGGCCGTCTACGAGCCCTACACCGGCAACATGGACCTCGGCTGGACCCAGTGGCTCCTCGACGAGTTCAAGGTCCCCTACACCGTCATCCACAACGCCGACTTCCAAAAGGGCGGCCTCAAGGATCGCTTCGATACGGTCCTCTTCGCCCAACAATCCACCGACTCCATCCTCCACGGCCTCCGCGACAACGGCGGCGGTGGCGAGGAAGGCGAAGGATCGAACCCGAACCGCGGCCGCCCACGCCCGCGCCCCGAATACGTCGGCGGCATCGGCGCCCAGGGCGTGGCCGCGCTGGACTCCTTCGTCCGCGAAGGCGGCACGCTGGTGACTCTATCGACCGCCTCCGAACTCCCCATGCAGTTCTTCGCCCTGCCCGTTCGCAACGCCGCCCGCGGTTCAGAGAACGGCTTCTACTCCCCCGGCTCGCTCCTCCGCGCCACGGTGGATACGACGAACCCCCTCGCCTTCGGCATGCCGAAAGACGCGGTGGTCTTCTCCAACGGCGGGCCCATCATGGACGTCAGCGGCCCAACCGCCAAGTCCGTCGCCAACTTCGTCCGGCGCGACCTCCTCGCCAGCGGCTGGCTCAGCGGCGAACGCTCGGTGCTCGGCAAGAGCATCCTCGTCGAAGCCGCCTACGGCAAGGGCCGTGTGGTGATGTATGGTTTCCGCGTCCAACACCGTGGCCAGCCCTTCGGGACGTTCAAGCTGCTCCTGAACGCCCTCTACCTAGGCTCCGCCAAAAAGCAGTAAACAACTAGCGGTTGCGCCGCATTCGATTGCCCAGCGCAACCGCCAACCCCAGCCCGACCAACGCATAGGTCGACGGTTCCGGCGTGTCCGTCGTCACTGGCGGCGCTACGTCGCCGAACCCGTCCAGGTACAGATAGCCCGTGTGACCGGTCGGATTGCAGTCCGCAGCCAGAATAGTCAGTCTGAGATCATGACCGATCGCATTCAGCGGAAGCGTCAGTTGTTCGATCTGCCAAGGCGCCCAAAAGAAGCCGGTAGTGCTTGTGCTGTCGACAAACCGGGCATCTACGCCCGACCCCGTATTGGACGCATTGTACTGTCGAACGATCAAGTCCACCGAATCGGTCAGATCCCGAAGCGTTATGATCACCGTGGCCGCCTCGGTCGCATTGTGCGCTCCTTCCAGAACCGCCGCCCAGGCGAAGAAAAAGTCGGATGATGTATAGCTATTCACAGTCTGGCTGATCACCGAGGCGTACCCGCCGCTAACAGTGTCCTCAACCCGCCAGGAGTAGTTCCCGGAGTAGACCCGGTTCAATTGGTTACCCGTGTTCGGATCCGTTCCTGGCGTCACAATCCCCGAGTGGTTGTTCGCGATCGAGGAACTGTAATTGGGTCCCCCAGAGAGAAAGTTGCTCGGTACCAACTGTCCATTGAGGAGGTTGCCACGATAGCCGCCGCCGACCGTCCAGCCGGTGACATCGCCCGTTTCGAAATTCCCGTTGACGATGGTGCCACCCCAAACAGTCGAGGACGCGGCCAAGAGCGCAAGGATCGAGATTCTGTGCAAAGTCAAGTTCTGTGTCATGTAGATGCGCTTTCGCAATAATTGATTTGTCTATTCCGGCGCTTAACGTCGTAGAAATGCAGATCGGAACGATAGTCGCCCGAACAATATACATGCACGCCGGATGAATAGAGAAAATCAGGATATTGCGAAAGGGTGTAACTGTCTATTACACCGGGAAACAAATAGAAGGTTCTATAGGTCCTGTAAGTCCTGAGCTAACGCACTCCGAAGACCACTCACTCAAAAGAAAAAAGCCGCCGGTTTCACCCGGCGGCTGGAGTTTTACTACCTTCGGAGGAAAACAACGAACGAACTCATTCGGGCCGGATGCGCAGCGCCCCGATCAAAAGCACGCCGGCGCCAAACAGCACGCCGTTGACCGGCAACGGCGTGCCGCGTTGGGCGCGGCCAGGAACCGTTGCAGCGATGTCAGCAGCCGGGATGGCATTGGGAAGTACCGGTAGGGTAGCGCAGAGGACAAAGAACAAGAGCTTCATTGCCCTTAAGACTGCACGTCCGATGCCAAAGCTAAGTCGTTGATTCCACGTCGAGGTGTTCCGAAACGGAACGTTCTACGCGAGCCGAATTGAAACCGGGTCCCAATTTATTGCTGCTTGGTTCTCCAGGCTCAAGTTGACGGCCAGGCTCGGGCCCGCTGTCCGCGAACCGAACGTCGAATCCTCAAAGAAACCCTTCCGCGTCTTCAGCGCCGTCACCCAGTTCTGAATGTGATCGACGTGCGCATTGTGGCTCCGCGGCGGCGTGTAGCGCTCGGTGCCATCCGGCCGCATGCCATCCGGCGTCGGCTTCTGCGTGGGGTACTTCTTCCGGTAATCAGCCAGGATCTTCTTCTGCGTCGCCTTGTCGAAGTTATCCAAGGTCATGCCAGGCTCAGATTCCCGAGGCTTCCGGTCAAGCGTCACGCCGCCCATGGTCACTTCCATCGTGCCCTCGGAGCCAACAAACTTCAACCCAAACCGCTCCGGCGGCGCCGCGCCGCTGGCAAGGTTAACCCGCAACGCGAAGGTGAACTCAGAGTGCTTGGCCGTCTTCGGATAGTCCATCAGCGCCAGCACAACGTCATAAGCATCGCGCCCGTCCTTCCAATAGCGAACACCACCGGTCGCATAGATCCGGTTCGGCCCCAGTGACCCGGTGGCGACGTGCAACCCCGTCAGCAAGTGCACAAACAGGTCGCCGCTCACTCCGGTGCCGTAGTCGCGGTAGTTCCGCCAACGGAACAGCCGGATCGGGTCAAACGGATGCTTCGGCGCATTGCCCAGAAAACGATCCCAGTCGATCCGCTCGGGAGTCGCGTCCGGCCCCGGCATCGAGTACTGCCAAGCCCCAAGAGCGGTGTTCCGGTCGAGCCACGCTTCAACGAGGTTCAACTCGCCCAGCGCGCCCTGCTGAATCAGCTGCTGCGCCTTCAAAAACACCATAGCACTCGCGTACTGACTGCCCACCTGCAGGATCTTGCCGCTTTTGGCCTGTGCGTCCATCAGCATCTTGCACTCGGGAAACTTGTGGACCATCGGCTTTTCGACGTACACGTCCTTGCCGGCCATCAGCGCATCGTGGGCAATCTGGGCGTGCCAGTGATCGGGCGTGGCAACGATGACAGCGTCGACGTCCTTCCGCGCCAGGATCTCGCGGTAGTCGCGGGTGGTGAACACCTGGTTGCCCCAGCGCTCCTTGGCGCGTTCCAGACGGCCCTGATAAATGTCGCCAACGGCGGCGATCTCGGTACCGCCAACGGAAAGGCAGTCGGTCGCATCGCCGGTGCCCATGCCTCCGGCGCCGATGAGAGCAAAGCGAATTTTGTCGTTAGGAGATGCCATGGTTGAAATACCTAGTTCTAGAGGCCGGAAGGGCCCTTCAGTGAAATCGATAACGGTCGGCTCGGTACGCCGGAGATAGTCAGGATCAGTTCCAAGACCGCGCTATCAGACGCGGCTGGGGGAGGAATGACAATGTTGGCTTGCCACAACCCAGGGAAGCCCGGCGCAGGCCCAAGATACAGCTTTTCAGCTTCGGCGCCGCCGACGGTCGCGGTCCAGGGCTGGGAGGACATCGCACCGGCCAAATACAGGGTCAGCGGACGGCCAATCGCCACCGGCGCTGACGGAGAGTTGAGGGTCTGGTCGTCAGCGTTCACGGCGGCGTAAATCGCCGGGGCCACCTCGGTAACCGAGATGAGCGTTTCAGCCCGAACGGTACCGCCATCCATCACTTGAAGACGGCTCGTCCCGGGCTCCGTGTTGGCCGGAACCAGGAAGTTCAACTGGTTCGTGTTCCCGCCGAAGACGGTTGCCTCCCGCCCATTAACGCGAACGGTGAGCCCTTCCAGGTTGCCGCCGAAGGCCGCGGCAATAGAGCCGCAAGCCACGGGCCGGTTGTCAAAGTTGGCGCTGTTCACCACGCCATACCGCGACAGGCACGGCTCGGTGGCACTGGCACAACTATTCGGCCGCAGGAGAACCGGCGTGCAGCCATCGGTGGCACGACACACGGCCTCTCGGATATCGGGGAGCATCGGGTAGAGCGCCACGCCCGGGCACTCGGTCCGGCCGCTGGCCCGCGGCGAGAGACCCGCGTCGCGGTGGCCGCTGATCACGTTCAGCTCCAATCCACTCGCGCCATGAAGCGTCACCCCATTGGGATCCAAGTTATACTTCTGTGCCTGCCAGGCAAGTAACTCCACTAACTTGGCGACAGCGGGAGCGGATGGCGCCACGCCGGTGTAAGTGCCGATCATGGATATGCCGGCGGTGGCTGTATTGACGCCGGAGAAATGAGCACCGAGAATCCCGTCGCCCCGGCCCTCCCACGCGGTGCCGGCCGGGTCGATCAGGAAGTTGTACCCAATGTCGGCCCAGCCGTTGCCCTTCACGTGCAGTTCCCAGAAGGAGCGCATCAGGGCCGCGTAGTCGGTGGCGCTGTTGGCGCTGGCGGTATGGTGGACGATCAGATGCGTGGGCCGAGTCGTGGTCGGTCCGGCGCCTTTGGGACAGACGAACGGTGCCGGGCACCAGGCGGCGCGCCCCTGGATACCGGGCTCGGCGGCCTGGCGCGGCGTAACGCCAGGGTCGATCAGCAGCACGCGATCAGAGTCCGGCAGGCCCTGGATTTCGGCGTAACGAAAGGGAGTTTCGATCCAGATAAGCGTCCCGGATTCAGGATCGGTTGTGGTCTCGAGCCAGTTGGACCACGCCAAGCCGTTCGCGGAGGTGCGGACACGGATGTGGCGGTGATCGCCGCCCGCCGGGATGCCGAGGGCCCTCGCCTGGGTGGGCGTGGACACACTCCGGGTGCCGGCCGCGGAGAGCGTCGCGGCGGCGGCCAGCAGCAGCGCTGTTAGGCCTTGACTTCGCACTTGGCGGCGTCCCAAACGAAGGTCTTCTTTTCGAAGTAGCTCCGGTTGCTGAGGAGCGCGGGCCCGGCGGCGCGCAAGCCGAACAGAGCGTCTTCAGTGACCGGTTTCCGCGACCGAACCGCCTGGAGGAAGTTCCGGTGGTGATCGTAGTGGTCGCTGTAGCCGCGTGGCGCGCGGTAGGTGTCCTCGGGCTGCGCGAGCATCCCATCAGCGGTGGCCGGCTTGCCGGGGTACTTGGCGCGGTAGTCCTTCAAGAACTCCTCCTGCACGCGGCGCGGGAAGGTGCCGATGGTATAGCCGGGTTCGTTTTCCCGATTGATCTTCGAAATCGAGACGGTGCTTCCCACCGTCATAATCCCCTCGGAGCCGACAAAGCGGAAGCCGCTGGTTTCACCGGCGCCATTGACGAAGTTGACGCGCAGGGCGAGGTTGAACTTGGGATAGTCGTAGACGCCCATCATCACGTCGGGAACGTCGCGGCCGTCCTTCCAATAGCGCAGCCCACCGGTGGCAAAGACGCGATTGGGGCCCTGGGAGCCGGTGATGTAGTGGAGCCCGGAGAAGAGGTGGACGAAGAGGTCGCCCGCGACGCCGGTGCCGTAGTCCTGATAGTTGCGCCAGCGGAACAGCCGGACGGGTTCGAAGCCGCGTTTCGGGGCAGAGCCAAGAAAACGATCCCAATCCACATTGGCGGACGAGGCGTCAGGCGGAACGGAGTACTGCCACGCGCCAAGCGCGGAGTTCCGATCCCACCAGGCTTCCACTAAGTTCAGCTCGCCGATGGTGCCGGCGGCGAGTATCTCGCGGGCCTTGTCGTAAAGGATCGAAGATACCCGCTGACTGCCGACCTGAATGATCCGGTTGGTCTTGGCCGCAGTGTCGATAACGGTATGGCCATCGGCGACCTTCTGGACCATCGGCTTTTCGCAGTACACGTCTTTGCCGGCGTTCATGGCATCGATGGCGATCCGGGCGTGCCAGTGGTCGGGGGTACCGATGATGACGGCGTCGATGTCCTTCTTGGCCAACAGCTCCCGGTAATCGCGGGTGGTTTGGATGTGGGAGCCCCAGATCTCCTTCGCCCGTGTCAGCCGCCCGTCGTAGATGTCCGCAACGGCGACGAGTTCAGCGAGGCCGGTGCTAATGGCGGTGTTGGCGTCGCCGGAGCCCATGCCGCCGGCGCCGATCAGGGCGAGACGGATCTTGTCGTTCGGGCTGGTTTGCGCGAGAGCGGCGGGCACCGCTGCGGATGCGGCGAGGAAATGGCGACGGGTGGGCATGGTAGTTCTCCTTTCGATTGTATGCCTGACAAGCGGATAGAATGGTGCCACCTGTCCTATGATCCGTCCCGTCACGATTTTTCTCTTACTCGCCGTTACGCTTGCTGGCGCCGTGCTGCCTGAGGGCCCAGGAAAGGCTGAGACTTCCCGGGTTTGTGGGAAATGCCACTCGCTCGACCAGGCGGTTTCACTTCGCCTTTCGAAGGTAGGCTGGACCGAGTCCATCGGCAAAATGGTGAACCTGGGCGCGCAGGGGACAGACGCGGAGTTCACGGCGATTCTGGGGTATCTGGTCGCCAACTTCGGCGCGGCGGGCGTGGCGGGGGAAGGCCGTGCGGATGGCATCGCGACGGCGGCCGGTTCGGTGGGGCCGGATGCGCCGGCGAAGGCTGCTATGCCCACTGGTGGGTTTCCCGCCGATACCGCTCGCGAATGGCACACCTATGGCCACGACGCCGGGGCCATGCGGTTCTCGCCGCTTGCGCAGATCACCCCGGAGAATGTGGCGAAATTGAAGGTGGCTTGGGTTTACCATCTGCGGCCCAAAGGATTCACGGCGGCCCCGTTGGCGGCACGCCGGGCGCCGAATGCTCCCGTTGGCGATGAGCCGGAACCAGCCGGCGCGCGGCCTCGGGCCGGCGGAATGTTCGGAACCGGTTTCCGGCCCAGTTCAGTGACGCCGCTGGTGATTCGAGGGGTCATGTATGTCACCACGCCCTACCAGCGCGTGGCCGCGTTGGACCCGGTTACCGGAGGCGAGATTTGGAGTTTCGCCCTACCATCCGGCGTTCCTGCGACGCGGGGGCTCGAGTACTGGCCGGGGGATGGGAAGACGCCGGCGCAAGTCGTATTCGGGTCGAGCGATGGGAAGCTGTATTCGCTGGACGCCAAGACCGGGAAGCCGAATCTGGCGTTCGGGGATAACGGGGTGATCAACCTGAACACGGAAGCGATTATGCACGGGCTTCCCGGACGGAATGCGATAACCTCGCCGCCTCTGGTTTATAAGCACCTGGTAATCACGGGCGGGACGACGCAGGAGAATCCGCCGCTCGGCCCGGCGGGCGATGTGCGGGCCTGGGATATGCGGACGGGCAGGCTGGTTTGGACCTTTCATTCCGTGCCGCAGCCGGGGGAGAAGTTCCACGATACGTGGCCGGGGGAGAGCTGGAAGAACCGGTCGGGCGTGAATGTGTGGACTTTCTTGACAGTGGATGCCAAGCGCGGGATTGTCTATATGCCATTCGGCGCGCCATCGGTCGACCAGTATGGCGGGGATCGCCCGGGGGATAACTTGTTTGGGTCGTCGCTGGTGGCGGCGGATGCGAACACGGGTAAGTACCTGTGGCATTTCCAGGTTGTCCACCATGACATTTGGGACACCGATTTGACGGCAGCGCCGGCGCTGTTTGACGTGAAGCAGGGCGGCAAAACGATCCCGGCCGTAGCGGCGGTGAGTAAGAACGGGCTGTTATTCCTGCTGGACAGGGTGACGGGGAGGCCGATATATGGAGTGGAAGAGCGCCCGGTAGCGGCGAGCGAGGTGCCTTTGGAAAAGGCGTCGAAGACCCAGCCGTTTCCCTTGAAGCCGGCGCCGCTGTCGCGGATGGCGTTCTCGCCGGACGAGGTGGCGACGGTGACCCCGGAGATTGAGAAGGCTTGCCGGAAATTACTTACGGGGATGCAGACGGGCGGGCCTTACTTGCCGCCGGCGTATAACCGGTTGCGCGTGCAGTTCCCGGGGAATCATGGGGGCGTGAACTGGGGCGGGGTATCGGTGAATCCGCAGATGGGGCTGCTGTTCGTGAACGTCAACGAACTGGGGCAGGTGTCTGGGTTGCAGGACCACGACCCAAAGTCGGGCGCGGCGATGGCGGCGGGGCAGGGAAACCGGGTGGATCCGGGCGGACCGTACGAGGGGTTTTCCGGTGGCGGGCGGTTCAGTGTGCGGATGCTGGGTCCGCAGCAAGTGCCCTGTCAGCAGCCGCCGTGGGGCGAGCTGGTGGCGGTGAATGTGAATACCGGGGACATCGCCTGGAAGGTGCCGTTGGGCGTGACCGATAACTTGCCGGAGGGGAAGAACCTGACCGGCCGGCCGGGGAATGGGGGCACCATTACGACCGCCTCCGGGCTGGTGTTTGTGGGGGCGACTGATGACGGGCGGTTCCGGGCTTTTGATGGACGGAACGGCAAGGAGCTGTGGACGGTACGCCTGCCGGGGGCGGCGGAGGCGACACCGATGACGTTCGAGGGCCGGGATGGGAAGCAGTATGTGGTCATTGCCGCCACCGGGGGAGGCTTCTTTAATAACCCCGTGACGGGGGATGCGCTGATCGCTTACCGGCTGGAGTAAGTGGGGGCGGCCGGTGGCAGGCGGGACTTTGATTGGTTGAGGCCGGGATGGCAAGTTGCCGGGTGGAGTTCACGTGGGCGCCGATCACGGGCGGAGCGAGAGGGTTTGTGGACGGTGAGGCCCAAGGTGGCCTTTGACGGCCGGGCTGGGAAGCAGGATGTTGGGGTGACCGATCACAACATGCCGGGAAGGAGTTGTGAACCGATGGGTTAGCGATGACGTTCGAGGGCCGGGATGGCAAGCCGCCGGGTGGAGTTCATCGGGGCCGCCGATTACGGGCGGAGCACGAGGGTTTGTGGACCGTGCGGCCCAAGGTGGCCTTTGACGGCCGGGTTGGGAAGCAGGATGTTGGGGTGACCGATCACAACATGCCGGGAAGGAGTTGTGAACCGCTGGGGCAGCGATGACGTTCGAGGGCCGGGATGGGAGGCAGCCGGTTGGAGTAAGTGGGGACGTTAGGCCCGGTCGAGGTCGGGATTGGCTTTGGCCCAGTCGAGGTACTCCTGGACGGTGAAGAAGGTTTTGTGTTTGTAGAGGCGGCCGGCGTCCTCGACTTTGTGGCTCCAGTTGAAGCTCCAGGAGTCGCCGGTGTCCTTCATCCACTTGGCGAGACGCTTCTCCATGGCGGCTTCTACCGCCGGGGCTTTGCCGATCAGGTTGTTTAGCTGGAAGGGGTCGGCTTTGATGTCATAGAGGACCCAGGGCTTGTCCTGGTAACGGGCGTACATGTGGGTGGCGGTTCGAACGCCGCGCCAGCCGGCGTCGGTGCCGTCGCCGGTGAACGGACCGAAGATCTGGAAGAAGGCCGAGTCGGGCGCTTTGCCTTTGCCGGTGACGATGGGCTTGGAGAGATCGTTTCCCTGCATGGCGGCGGGTGGCTTGAGGCCGGCCATGCCGAGGAGCGTGGGGGCGAAGTCGACGTGGGTGAAGAAGACGTCGCTTTGCGACCCGGGCTTGATGTGGCCGGGCCAGCGGAGGAAGCCGGGGACGCGGATGGACTCCTCCCAGGGCTTGCGCTTCAGCCGTTCTCCTTGCGAGCCGAGCATGTCGCCGTGGTCGGAGGAGTAGAGGACGATGGTGTTTTCGCGGAGGCCAAGCTCATCGAGCTTGGCCATGAGCCGGCCGACTTGATCGTCGATGGCGGTGACCATGCCGTAGTACTCGGCGATCGCGGCGGGCGGGGGGACGGGCACCTTCCCCTTCTTGTAGTTGGCCCGCATGGTGAGCTTGGCGGGGTTGTAGTTGGCGGTGTAGTTGGCCGGGGCTTTGTAGGGGTCGTGCGGGGGGCCCCACTGGACGGTGAGGTAGAAGGGCCGGGGGTCTTTCTTTACGCCTTCGAGGAACTCGACGGCGACGTCGGCCCAGCCTTCGGCTTCGAATTTGCCGAACTCGATGGGGACTGGCGAATCGCGGAAGTAGTGGTTTTCGAAGTGTTTGTGGCTGCACTGGTGGGCGGCCCAGAACTGGAAGCCCTGGCGGCGAGGGCCGGGGGGCACCCAGCCGGGTTCGCGCTGGCCGCCATCGAGGTGCCACTTGCCGACGAAGCCGGTGCGGTAGCCTGCGCCCGAGAGGACTTCGGCGAAGCTGACGTGGTCTTCGCGGAGGCGGAGATCGTTGGCGATCATGCCGTTGCGGTGGCAGTATTGGCCCGTCAGAAGAATGGCGCGGGCGGGGCAGCAGACGGGGGTGTTGGCGAAGGTGTGGTGGAGCGTGACGCCTTCGCTGGCGAGCTTATCGATGTGCGGAGTTTTGACTTCCGCGTTGCCGAGGCAGCCAACCGAATGGTACCGGTGCTGGTCTGGCATCAGGAAGACGATGTTCGGCCGCTTGGTTTCGGCCGCCGCTGCTGCCGCGGAGGCGGCGACGAAGGCGCGGCGGGTTAGCCGAGTTGTTTGTCCCATGCTTCGAGTTTTCCTCTCAATTCGGCCGCGATTTCGGGGTGGACGTAGAACAGGTCGCGGGTTTCGCCGGGGTCGGCTTCGAGATCGTACATGTTGTTGATGCCGCCATCGAGGACGAACTTCCAATTGCCGCTGCGGATAGCGCGGACGCGCTTCTGGGGGCGGTTGATGCGCCAGAAGAGGTCGCGGGGTTTTTCGGCCTTTTTATTGGCCAGGAGGGGGGCGAGGTCGATGCCGTCGAAGGGTTCGGCGGGGGCGGGTTTGACCTGGGCGGCGGCGGCGATGGTGGCGGTGAGGTCCATGGACATGGCGACCTGGCCGCTGACGCGGCCTTTAGGCAGGCGGCCGGGCCAGCGGAGGAGGGCGGGGACGCGGAGGCCGCCTTCCCAGAGAGAGGCCTTGGAGTGGCGGAAGGGGCCGTTGTCACTGAGGCGTTCGCCGCCGTTGTCGTTGGTGAAGATGACGAGGGTGTTGCCAGCGAGGCCGAGCCGGTCGAGCGTGCCGAGGACGCGACCGATGGCCGCGTCCATCGATTCGAGCATGGCCTTGTATTCGCCGCCGCGGGTGCCGTCGTACCAGGTCTTGAGATCCCGCACCGTTTCCGGGCGGCCGGGGGCCTGGAAGGGCCAGTGGACGGCGTTAAAGGGGATGTAAGTGAAGAACGGGGTAGACTTATTCGCCGTAATGAAGCGCTCGGCGCGTTCGGCGATCATTTCGGTGAGATAGCCGGGGGATTTGGGGGCCTTGTCGAGGCCGTCGTAGAGGTCGTAGTTCTTGAAGCGATCCTCTTTGGAGTACATGTCGACGTTGCCGCCGGTGAGGCCGAAGTATTCGTCGAAGCCGTGGCGGATGGGGTTGAACTGGGTTTCGCGACCGAGGTGCCATTTGCCGAAGATGCCGGTTTTGTAGCCGGCGTCTTTGAGCAAGCGAGCGATGGTTGTGTGTTTGGCGTCGAGGCCCACGTTCACGTCGGTGGGCATGAGAGCCCATTCGAGGCCTTTGCCGTAGCGCTGCTGGTAGCGGCCGGTCATGAGGCCGCAGCGAGTGGGGGTGCAGACGGGGCCGTTGGAATAGCAGTCTGTCAGTTTGACGCCTTCGCGGGCGAGGCGATCGATGTGCGGGGTGCGGATGTCTTTGGCGCCGTAGCAGCCGATGTCGGCGTAGCCCATGTCGTCGGACAGGAACAGGACGATGTTCGGGCGGGGAGCGGCGGCTTGTAACATGGCCGCCATAAAAGTACGGCGGGATATCATTTGATCACCTTCGAGGGCGGATTCTTTTGTAACATGGTCTCCCAGGCGGCGTATAAGTTCGCTAACTCCATGGTAACTTGCGGGTGTATGTAAGACAGGTTCTTGCGTTCACCGGGGTCGGCGGAGAGATCGAATAACTGGTCGAATTCGCCGTCGCGGATCCACTTCCATTTGCCTTTTCGGGCGGCGGATTGTTTTCGGTCGACGCGGGAGATGCGCCAGAACTGGGTGCGTTCGCGGATGGCTTGTTTGCCGGCGAGGATGGGGAGGAGGCTGAAGCCATCGAAAGGCTGGGATGGCGTTGGCGATACGCCGCAGGCTTCGGCGATGGTGGCGGTGAAATCCATGGACATGCAGGGCTGGGCGCAGACGGTGCCTTTGGGGAGGCGGGCGGGCCAGCGGACGATGCCGGGGACGCGGATGCCGCCCTCCCAGAGGGTGGCTTTGTGGTGGAAGAAGGGGCGGTTGTCGCTCAGCCTTTCGCCGCCGTTGTCATTGGTGAAGATGACGAGGGTGTTATCGAGGACGCCTTTGGATTCGAGTTTGGCGAGGACGGCGCCGATGGCCGAGTCGATGGCCTCGAGCATGGGTTTGTAGTCTTTTTCGCGGGAGCCGTTGAACCAGGTGGGGCGTTGGCGGACGTCGGCGGGCCGGCCGGGGGCTTGGAAGGGCCAGTGGACAGAGTTGAATGGCAGGTAGCAGAAGAAGGGGGCGGCGGCGTTGCGATCGAGGAACGACAGGGCGCGGTCGCGGATGAGTTCGGTGGAGTAGCCGTCGACTTTGACGGGGTTGGTGTTTTCGTACCAGTCTTCTTCGCCGTTGATCTCCTGGTGGGAGTAGTGGTCGACGTTGCCGCTGAGGAGGCCGTAGAACTCGTCGAAACCGTGGCGGTTGGGGCCGACTTCGGGCTCATAGCCCAGGTGCCATTTGCCGAACATGCCGGTTTTGTAGCCGGCGTTTTTGAGGTAGCGGGCGATGGTGTTGTTTTCGGGTTGGAGGCCGTAGCCTTTGACGCCGGGGCCGAGGGCCCATTCGAGGCCGAAGCGCTGCTGGTAGCGTCCGGTCATGAGGCCGCAGCGGGTGGGGGTGCAGACGGGGCCGTTGGAGTAGCAATCGGTGAGGCGGACGCCTTCGCGGGCGAGGCGGTCGATGTGCGGGGTGCGGATGTCCTTGGCGCCGAAGCAGCCGATGTCGGCGTAGCCCATGTCATCGATTAAGATGAGCAGGACATTGGGCCGGGGGGCGGTTTGGGCGAAGGCCGCGCCGGTGGTTAGGCGTAGGAAATCCCGACGGTTGGGCATTGCCTGGATATCTTATCGCATGGGGGTGGAGGGGGCGGCCAATTGCGGTCCAACCGCTTCGACTACCCAGATCGGACTTCGGATCCGGGTAGTCACAGGGGGCGCCGGTGGCGGTGATATTCAATTGAGAAAGATCGGGTTGAAGCTCGCGACGATGGTGTTTTAAGATCGCGGCTTCGGTTGTTTGTTGTTGGTTAGCGGGTGGGCCTTTTGGGGGCTTTTTCCGCTGGGCGTTGTCGCATTTCCTTATTCCCTTCTGCGGGGTGTGTCGCGTCTTGGGGGACACACCTGCTGTTTGGGTTACGGGCCGAATTTTGTCGGGGTTTCGCCCGCTATGTCCCCGGGGGGGGGTACGTCCTTCTTCTTCTCTCCCGTCTGGTTGCCGTTATTCGTTGTACTCCTCGAACATGGGTTTGATGTCGGCGCTGATGTTCTTGCGGAACGTCTCGCGCGGGATGCCTTCGCTGCCTTCGGCTTGGAATTGGCAGTCGAATTCCTGGGCGTACTCCGCGGTTGTCATCGACGCTCGGAACCCTTCGAGGGTTTTTGCGTCGATGCGAGTGCACTGGTCGGCCCGGCAGAGGATCTTGTGGAACTCCTCGTTTTGCTCGTGCCACTTTTCGTAGAAGTAACCGGATTGGCCGTTTGGCGTTGTTAGCAGCATCATGCGGCCGTTCGATACGGCTAACATTGGCCGGAGGGCGGTGATCAGTTCGTCTGATGCGAACGCTGCTTCGTCGATGATGATCAGGCGCGGGGCGCTGAAGCCTCGGACGGTCGCATCGTTGTCTGGCAGGCTGATGATTTTGCTGCCGTTGGGTAGTTTATACCCATCGCACTTTGGGGGTGGCGGGCCGAGAGTTAGGCCGAGTTGCTGGGCGAATTCGCGGCTTCTGTTCATGATGTGGCCGGACTGGCGGCCGGAGGGGCCGGCTAGCAGGACGGTGCTGCCGTCGTCGTTTAGTGCTTCGTACAGGGCTCGGAGGGCGGCGGCGGTGGATTTGCCTGTCTGTCGGCTGCCTAGGACCAGGATGTCCTTCGATTCCGACGTCATGATGTCCGTTTGCGGGGCATCGGGGTGGAAATCGAGTTGTTGTTGAGCCCAGGCGAGGATGTCTCCGGGCTGGGATGGCGTTGGCTCCTCGGGTTTGGCTGGGTCGACGACCAGGTGGGCTGGGTCGGTGGCGTAGTCGAGCGGGGTGGCTGGGGCTGTTGGCACCTCAGCTTGGGCCTCGGCTGGGACCTGGAATGAAAACTCGGTCGTTAAGTGCTCTGTTTGCAACACCGGCTGGGACCCTGCCCGGTTGGGGAAGGTGCGATTTAGCAGGCGGAGGTCGCGCAGGATGCGCGAGCGGGTGGCGGTGAGGAGGTTGGCGGCGCGGTCCAAGTTGGTCTGGGGACCGGAGGGGACGCAGCCTTCGGCGACGGCCTGGGCGACGAGCGCGGGGGCCAGTTCGGGGGCCGAGGCGCGCTGGCGCTGGGTTTCGGTGGCTTCGATAAGGGCGTGGTTCTGGGCGAAGCGGATTCTTCTGATTTTCCAGTTTATGTCGATTAATTCCTGCACCAATTGTATTTCCATGGGAGAGGAGGGTTGCCAGTGGGCGAACTCGTGTTGGGTCTGGGCGAGGAGGAGTTCGCGGGACTCGTTGGGGAGGAGGGTGCAGTCGAGGGTGACGGCGATGGCGCGGCGGCGGCGGGCGTTTTCGGTGGCCGCGCGGGCGCACCTGTCCATTCCTTCTTTTGTGTTGGGGCCGTTGGACTTAGCTCCGTTGGCGCGGGCGGTTTCGGCGCGTTTTTCGGGATCGATGGGCATGGCGGCCCCTCCTTGCTGGTTTTGGAAATAGAGAGGGGCCCGGCGGCCGCGCGGTGTGCGCGGGCGCTGGGCCCCTCTGTTGTTACTTGTAGCAGGGCGGGGATAGGGAAACGATTTTGGATTGTTTGTATTTAGTTGAGAATAAACGAGAAATAAATTTGAGTTGGCTTGTGACTGAGTTTTCCACAGGGGGTGGGTTTTGAGCGCCGCTTCCGCCGTCGCCCTCCGGGCAAAGGCGGACAAGTGCTGACGCGCGCGGTTCGGTGGCGGGGCTGGAAGGTAGTGGTGATGGCCGAGGCGAAGGGGGAGCGTTCGCTGAATAGGACGGAAGGGAGGGAGGACATTCGAGCTTCGTTGCCGGCGGGCGAATCCGTTGGCCAATCAAGGTTCGTGGTGGGTTGCGGCGGGGCCGGTTGTGTTTGGCTTCAGCAGTGTGTTGCACGCGGGTGAAACTTGGCTGGCGGCGATGTGATAGCATCGAATTCAGTGCGAAGGAAGTGCGCTCTTTTCCATGATCGACATTAGCCAAGACATTCACCCTTTGACCGATTTCAAGCGGAATACGAGCGAGTTCGTGAACGAGATGAAGCGGACGCGGCGTCCGGTGGTTCTGACCGTTAACGGTAAAGCAGAACTGGTGGTGCAGGATGCGGCGAGCTATCAAGGGATGCTGGACCGATTGGCTCGATTGGAGGCCGTTGAGGCGATTCGGGTTGGGATCGTGGCGGCGGAAGAGGGCCGAGTGAAGCCCGCTCGAAAGGCACTGGCGGAACTGCGAGAAAAACTTGGGATTTCGCGTTGATATTACCGAGCCGGCGCTGGCCGATGCTGAGGAGTACGTCGGTTACATCCGCGAAGTGAAGAGGGAGCCTGAGGCGGCCGACGCCTGGTTTCTGGGGTTGGCTGAGTCGATCTGCTCTTTAGAGGAGTCCCCCGAACGGTGCGCTTTGATTCCCGAAGGCGACGAATTTTCGTTTGAGATCCGGCACTTGATTTACTACTCCCATCGGATCGTGTTTCGAGTGGACCACGAGCGGCGATGCGTGGTGGTGTATCGGATTTATCACGGATCGCGGCTTGGGCTTTCCGGGTACGACCTACTCTAGCAGGCTGCTGAAAAACAGTGAGAACATGTGACGTTGGAATTGTTTTGGACGTCATAGAATAATGCGCGGCGAGGACGTCCACCAGGAAGAGTTGTTTAGCTATGGGTCGTTAGAGACCCGGGTGCCATCGGACCATCCATTACGGCCAATCCGGAGTATGGTCGATGAAGCCTTGAAGGCAATGAGCACCCGTTTCGATGCGATCTACGGGGACGAACCTACTTCTACCTCTACGTGATCCTTGATGTCTACAGTCGATACGTCGTCGGCTGGATGATTGCCCATCGCGAAAGTGCCGAACTGGCCAAACAGCTATTCGCCGACACCTGTGCCAAACAGAGCATCGAGCCCGATTCGCTCACGGTCCACGCCGATCGCGGATCCTCGATGACGTCCAAATCCGTAGCTTTTCTGCTCAGCGACCTGGGCGTCACCAAATCGCACAGCCGCCCGCACGTCTCCAACGACAACCCCTATTCGGAG
>CANIVU010000005.1 GCA_947470805.1 Acidobacteriota bacterium | reverse complement strand
CTCCAAAATGTCGCTCCGATACGTCGGCTCCCCCGTCTTCGGGTCAATCCGCGCAAAGACATTCTGAAAAACCATCTCCTTGTAGTCCAAAAACTTCGCCGCCTTCCGGTCCAGCTTCCACAACACCCCCGCCTTCCCCGCCGTAAACAGCCACCGGTCCGCGCCGTCATCCACCAGCACCCGTTCAAACACCTCGTCCAGGTCCAACGTCTCCCCCGGAACATGCTGAAAATGCCACCGCAATTTCCCCGTGTCCGCATCCAAAGCAACCGTCGAATTGGTATACAGCCCCAACTCCCCCGGCGTCGAACCACGGCTCACCCGCAGCCACGGCTTCGCCTGCGAAATCCCCCAGAAAGCGGTATTCGTCTCCGGATCATAACTACCCGTAATCCAAGTATCCCCACCAGCTCTCAACAAATTGGGCATCGAGCCCCAAGTATCCCCACCCGGAGTCCCCTCGCGAGCGACAGTATAGAACCGCCAAACCAGCTTCCCCGTCTCCGCGTCAAACGCGCTGATGTAACACCCCTCCGGCTTGTACTGCGAACAACCGGTCAAGCTCTGGATCACTTTCCCATTCACCACCAGCGGCCCCGCCGAATTCGTGTAGCCCTTCCCAACAGCCCCCACATCCGCCTGCCAAACAATCTTCCCCGTCCGAGCCGCCAAGGCATACAGCTTCGAGTCCGTAGTCGGCACAAAAATCTTATCCCCATAAATCGCCAGACTCCGCGTAGCCCCATACGCCCGCGTCGATTCCGGCCCAATCCGGTGTTCCCAAATCAACTCCCCCGTCCGCCCATCCAGCGCCTGCACCGTATTGCTGGTGTTCGAAAGATAAATGATCCCGTCATGAACGATGGGCGTAGGCTGACTCGCCCCGCCGTCATTCATCGCCCACACCCACGCCAACTGCAACCCCTTCACATTGGCCGCGGTAATATCGGCCAACGGCGAGTAGCTCCAAGCCTGATAATTCCGCCGAATCATCAACCAATCCCCCGGCGCCGGATTCCGCAACATCGCATCCGTCACCGGCGTGAACTTCTTAACTTCCCCAGTAACCGTCAACCCCTTCACCCCCGAAACCATCGGAGGCGTAGTCGCCTGATTCGTCGTCGCCGCGGCCTCCAACCGCGCCCGCAAGTCAACCGGCGTGACGCCATTCGCGATAGCCCCAATCGAAACCCGAGTAGCGGCCGTCATCGCCCCCGGCCCCGCCACCGACCCATTCGCCGCCAGCACAAAGGCGGCAATATTCAAGTAGCCATCCTCCCCCAACCCACCGCGATTGGAAGGAGGCATCGTCGACTGCATATTCACAACCAGATCCCGCGTCGACCTGCCCCGCCAGGCGTTCATGAAGTTCCCCCCGGCCAACTGCGGAGCCTCATTCCGCCCGCCCATATTGCCCAGATGGCAAGTAGCGCAATGAACCTGATAGAGCGCCTCCCCCGCCGCGGCCTGAGCCGCCGTAAACGGCCCCGGCCCCGTCTGCGCCAACGCCGTCAACCCAATCAGGCAAACCAAGAACAATCGCACGCGGATCATGATCCGGCTATCGTATACCAGGGAATCCGCTAAACTGAAACTGCCATGGTGAACATAGAACCAATTCGCGTGGAAGTGGAGCGGGAAGACGATGGAAGAATCCTCGCCTCCGTCCCCGAACTTCCCGGCGTGATGGCGTACGGCGCTGTCGAAGAAGAAGCCGTCCGGAAAGTGAAGTCAATAGCCTTGCAGGTATTGGCAGACATGATCGAAAGCGGCGAAGAAGTCCCCGAATCGCTGCGCGTCCTCTTCGCCGCGTGAGCATCTGGCGCGCGACAAAGGCCCGGCGAGTCTACGCCGCGCTACTCCGGCTCGGCTGGTCACTGAAGAAGCAAGTCGGTTCCCACCGCAGACTGCAACGTCCCGGGTGGCCAAACTTCACCTTCGCGTTTCACGAAAGCGAAGAGATCGGTCCCGCCGCCCTCGCCAAGATCGGCAAAGACACCGGCCTTCGACCGGAAGACCTCTAACGAACACTTCCATCCCGAAGCAATGAAACCCAAATACGATTTCAGCAAAGCCGAACGCGGAAAGTTCTTCCGTCCCAACGCCGAACTACGCCTGCCCATCTACCTCGACGCCAACATCCAAACCCATCTCGCCGAGCGTGCCGCCGAAAAAGGCATCCCCCTCGGCGAAATGGTAAACGCCCTACTCTTCCAGCACATCAAATCCCACATAGGGTGAATGGCGGGTGCGCGACTCTCTCGGCATGGCTCGTCGCCAAGCTGTCTGTGTCCACCAACAACGGAGATGTCCATTTTTCGGATTTTAACGACCACGCCTTGCCCGAAGCGCACGTGTCGACCTCAACGACAATCCTGATGCCTTCGATGAGCAAACGTGACAGCGATCACCGATCTATGTCCGGGAGAGTCAGCCGGCTGAATGCCTCGATCTCCCCGAAAGCACCCCACCATCTATCCATCCATCCATAGACGCAACCCAGCATCTGCATAGCATCTTGAACTCCTGAAATGGGTGGGCGGTCCAACTGATATCCATGAAACAACGGATTTCGGACTTCCCTATAAAAGCGTCGAACTTGTTCCCAAAGCTCGCAATCCATGACACTAAGTTGGAGCTCCGAACTAACTTGGGAGGGAATCCTATTATAAAGAGTGTCGGCCATTCCTTTGCCACCAAGCAGCCGACCTGGGCCGTTAAGCTTCTCTGCCATTTTGGGGTCGAATCGCCCCCGGGCTAACAACTGGTAGACGGCGGCCGCATTTACGCAGGCTTCAACGCCCAGGATGCTGCGCTGGACAATGTACGTCAATAGGTTCATTGGCAGATCATTCCAGATAAAGTAAGGCGTCTCGATGGGCTCGCGTACTTGCTTGAGCTTCAAAACAAAACGTTCGTCGGAAAGGCTCTCTCTAAAAAACGTGAACTCTCGGCGTATATTGACGACGGGCACATTGCTTACAGTTAGACCAAACACCGGCTTCTCAGTGATCACAACATAGACACTACCAAATTCAATACGGCAAGGGACTCACGTATTGAATTTGCAGGAACGGATTCGAGACTAACGCAGGTCGGAATGCCAAGTCTACTTCATTAAGCTGGACTCACGGAAACGCGGACGGTAGGCGTGGTCGGGTTGCCTTCGACAGGAGGCGGCCGACCTCCAATCCCGTTCGCCAACCATTCTGTAGAATATGGGGTGGATATTGCCGGTTTTAATTGGAGGGTTCCTCAATTTCATGAAGTCATTTGCCGATGCGGTCGTAACCGTGTTGCATCAAACAAATCCAATGAACGCCATACCTCTGGCGCGGCAAGCACTAATCCTGAAGCCGCTGAAAAGAGCGACGTACGACGAGGAATGGGCGGTCCTTCGAGAAGTGATCGATCTCGCTGCGAGCAAGCGTGGCGGAATTTATTTAGCTGAGGAGCCAGAGTACTCGCTTCGCTCTCCGCATGCGCCACAACCACTTCCGAGAGGGCTGCGCCTCCGAAGTGCAATCACATCGCTATTGTGCGCAAACCGTCCGCTCTTAGTTTCGGAGTTGGCCGAGAGATATGCAGCAGCCTACGGCGATTCCGCTAAATCACCACTTTTCCAAATGTACTGGCACCTTGAGCAACCACAATTTGAAGGACCAGAATACATAATCAGAACTCGCGATTTTCTAATCGGCCTAGAACCTATTTCTTCGCCACTCGCCATAAGCACCCAAGCCAAACCAGTGACGCCAACAAAACCACAGGCTCTGTCGATTTCCAGTCGCATCGACGAACGCAGCGTTGAATTGCTCCTTGCCAATAACCTTGCCCTGCTTGAGCCCGGCCTCGTCTTGATAAAACGGCAATGCACCCTGGGTTCAGTTGGCAGGGCGGACTTGATCTGCCGAGATCAGCAAGGAGACATCGTAGTAGTAGAGATAAAACGGCCATCCGCCCGCTACCGGGAAGTGATCGGGCAGATCACCTCATACATGGGATGGATAAAAAGGAACATGGCGCAGCCCGGCGAGCGAACCAGGGGAATAATTGTTATTGGGACGGCGGATGAGAAGCTTAACTATGCCATCGAGGCCCTTCAGGATATCAGCGTTGTTCCGTTCGTTTAAGACAGCGACTTCCGCGCACTTCCTTGTCGAGGAGAGGGGCAACGATGGGATTCAGTCAGACTACACCTTTTAAGTAGGCACGGATGTGTGGTCCAAAGGCAAGAGTTTATCCGCCCCCACATGATAAGCTACCCCCAACGCGCATGCCGCCCCGCTTCCTACTCCTAACCCTCCTATCCGTCCTCCCATCAATCGCCGACGAAAAAACCGACTTCTTCGAACGCGAAATCCGCCCCCTCCTCATCGCCCGCTGCCACGCCTGCCACGGCCCCAAAACCTCCTTCGCCAACCTCCGCCTCGACACCCCCCTCCCCGAATCCGCGAAATCAAAAATCATCCCCGCCCTCAAAGGCGAAAACGGCCTCAAGCGCATGCCGCCCACCGGCCCCCTACCCCCCGACGAAATCACCAAACTGGAAAAATGGGTAGCCCAAGGCGCCCCCTACCCAACAACAAACCAACCAACGAGTAACTTCGACTTACTAACTCGCCGCAACGACCACTGGGCCTGGCAACCCATCAAACCCGCCCAACTCCCCCCCGACAAACCCACCGAAAAAGCCAACCCCGAAACCCTGCTAAGACGAATCACCTTCGACCTCACCGGCCTCCCGCCCACCCCCGAAGAAATCCACGAATTCACCAAAACCAAATCCTACGAACAAGTCGTCGACCGCCTCCTCGCCTCCCCAAAATTCGGCGAACGCATGGCCCGCCGCTGGATGGACATCATCCGCTACAGCGAATCCCACGGCTCCGAAGGCGACCCCGACACTCCCCACTCCTGGCGCTACCGCGACTACCTCATCCGCGCCTTCAACAACGACGTCCCCTACAACCAACTCGTCCGCGAACACCTCGCCGGCGACCTCATCCCTCCCAGAATCTCCGAAAACACCAACGAATCCAGCCTCGCCCTCGCCCACTTCCGCATGGTCGAACACGGCTTCCAACCCGTCGACCCCCTCGAAGACCGCATCAAATGGACCGACAACCAGGTCGACGTCATCGCCAAAGCCTTCCAAGGCCTCACCGTCTCCTGCGCCCGCTGCCACGACCACAAATTCGACGCCATCTCGCAAAAGGACTACTACGCCCTCTACGGCATCCTCGCCAACGCCCGCCCCACCCAATCGGCTATCGACTCGCCAGCCCAACTCACCAAACACCTCCCCCAACTTACTAACATCAAACAACAAATCCGCGCCGAACTCGCCGCCCAATGGCGCGCCGAAACCCCCACAGTAATCAGCCCCAACCCGCAGCCCGATTGGCTAACCCCGCTCTTCCCGCTCAACGGCTCCAACAACGACTTAGTCGACTGGCTGAACAAAGTCCGCAAAGAACTAACTTCCCGCCGCACCCACAACGAAGCCAACACGAAATCCCGCTGGAAGCTCGCCGAGACTTACGAAAACTGGCCCCGCCAAGGCGTCGGCGCCCCAACCAAAATCGCACCCGCCGGCGAATTCAGCGTCCTCCCCGCCGGCCCCCTCGCCATCTCCGGCATCTACCCCGAAGGCGCCTACTCCCACCTCATCTCCAATAAACACGGGGCCGTGATCACATCCCCCCGCTTCAAAATCGACAGCGACTCCATCAGCCTCCGCTTCCTCGGCGGCAACTTCTCCTTCGCCCAACTCATCATCGAAAACTACGCCGTCCCCCGCGGCGGCATCTTCAACTCCCGCACCAGCGCCAAAATCGACCAGATGGGCTGGGCCCGCTGGGACACCACGTTCTGGAAAGGTTTCACCGGCTACATCGAGTTCTCAACGCTGAACGAAACCACCCTCATCGGCAACGACGAACAGGACGGCCGCCTCAACCGCAGGCCCCCCGCCCGCAACACCGGCCGCTCCTGGTGGGGCGCCCAAGACATCGTTTTCCAACCCAACCAGACCCCGCTCAAAGAAGAAATCACCCCCGTCAACTTCGCCATCGACAACGCTCCCACCACCGTCGACGCCTACACCAAACACCTCGAAACCCAACTCGCCGCCGCCATCGATGCCTTCGCCGCCGGCCGCATGACCGACGAATCCGCCGCCTTCCTCGACTACTTCCTCCGCGCCGGCCTCCTCACCAACCGCCCCACAAAATCCACCGCCGAATACCGCCGCCTAGAAAACGAAATCCCCACCGCCCGCCACGCCCCCGGCATCATCGAAGAGGCCGGCCCCGCCCAACCCCTCCTCCTCCGCGGCGATCCCAAACGCCCCTCCGACCCCGTCCCCCAGCGCTTCCTCACAGCCCTCAGCGGCCAGCCCTACACCGACCCCAAAACCATGCGCCTCGCCCTCGCCGATGACATATTGAGCCCCGCCAACCCGCTCACCACCCGCGTGATCGTCAACCGCCTCTACCAATTCCTCTTCCGCGAAGGCATCGTCGCCACGCCCGACAATTTCGGCAAACTAGGCGCCACGCCCAAGGACCTCAACCACCTCGACGCCCTCGCCACCCAGTTCGTAGCTGACGGCTGGTCCATCAAGAAGACCCTCCGCCGCCTGCTCCTCACCAACGCCTATCAATCCGCAAATCTCCCCGCCCGCCGCCTCGAAGCCGAAGAACTCCGCGACGCCATTCTCGCCGCCTCCGGCCAGCTCGACCCGCAAATGCACGGCCCCTCCGTCCCCGTCTACTACGCCCACGAAACCGGCTCCACCAAAGGGGATCGCCCCAAAGGCCCGCTCGACGGCGCCAACCGCCGCAGCGTCTATCTCGAAATCCGTCGCAACGCCACCAACCCCTTCCTCGAAGTCTTCGACGTCTACAAACCCACCTCCACCCGCGGCCTCCGCGACGTCACCAACGTCCCCGCCCAATCGCTGGCGCTGATGAACTCCCCCTTCGTCATCCAGACCGCCGAAAAGTGGGCCGCCGTGCTAGGATCCCAGCCTGACAGAGTCAACCAACTCTACCTCCGCGCCCTGGGCCGCCCCGCCAGCCCAGCCGAAAAGGACCAGGCCGAATCCTTCGCCGCCGAAGCCAAATCATTCGTCCCCGTCGTCCAGGCCATCTTCAACCTGAAGGAGTTCCTCTATGTGCGGTAAACAGCGCCATTTCTTCACCCGCCGCGAAATCCTGAAGAACGCCTCCCTCGGCTTCGGCTCCCTGGCCTTTTCCAGCCTCGCGAACGCCAAGCCCCACTTCACCCCCAAAGTCAAAAACGTCATCTTCTGCTACATGTCCGGCGGCGTCTCCCACATCGACTCCTTCGACCCCAAGCCCCGTCTCATCAAAGACGCCGGCAAGCCCATGCCCGTCCCCATCGACCGCACGATGTTCAACCAGAACGGCAACATCATGCCCAGCCCCTGGGAGTTCAAAAACTACGGCCAATCCGGCATGCCCATCAGCGACCTCTTCCCCCACATGGGCGCCGTCGCCGACGACCTCTGCCTCATCCGCTCCATGACCGTGAAGTTCATGGAGCACGCCCAAGCCAACAACTACTTCCATTCCGGCAACCCGCTCACCGGCTACCCCTCCCTCGGTGCCTGGGCCACCTACGGCCTCGGCACGGCCAACGAAAACCTCCCCGGCTTCATCGTCCTCGGCAGCGGCGAGATCCCGCTCGGCGGCATCAACGTCTACGGTAGCGGCTTCCTCCCCGCCGTCCACCAGGGTTCGTTTTTGTACCCCGAACGCCCCGAACCCCTCCAAGACATCACGCCAAAATCCGCAGCCACCCTCCAACGCAAACAACTCGACTTCATCGCCGCCCGCGACAAAGAGTACGCCGAAGCCGCCAAGAACCCCCAAGTAGAAGCCGCCATCCAGAACTACGAAACGGCCTACCGCATGCAAACCGCGGTCCCCGAACTCGTAGACATGAGCAAAGAAACAGAGGCGACAAAGAAACTCTACGGCATGGACTCACCGAACAAAGAGAAGGCCGCCTATGCCCGCCAGTGCCTCCTCGCCCGCCGCCTGGTGGAACGAGGAGTCCGCTTCGTCGAACTGAGCCACGTAGCGCCACCGGGCCTCGGCGGAGGCAACAGCTGGGACCAGCACGGCAACCTGAAGGACGGCCACGCCAAGAACGCCTTCATCGTCGACCAACCCATCGGAGCCCTGATCAAGGATCTAAAGGCGCGCGGCCTCTTCGAAGAAACGCTAGTAATCTGGAGCGGCGAATTCGGCCGAGTGCCCTTCGTACAGGGTAAGGATGGCCGCGACCACTGCCCCTCCGGCTTCTCCCTCTGGATGGCCGGCGGAGGCCTGAAAGGAGGCAAGATCTTCGGCGCCACCGACGACTACGGCTACCGCGCCATCGAGGACGTTCTAACGATCCACGACCTCCACGCGACAATCCTCCACCTCCTAGGCATCGACCACGAACGCCTAACCTTCCGCTACAGCGGCCGCGACTTCCGCCTAACCGACGTCCACGGCCAAGTCATCCGCCCCATCCTAAAAACCTAGAGGAGCGAGAAAAAGGGAGAAGAGGGACATCCACCCGCAAGTCCGACACCCCGTTAGGTGCCTGGCACCGGGCCTGTCCGACTCAACCACCCCGACCAAAACTCTCTCCCCGTGTGCCAGGCACCCAGGAATTGGTAAGGAAGGAGGCAGGAACCCTGCTATCCTCACCAAATCATGCGCCGAGCACTAATCCTAATAGCCCTAACCGCCACCGCCCAGGACTACGACCGTTTCCTCAAATACGCCGACACCCTCCGCCCCCTCACCCCCGCCATCGTCACCGAAATCCGCTGGTCCCCCAACACCAACAAATTCATCTACACCCGAACCACCCCCACCGGCACCGAATACATCCTCGCCGACTCCACCGGCGCCAAACAACCCGCCTTCGACCCCACCCGCGTCCCCTTAAAAAACCTAACCAATCTCGAACTCAAAGACGACACCCTAAAATTCCAATCCAACAACACCCGCTACGAACTCAACCTAAAAACCTACGCCCTGAAGTCCACCCCACCCTCGCCCTGGAGCGGCAGCCCCAGCGTCCCCGAACGAACCACACCAGTAACAAACCCAGACGGAAAAACAGAACTCTTCCTCCAAAACTACAACCTCTGGCTCCGCCCAAAATCAAACCCCAATCAAGCAACCCCACTAACCACCGACGGCTCCGAAGGCAACTACTACACCCTCTCCGCCAACGCCTGGTCCCCCAACGGCGAATTCATCGCCGCCTACCGCGTCCGCCCCGGCCAGCGCCGCAAAATCCACTACGTCCAATCCTCCCCCGCCACCCAAGTCCAACCCCTCACCAAGGACTACCCCTACGCCAAACCCGGCGACGCCCTCGACATCCCCCAACCCGTCCTCATCAACCTAACCAACAAAACCAAAACCGACATCCCCAACCACCTCTTCCCCAATCCCTTCTCCCTCTCCCCCATCGCCTGGCGCAAACACTCCTTCACCTTCGAATACAACCAGCGCGGCCACCAGCTCTACCGCGTCATCGAAGTCGACGCCAATACCGCCATCCCCCGCGCCCTCATCACCGAAGAATCCAAAACCTTCTTCTGCTACTCCTCCAAGAAATTCCGGGAAGACATCAACGACGGCGACGAAATCATCTGGATGAGCGAACGCGACGGCTGGAACCATCTCTACCTCTACGACGGCAAAACCGGCCAGCCCAAAAACCAGATCACCAAAGGCCAATGGGTCGTCCGCTCCGTCGCCGGCGTCGACTCCAAGAACCGTAAAATCTACTTCCTCGCCAGCGGCATGGACCAGGGCAAGGACCCCTACTACCGTCACCTCTTCCGCATCGATTTCGACGGCGCCAACCTCACCCGCCTCACCACCATCGACGCCGATCACAACGCCCAAATCGCCCCCGATTTCCAATCCTTCACCGACAGCTACTCCCGCCCCGATCTCCCCCCGACAACCGAACTCCGCAGCCTCCCCGCCAACGACCGCATCGCCCTCCTCGAACAAGCCTCCGACACCGCCCTCAAAGCCGCCGGCTGGCGCCCGCCCGAAGTCATCACCAGCAAAGCCCGCGACGGCCAGACCGACATCTGGGGCCTCCTCTACCGCCCCACCAACTTCAACGAGAAACAAAGATACCCCGTCGTCGAATACATCTACGCCGGCCCCCACGACTCCTTCGTCCCCAAACGTTTCACCCCCGCCAGCCAAATGCAAGCCCTCGCCGAACTCGGCTTCATCGTCGTCCAAATCGACGGCATGGGCACATCAAACCGTTCCAAAGCCTTCCACGACGTAGCCTGGAAAACCCTCGCCGACGCCGGCTTCCCCGACCGCAAAATCTGGCACAAAACCGTCGCCGCCAAATACCCGTGGTACGACCTCACCCGCCTCGGCATCTACGGCCACTCCGCCGGCGGCCAAAGCGCCATGGGCGCCCTCCTCTTCCACAACGATCTCTACAAAGTCGCCGTCTCCTCCGCCGGCTGCCACGACAACCGCATGGACAAAATCTGGTGGAACGAACAGTGGATGGGCTGGCCCGTCGGTCCCGAATACGCCAAAAGCTCCAACGTCGACAACGCCCCCAAGCTAAAAGGAAATCTCCTCCTAGCCGTAGGCGAACTCGACACCAACGTCGACCCCTCCTCCACCTTCCAAGTCGTCAACGCCCTCATCAAGGCCAACAAAGACTTCGACTTCCTCGTCGTCCCCAACGCCGACCACAACGGCTGGGGCCCCTACTGGGACCGCAAGCGCGCCGCCTTCCTCGTCAACAACCTCAAATAAACCGTGTCACACACAATTAATTAACGGCCCCTCGCAAGCCCCAAACCTGCGAAATCCCGAAGAAACCGAAACCTCCGCCACCTCAAAAACCGTGTCACACACAATTAGCTTTGACGATAAACTACCACCGTGACCACCCTCTTCCTAGCCCTAGCCACCCTCCTCCCCCTCGATCAATACATCGCCCAACCCGACCCCGCCTACTCCTGGAAACTCCTCTCCAAAACCGCCAATCCCACTCACACCACCTACGTTCTCCAGCTCACCTCCCAATCCTGGCGCACCGCCAAAGACGTCGACAAACCCGTCTGGACCCACTGGCTCACCATCACCAAACCCAATAAAATCAGTACCAACAAAGCCCTCCTCTTCATCGGCGCCGGCTCCAACAACGACCCCGCACCAACCCAATCCAATCCCCGCTCCATCCAAATCGCCACCCAATCCAACTCCATCACAGCGGACCTCGCCATGGTCCCCAACCAACCCCTCCGCTTCACCGATTCCCCCAACATCCCCCGCTCCGAAGACGACCTCATCGCCTACTCCCGCACCCGCCACTTCGCCACCAAAGACGACACCTGGCTAGTCCGCCTCGCCATGGTCAAAAGCGGCGTCCGCGCCATGGACGCCATCCAGGAATTCTGCAAATCCGAAAACATCGAAATCCAAAACTTCGTCGTCGCCGGCGCCTCCAAACGCGGCTGGACAACCTGGCTGATCGGCGCCGTCGACAAACGCGTCTCCGCCATCATCCCCATCGTCATCGACGCCCTCAACTCCGAAGCCATCACAAAACACCACTTCGAAGTCCTCGGCTTCTTCTCCCCTGCCCTCCAGGACTACGTCAACCACGGCCTCTTCCCCCACAAAATCGGCACCCCCGAATACCGCGCCGTCCTCGCCATCGAGGACCCTTTCAACTACCGCACCCGCCCCGCCCTCAAAATGCCCAAACTCCTAATCAATGCCTCCGGCGATCAGTTCTTCCTCCCCGACAACTCCCAGTTCTACTACTCCCAACTCCCCGAAGAAAAACACCTCCGCTACGTCCCCAACGCCAAACACAACCTCGCCGGCTCGGACGCCACAGAGTCCATCCTCGCCTTCTATCAATCAATAATCAACAACACCAAACGCCCCCAAATCGCCTGGAAACTCGCCAAAAACGGTACTCTCACCGCCACCACGAAGGACACGCCCACCGAAGTCAAACTCTGGCAAGCCACCAACCCCGCCGCCCGCGACTTCCGCGTCGATGCCATCGGTAACGCCTACAAACCCACCCTCCTCAAACCCGGCAACTACAAAGTCAAACCCGCCAAACCCGCCACCGGCTACACCGCCTACTTCATCGAATTCACCTTCCCCGGCAACTGGAAGCTCACCACCGAAATCGCCATCACCCCCAACACCCTCCCCCACAAATGGTCCGAAGCCACCGCGAAGTACAAGGACACCGCCCGCTAAAATAAGCAATGGACAACGGCTGGCAATCCTCCGCCAACGCGTGGATCGAGGAGATGGGTGACGACGGCGACTTCGGCCGCCGCTACGTCCTCGATCCCGTCATGCTCCCCCGCGCCCTGCGCCAATCCCCCCAATCCGCCCTCGACGTCGGCTGCGGCGAAGGCCGCTTCTGCCGCATGCTCCAGCAACACGGCGTCCACACCACCGGCATCGACCCCACCCCCGCCCTCATCTCCGCCGCCCGCGCCAAGGACCCCAACGGCGCCTACCTCGAAGCCCCCGCCGAAAATCTCCCGTTCCCCAACAACTCCTTCGACATTCTCATCAGCTATCTCACCCTCATCGACATCCCCGACATCCGCACCGCCATCCCCGAAATGGCCCGCGTCCTCAAGCCCGGCGGCACTCTCTTAATCGCCAATCTCACCAGCTTCAACACCGCCGGCGGCGAATCCGGCTGGGTCAAAGACGCCAACGGCGCCCGCCTCCATTACCCCATCGACAACTACCTCGACGAGCGCGCCATGTGGATCGCCTACCGCGGCATCCGCGTCGTCAATCACCATCGCCCCCTCAGCGCCTACCTCAGCGCCCTCATCGCCACCGGCCTCCAACTCACCTACTTCGACGAGCCCTCCCCCACCGCCGCCGCCTCCCCAGCCCGCGCCCGCGCCTACCGCCGAGCCCCCTGGTTCCTCGTCATGGAATGGACCAAACCATAGCGATACCGCCAACAATTCCCCCTACCCCCAGCAACAACCACCAACCACCCCCGGGGACATGGCGGGCAGCCCCTCCGACTGGTTCCGTCGCACAGAGAACCGTGCTTGCCCGCCATAGCCCAAAGGGCGACGGTGGGTCCCCCAAGACGCGACACACCCCCACAGAAGCGCAGGAGGATAAGAGCAAAAAACCTCTATCCCTCCGTCACACTCAGCACATTCCCATCCGGATCACTAAAAAACGCCACCTTCGCCACCCCATCCGGCGCCGTCCAAATCCCCAACTCATCCTGTTCAAAAAACGGATACCGCAACGTCTCCACCCCCGCCGCCGCCAACGCCCGCACCGTCGCCGCGATGTCCGCCACCGTCCACCCCAACACCGAGTACGACGGCGCCGCATACCCCTCCATCACACTCACCCGCAGCGTCACGCCGTTGGCATCAAACACCTGCGCAAACCCGTCGTCCACCACAAACCGCAGGCCCAGCGTCTCTTCATAAAAACGCCGAGCCCGCGCCCCGTCCGCCGTCATCACAATCGCAACAACGCTGGCATTTCCTAGCATCTTGACACCTCCCCCAAATTAGAACAAAAACTTCAACCCCAACTGCAACTGCCGGTTCGCCCGCGCCGTCGAACTGATCGTCCCGAACTGCGCCGTCCCCAGCGTCAACGCCGGCTGCCCCAACTGCGGCGTGTTGAACAAATTGAACGCCTCCGCCCGGAACTCCATCCGCATCGATTCCCGCAACGGAATCCGGAAATTCCGCTGCAACGAGATATCGCTGCTCACCGTCCCCGGCCCCGTCAGAATATTGCGCCCCGCATTGCCGATCGTATACTGCGCCGGGAACACAAACGCCGCCGTGTCGAACCATCGCCCCACCGTCGGATTATCCAACCGGCCATTCCCAATCCGGTTCGGCCAGTTCGTCGTCCCGTTATTGGCATTATCGAAATTCAGGTTCAACGTATACGGCAAACCGCCCGACAACGTCGTAATCCCGCTAAACGCCCAGCCGCCCGCCATCGCCGCCGCGGCGCCATTCGCCAGTAGTCTGTGTCCCTTCCCAAACGGCAGTTCCCAGAACCCGCTCACCACCATCCGGTGCGCCGTGTGATGATCGCTCAACCCATAATTCAGCCGCCGGTTCCTGGTATCGGAAATCGCGCCGGACCCGCTCGAATTCGTGCATCCATCGCACAAATCAATCGTCGTCTGCATGTCCAGCGACTTCCCAAATGTATACACCGCCAGCAAGCTGAACCCCTCGGCGAACCGCCGTTCCAGCCGCGTCGATATGCCCTGATAATTGCTCGTCACCCACGGGTCGACCTTCAAAATACTCCCCGAATAAATCGCGCTCAACGGCCGCCGCGAATTCACCGCGCCCGGCCCCGGCGTGGGCTGATTCCCCTCATAAGCCCCATACAACTTCACGCCGTGATTGCCCACATACCCAAGCTCCCAAACAACATTCTTCGTCAGCTCTTTCTGAATATTCAGGTTCCACTGCTGCACATACGGCAGCGTGAACCGCGTCGACCAGCTCCGGATCTGCGCCGTCGCCTTCGGGTCCAACTTATAGGTCGCCGGATCAATCGCCGCCGGCCGCGCCGGCAACTTCCCACTCAGCGGAATCGTGCTCGAAATATTCAGCTGATCGCTCACCAGCGCAAACCCGCCAAAGCCCACAAACGGCGGATTATTCGTCATCCGCTGGCTCACACCGAACCCCTCATCCTGCGCAAAGAAAATGCCGAACCCGCCACGAATCACCATCTTCCCCGGCGCCTTATAAGCAAAGCCCGCCCGCGGCGCAATGTTGTTCTTGTCAGTGGCCTGCAACGCCCGCGGCAACCGCGCATCGCCCGCCATCACATACTGCCCGTACAGCGGATTTCCGCTGTCCAAAACCAGATTCGCCAACCGGTTATTGGCGTCATAGAAGGGGCTCGTCAGTTCATACCGCGCCCCCGCGTTCAACGTCAGGCGCGACGTCAAATTCCAATCGTTCTGCACGTAAAAATAGGTGTTCCGCGCCCGCTCATTGGCGTCCGACGGCGTCCCCGTCGTAATCGAATTCGGCAGCCCCAGCAAAATATCCGCCACCGAACTCCCGCTCCCCGGCCGCCGCTGCGGGTTCTGCGTAAAAACGCCTGTGAACCCAAATGACCCGCGCCCGTCCAGCGTCGCAAACGTCGGCGCGTCAATGTACTGGAAGTCCACGCCAAACTTCGTCGTCTGCTTCCCGTGCACAATCGAAATGTTGTCGGAGAAGTTATACACCTTCGAAACCTTCGTCACCGGAACATTGTCAAAATTCGCCGGCCGCGCCCCAATCCCCGCATAACCCGTAATGTTAATCGACGGCATCCCGCTCTGCACCGAACTCGCCAGCGCCCCTGGAATCAGGTTCTCCAGCTTCTCCGTCGCGTCCTGCGTCAGGCCCACTTTGTTATAAGCAAACCGCGCCTCGTTAATCATCGTCGGCGTAATAATGCGCGTATACCCCACGCCAAAACTCCGCGACGGCACATCCCGCACCACGCCCGTCTGCGCCCCCAGCGGCAACAACGGCAAGGCCGTAAACGCCCCCTGGTCCAACGACCATCGCGCAAAAATCGTGTCCTTATCGCTCAGCTTAAAATCGCCCCGCACCGTCGCGTTGTGCGACCGCGTCGACAACAACGGATTGTTGAAATAGTTAATCGCCGCCCCCGGCAACTGCGGGTTCGGATACCGGTCCACCAGGCTCTTCCCCAACGCGTCAAACCGCGCCACCGGAATCGCATTATTCGGAAACGGATCCCGCACGGACCCCGTCCCCGCCGGATTCGCCCGCGTCGTCGCCGGGTCAAACACCGGCACCGCAAACACCCCGGCCCGCTCCTGCGGCAACGGCACCGCCCCGTTCGATGCCGAACCCTGGCTGATATGCGTGCGCTGATACGCCGTGTGCCACCACGCCCGATTCTTCACAATCTTTCCGCCCGCCGACCCGCCATACTGATGCTCAATAAACAATGGCTTCTTCGCCGACGGCAACAGAAAATAGTCCCGCGCGTCAAACGCGTTGTTCCGCAAAAACTCCAGCGCCGACCCATGAAAATCGTTCGTGCCCGACTTCGTCACCACCGTCACCACCGCCCCCGCCGACGCCCCATACTCCGCCGAATAGTTCGACGTCTGCACCTTGAATTCCGAAATGGCTTCCAACGACGGCCGCATCGCGTCCCGCGCCCGGTTATCCAACCCGCGCAAGTAGTTCTGGTTCCGCGCCCCGTCCAACAAAAACGCGTTCTGCAACCCGCGGTTCCCGTAAGCAGAAAACGATTGGTCCCGCGTCCGCGTATTCGGCACCGTCCCCGCCGTCAGCCCGCCCAGCTGCAAGTAGTTCCGCCCGTTCAACGGCAACTGCTGCATCGTCCGGTTATCGATCGTCTGCCCCACCGTGTTCGTCGATTGCTCCAGCAGTTCCGCACTCGCGCTGACGGTCACGGCCTCCGTCATCGCGCCCACCTCCAGCGCCAGTCGCAGGTTCAATACGTCGTCCACACGCAGCGTAATCCCGCTCCGCGTCAGCCGCTTAAACCCATTCGCCGACACTTCCACTGTGTAGTTGCTCGGCCGCAACAACGGCGCCGCAAACAGCCCCTCCGGCCCCGTCGTCACATCGCGGACCAGCTCTCCCGTCTCCGTCCCCAGGATGCGCACGCGCGCCCCCGGAATCGTCGCACCCGACGAGTCCTGAACAGATCCATTCAACGTCCCCGTCGACGTCTGAGAAAACGCCGCCATTCCGGCGGCAAGCAGAACAACCAAAGTTCGAATCATAAGAAGGCCCCGGCCAGTATATAACCGTCCACACAGCGATAGACTGTTAACTCACAACCCATGAAGCGCCTACTACTCATCACAACCCTGGCCCTTTCCGCCATCGCCCAAACACCCCCCGCCGCCCCCGCACGCCCCCCACGCACCCCTCCCCCCACCCGCGACCCGCACACCCCCGGCTACGTCAAGGCCAAGGAACTCCCCGACGGCACCCTCCCCTCGCCCAAACAAAACGGCAACTTCATCATCGGTCCCACCCACAATCCGGACCCCGCCATGACCGTCCAGCCCGGCGTCCCCCAGGGCACCGTCATCGACTTCACCATGGAGTCCACCGACAGCAAAACCTACCCCGGCATCGCCCGCGAGCGCAACACCTTCCCCCGCCAGGATCCAGCCGATCCCACCAAGCTCGTCATCTCCTCCCACCCCGCCCCCTACACCCGCAAGGTCTCCGTCTACGTGCCCAAGCAGTACGTGCCCGGCACCGCCGCGCCCTTCATCGTCGGCGCCGACGGTCCCGACAAGTCGCTCTTCATCGCCCTCGATAATCTGATCCACCAAAAGCGCGTCCCCGCCATGGTCGCCATCTCCATCGGCAACGGCAGCGGTGATGCCCAGGGCTCCCAGCGCGGCCTCGAATACGACACCATGTCCGGCCTCTACGCCGAGTTCGTGGAGAAAGAAGTGCTCCCCCTCGTCGAAGCCAAAGCCAACGTCAAACTCACCAAGGACCCCGACGCCCGCGCCACCATGGGCGGCAGCTCCGGCGGCTCCGCGGCCCTCATCATGGCCTGGTTCCACCCCGAGTGGTACCACCGCGTGCTCACCTACTCCGGCACCTACGTCAACCAGCAATGGCCGCTCGATCCCAACTACCCCCTCGGCGCCTGGGAGTTCCATTCCAATAAAGCGTTCATCGCCAACAGCCCCCGCAAGCCCCTCCGCCTCTGGCTCGAAATCAGCGACCGCGACAACCTCATCACCCGCGACGCGCATCACGACTGGGTCCTCGCCAACGAACACATGGCCCGCGTCCTGAAAGCGAAGGGCTACCCCTACCAGTTCCTGTTCGTGAAGAACGCCGGCCACACCGACCGCGCCGTGAAGGCCCAAACCCTCCCCGAAGCCCTCGAATACATCTGGCAAGGCTACAAGCCGCGTCAGAAATAGGAAGAGGAACGGAAGAAGGAAGAGCGGACAGGCAAGAAGGGGAGGGTGCGTAACCAGTCTCCCCCAACCGAAACTCCGCGTGGTGCCTGGCACCGGGCCTGTCCGACGCAACCACCCCTCACCAAATCACTCTCCCCGGTGCCAGGCACCCCGGGAATGGTAAGCAGGGAACGGGAAGCAGAGAAGCAGAAGCAAAGAAAGCCCCCCCCCAACCTCAACCCAACGCCACTCGCCCCTTCAGATCACGCATGATGTAAAATTCTCGCAAATGCTCACCCGCCGCCATCTCCTGGCAACTCTCCCCGCCCTCGCCGCCCAAGCCCCCCGCTACGACATCCTCATCAAAAACGGCGAAGTCCGTGACCCGCAATCGAACTTCAAAGCAAAGGCCGACGTCGCCATCCTCAACGGCAAAATCGCCGCCGTCGAACCATCCATCCCCGCCGAACAAGCCCGTGAAACCATCGACGCCAAAGGCCTCTACGTCACCCCCGGAATCGTCGACCTCCACACCCACATCTTCTACGGCGCGGGCTCCGTCCCCGGCATCGAAGCCGACCCCGTCGCCGCCCGCTCCGGCGTCACCACCTGGGTCGAAGCCGGCAGCTTCGCCTACGACAACGCCGCCGGCTTCCAGAAGTACATCGTCGACCGCGCCCGCGTCCGCGTCTACGGCTTCGTCTACCTCTACCCCGCCAACCGCGACCCAACCGGCGACCCCATTAAATGGGCCCGTGCCGCCATGCGCCCGACCGCCGAGGTGATCGCCAAAAACCCCGAAACCCTCCTCGGCGTGAAGGTACAAATCGGCGTCAACATGAACGGCCAGTACAGCCCGGAGTTCCTCAAAATCGCCCGCGAACTCTGCGACGAAAACAAGCTCAAACTCATGGTGCACATCAGCGACGCCCCGCCCGAAGTCCCCGCCATCCTGGAGCAAATGCGCAAAGGCGACATCATCACCCACTCCTACACCGGCCACGGTACGTCGCTAACGGATGCCAAAGGCAAACTCAAACCCGGCGTAGCCGAAGCCCGTGCCCGCGGAGTGATCTTCGATCTCGGCCACGGCCTCGGCAGCTTCAACTTCAACGAGGCGCGCAAGTGCCTCGACGCCGGCTTCCCGGTCGATACCATCTCGAGCGACATCTACCAGCGCAACATCGAAGGCCCGGTCTACGACATGCCAACAACGATGTCGAAGATGCTCCACCTCGGCATGACCTTCGACGACATCCTCCTCCGCACCACCATCAACCCGGCCAAAGTCATCGCCCGCGCCGAAGGCATCGGCACCCTCCGCCCGGGCTCCCCCGCCGACGTCGCCCTCCTCGCCATCGAGCAAGGAGAATTCCGCCTGGTCGATTCCCAGCGCAACGCCATCACCGCCAAGCAGCGCATCGTCTGCCGCCAAACCCTCTTCTCCAAAAAATAGGGTCCAGGCTGAAGCCGCTAAACGACAAAGTGCGAACGCTTTCCCCCCAATCACGCCCGATCAAGGTCTGAACACGTCAAACGCCACTCCCCTGCGCCAGATCACCGTTCCCATCCCCCAGCGCACCGCCCGCGCCGAGCGCCTCCGCGAACTTAGCCTCGAACGCCTCTCCCTCAAACACTTCATCGACACCTACCGCCACACCACACGCGAACAACTCATCGCCACCGGCCACCTCGCCACCAACGCCCTCCTCCAACTCACCAAGGACATCCGCTTCGGCGACGCCCACACCAACACCCACTTCCACCGCGTCGAACGCGAGTTACTCACGTTAACTCTGCCCCGCGCCAAGTCCCACGCCATGGGCTTCCTCCAAGCCGCCACCGAACTCTCCGCCGCCGGCACCTGGCAGGATTCCGACAGAGTCTCCCACGACCATCGCGCCGAAAACGTCATTCTCGAAGTCGAATACGGCGAAATCCGCGAAGAGTGGATCGGCGACGGCATCGTCACACCCTCCGCCTCATCAACAACCTCGAAGTCAACGAGCAAATCCTCTACGCCCGCATGATCAACATCGAGCAAAGTACGCTAATCGCATAGCCCTCCGAAGCCGCTATAATGACCCAGTAAACAGGGTGTGGACCAACCAAACCAGGTAATTGAGGAGCCATTATGTGCGATCAGAATCATTTTGAAGAGGACTGTCAGCAATCCGAGTCGCTCAACCGCGTAACCCGCAAGCAGTTCGGCGTCATGCTTAGCGCCGGCATGTCCATGGTGTTGCCGCAGGCGGCCAACGCCGCCACCGTCTCCGAATCCGACGTCACCATTACCACCCCCGACGGCACCGCCGACGCCTACTTTGTCCACCCCGCCAGCGGCACCGCCCCCGGCGTGCTCATCTGGCCGGACATCTTCGGCCTCCGCCCTGCCTTCCGCCAAATGGGCAAGCGCCTCGCCGAATCCGGCTATTCGGTCGTCGTGGTCAACCCCTTCTACCGCACCAAGAAATCCCCCACGGCCGACAAGGGCTCCGCCACTCCCATCCAGGAAGTGATGCCCCTCGCCCAGAGCCTCAACGAAACCACCCACATGACCGACGCCAAGGCCTTCGTCGCCTGGCTTGACGCCCAGAAGTCGGTGGCCAAGAACAAGAAGATCGGCACCCAGGGCTACTGCATGGGCGGCCCCATGGCCTTCCGCACCGCCGCCGCGTCTGACCGTGTCGGTGCCGTCGCGTCCTTCCACGGCGGCGGCCTCGTCCGTGGCGAGGCCGCCAACAGCCCCCACATCCAGGCCTCGAAGACCAAGGCAAGCTTCCTCATCGCCATCGCCGAAAACGACGACAAGCGCGCCCCAACCGACAAGGACGTCCTGAAGAAGACCTTCGCCGACGCCAAACTGAGCGCCGAAATCGAAGTCTACGACGCCGCCCACGGCTGGTGCCCGCCCGACAGCCGCGTCTACGCCGAACCCCTCGCCGAAAAAGCCTGGACCCGCCTCCTCGCCCTCTACTCCAAACTCTAAAAAAAACCCGGGGACAGTCACCACGTTTACCGACTGTCCCCTACCCCCATTCCCCGTAAAACGTCCCACCACCCCGGGGACGCTGCGGGCAAGACCCCCAACGACATTCGGCCCGTAACCCAAACACAGCGGTGTCCCCAAAGACGCGATACACCCCGCAGAAGGAAAAACCACCCCTGTGGAAAAGTCAATCACAAGGGAAATGAATTTATTTCCCAACCGCTAACCCCAATCCCACCAACCACCTACAGCCAAATCCGAAAACCGCAAGCCGCCGGTTACTAGTCAACCACCCCATAGCCTAAAACTATGGGATTACAAAACCATTCCAACCGACGCGCCGAATCCGCCCGGATCAACGGCGCCAAAAGCCAGGGCCCGAAAACGCCCGAAGGCCTTCTCAAAGCAAGAACCGCAACACTCACACACGGCCTCTACGCCAACGAAGAAACCCTCAAAGCCTCGGTAAGCCAGGAAGGCTTCCTGAAACTAAGGGAGTCGTTCTACAAATACTGGAACCCCGAAGACGAATACATCGCCACCCGTGTCGATGAACTCACCTTCGCCCACTGGGAACTAGCTAGACTCATGCTAGTCAGAAGATCCGAACTAGCCGAACTCCACGCCAACACCGGTGGCGTCCTCCAAGCCGAACTCGAAGCCTGCAAACCCGGCTCCCTGGTCTACCGCCTGGAAGTCCGCATCAGCCGCCACCAGAGCACGATCAGCAGATTAGAACGCGACATCATGCGCCTCAAGAAATTCGCCGCCAATCAAGGACCCTCCCAAGAGTCATTGAAAACAAACGACGAGCCCGAAACGCCGCCGCCAACGGAGACCGAAACCGCCGAAATCCCGGCCCCAACGCCGGCCAAAACCATCGTCAACAGCCCGCCCACTGGCGAAATCCAGCCCGTGATGTAACCAAAAAACGACCGGACCACACCCGAAGTGTGTCCAAAATTACGCCAAAACCTCCCTTACCACCCGCCCCCCAACATCCGTCAACCGGAAGTCCCGCCCCGAATACCGATACGTCAAACGCGTATGGTCAATCCCCAGCAAGTGCAAAACGGTCGCCTGCAAATCATGCGGATGCACCCGGTTCTCCACCGCCCGCAACCCAAACTCATCGGTCGCCCCAAACGTCATCCCGCCCCGAATCCCGCCCCCGGCCAGCAACGTCGAAAACCCCAAAACGTTATGATCCCGCCCCTGATTCACCCGCAACTGCCCCGCGCTCTGAATCATCGGCGTCCGCCCGAACTCACTACCCACAATCAGCACCGTCTCCTCAAACAAGCCCCGCGCCTTCAAATCCTCAACCAACGATGCAATCGCCGGATCCGCCTGCCCCGCCAACCCCTTGTGCGACCGGATATCTTCGTGACTATCCCAGGGCTGCGAATTCCCGAAGTAAACCTGCACCATCCGCACCCCGCGCTCCACCAGCCGCCGCGCCAGCAAACACCCCCGCCCAAACTCCGAATCCCCATACCGCGCCCGAGTCCCGGCGTCTTCCTTGTCCAAATCAAACGCCTCCGGTGCCTCCGCCTGCATCCGGAACGCCACCTCCATCGCCTGCACGCCCTCGGCTAACTTCGGCTGCCCCGCCCCGTCCCCCAGATACAACTTGTTCAGCCGGTCCAACAACCCCAACTGCTTCTCCTGCTCCCGAACAGTAAGCGAAGCATTCCGAATATTCTGCACTAACTTATCCGGCGTCGACTCATTATTCGGAATATAAGTCCCCTGATGAATATTCGGCAGAAACCCCGAACTCCAAAGCCGCGGCCCCATCACCGGATACCCCGGACAAAGCGCCATAAACCCCGGCAGATTCTTATTCTCCGTGCCCAGCCCGTACGTAATCCACGACCCCATCGACGGCCGCCCCGCCAGCTGGTGCCCCGTATTCATCAACATCAACGACGGTCCGTGATTCCCGTTATCCGCATAACATCCCCGGACCACACAGAAATCATCAATCAATCCGCCCACCCGCGGAAAGATCTCACTCACTTCAATCCCGCTCTTCCCATGGCGATTGAACTTATACGGCGACGCCATCAGGTTCCCCGTCGCCGAATCCGTCTTCACTTTCGGCCCCGGCAGCGGCTTGCCATCCATCCGCGTCAACTCCGGCTTCGGGTCAAACGTGTCCACCTGCGACAACCCGCCGTTCAGAAACAGAAAGATCACGTGCTTGGCCTTCGCCTTGTGATGCGTCACGGCCCCGGCCGCCGTCCCGGCCAGCCCCACGGCGCCAAACCCCGCACCCAGCATGAAATCGCGTCTCTGCATACCCATCCTCATTTCACCGCACTGAACTCGGCCGCCGCCAGCAGCACCTGCGCATACTGCGCCCACTTGCTGGCATCGCCGCCCACAAACTCCTCGCCCAGCCGGATCTCCGCGGCCGTCGCCGGTCGTCCGTACAGCAGCTCATACCCCGCCGCGATGCCAATCCGCGCCAGCCGCTCCCCCAACACCTTCGCCTGCGCCGCCACAAACGGGCTGTTCATAAAGAACAACCGCTGCATCGGCCCAACGGTCACAATCCGTTGTTCCGACGACGCATTCGGATCCGGAAAATCAAACAGCGCCATCGTCCGGTCCGGCTTCGACCGGCTTACCGTCGCGTACAGAGCCCGCCTGCTGAACGCATCGCCCATCGGCTTCGAAGCCCCGCCCACCGTCGCATCTAACGTCCCGGCCACCGCCAGGATCGAATCCCGCAACGCCTCGGCGTCCAGCCGCTCCCGCACGTTCGCGCGCCAGTACAACCGGTTGTCCCGGTCCATCGTCGCCTCCGACGCCAGCTGGTACGTCTTCGACAGCATCATCTCCCGGTGCAGCGCCTTCAACGACCAACCCGACTCCACCAGCCGCGCCGCCAAATAGTCCAGCAATTCCGGATGCGTCGGCCGCTCGCCCAGCTGCCCGAAGTTGCTCGGCGTCCGCACCAGCCCCTCGCCAAAATGCCCGGCCCACACGCGGTTCACCATCACCCGCGCCGTCAACGGATTCTTCTCCGAAGCAATCGCCTCGGCCAATTCCAACCGCCCGCTGCCCTGCCGGAACGCCTCCGGCTCTCCGTCGCACAGCGCGCTCAGGAACCGCCGCGGCGCCTCTTCGCCCAGGTTCTCCGCGTTCCCGCGAATGGCGATCTTCGTGTTCGCCGGCTTCTCCACGTCGCGCATCACGTGGTAGTACGGATACAGCGCCGGCACCGCCTTCTCCAGCTCCTTCACCTCCGCCCGCAGCCCGTCCAGATACGCCTTCGTCCGCGGATCCAGGAACCGACCAACCTCCTTCGGCCCGTAGTAAAACACCCCGCCGCCGAAGTTCAAATCCTCCACCTTGTACGGCCGCGACGCCATGTCGCGCCAGAAGTAAAACCGTTCAATCGGCAGCGCATCGACCAAGGTGTCGACGACCTTGCCGGTATCTTTCATCCCCTCGATGCCGCCCAGCTTCACGTAGTTCCGGTCATCGACGGCCTTCTTCTCCGCGATCACCGCGCGCACCGCCCGCTGCATCGCAAGCGCCGCCTCCCGCCCCTCGTGCCCGAACCACGGCGCGAAGTACGGATGATCCTTCTTCGGATTGGCCAGATACTTCTTCATCCGCTCCAGCGTCTCCGCGTCCAGCCCCTCGCCCGTGCCCAGCAGGTAATCCGCCGTCCGCGACGCCAACACATCGACGACGAGCTTCGTCTGCGCCTCCAGGAACTGGTCCAACTCCGCCTTCTTCTCGGCCAGCGCTTTCTTCGCGTCCTTGTACTTCTTCACGACGGCGGCGTCGACAAGCGGGTGCTCATCCACCTTGCTGCTCTTGAACACGCCCAGCAGCGAGTAGTAATCCTTCGTCGGAATCGGATCGAACTTGTGATCGTGGCACTGCGCGCAGCCCACCGTGAAACCGAGGAACGCCCGCGTCGTCACGTCCACGCGATCATTGTCGCTCTCCCCGATCGTCAAAAACCCCAACGCCGCCAGATGCTTCTGCCCCGGCAGCTGATCGGCCGCCAGCTGCGCCCGCACAAACTCGTTGTACGGCAGGTCGTCGTTCAGCGCCTGCACCACCCAGTCCCGGTAGCGCCACGCGTTCGGATACGGATCATCGTCGCGCGCGCCCTGCGCGCCATCGGAGTACCGCGCCACGTCCAACCAATAGCGCGCCCACCGCTCGCCGTACCGCGGCGAAGCCAGCAGCCGGTCCACCACTTTCGCAAACGCGTTCGGCGATTCATCGGCCAGGAACGCGCGCATCTCTTCCGGCGTCGGCGGCAACCCGGTCAGATCAAACGTCGCCCGGCGCAACAGCGTCCGGCGGTCCGCCATTCGCCCCTGCTGCAATCCCTCCGCCCGCAACCGCTCGCCGATCAACGCATCAATCCCGCCCGCCGCCGGTTTCTTGACCGGCCGCAAACTCCACAACTCTTTCCCGCCCGCTCCCCGCTCCTCGGGCCAAATGGCACCGTCGCGAACCCATTCGCGCAGATCCGCAATTTCCTTCTCGTCCAGTTTCCGGCCCGGTGGCATCTTCGCGCTCGCCACCGCCGCCAGCAGCAGGCTCTCTTCCACCTTCCCCGGGACAATTGCCGGGCCCGACTTTCCTCCGCGAAGGATCCGTTCGCGAGAGTCCAGCCGCAGCCCGGCCATTTCGGTTTGGCCGTGGCAGCTGTAGCAGCGTTTGGCCAGGACCGGGCGGATCCGCGTTTCGAAGAACGCGGCATCCTTCCCGGCCACCGCCAGGCCAAACAGCGCGACAACTGCCAGAGCCTTGGACATTAAAACACTAGCTTAAGCCCGAACTGCACCGCGCGCGCCGCCACGGTCGTGCCCGTGATGCGACCCACCGATGCCGGAACCGAGATGTTCGCGCCCGGCGTGCCGAAGCTCGGCGTGTTCGGCATGTTGAACGCCTCCGCCCGGAACTGCAGGAAGTGGTTCTCGCCGAAACGGAAGTCCTTCAGCACGCTGATGTCGACGATCTTCTGTCCCGGTCCAAACAGCATGTTGCGGGCCGCGTTCCCGAAGGTGAACGGCGCCGGAACCGCGAAGGCCGAAGCGTTGAACCAGTTGGTGATGCTCTGGTTCGACGGATAGAGATCGGAGCTGACCACGTTCGGCCGCCCGCCAAGCCAGCCGGCCTGGTTGGGGTTGTAGGTCAGGCTGAACGGCGTGCCCGAACGGAACTGGCCGATGCCGGCGATCTGCCAGCCGCCCAGAATCTTATTCTTCTGGAGGAAGGGCAGTTCGTAGCTGGCCGAGATGTAGGCCACCTGCGGGCGGATGGAGTCGCCGTTGCCACGGTCGAGCGCGGCGTTGTACGGGTTCTGCGGACCGCCCACGATCGGCACGTTGTCGAGCGTCTTGTTCCAGGTGTAGTTGGCCTGGATGAAGAAGCCCTTGGAGAACCGCCGGATGACTTCCACCTGCATCTGGTGCGTGATGGAGTTGCCGTTGGTATCGAGCGTGGTGATCGAAGCCCAGGGCTGGAACGGCCGGTTGGACTGGATCGTGCCCAGCTTCTGGGTGATGGGCTGATTGCGGTCGTAGTTGTACCACGGCACCCGCGAGCCTTTGTTGCCGATGTAGGAGACGCGCAGGCCGGTGTTGGCGAAGATCTCGCGTTCCACCGTGAAGTTGAACTGCATGGAGGAGGTATTGCGGATCTCGCGGTTCACCGCCACCAGACTCGGGTTGGGCGAGATGGCGCCCGCGCCGGGGAACGGATTGGCGAGCGTCAAGGTCGGCGTGGTGCCGGCTTCGAACGTTTCCGTCAACACGAACGGCGCGTTGGACCAGGAGATCTGGCGGATGCCGATGTAGACGGGGATGATGTTGTAGAAGACGCCGAAGCCGCCGCGGACGACGGTCTTGCTGTCGTTGAACGGACGATAGGCGAAGCCGAAGCGGGGCCCAAAGTTGTTGTGGTCGGCGGTGATGACGTTGCTGCCCCAGCCGTTCTTTTCCGATTCCACGTAGGGGTAAGCGGAGAGCAGGCGCGGGATGGCCAGGCGCGGGAGCTTGCCGCCTTCGGTGCGGATGACGTAGGCGCCCTTGCCGAAGTCGAAGTTGGCGAAGGAGCCGTCGCGTTCCTGGGCCTGGGTCTGCAACGTGTAGCGCATGCCGTAGTTCAGGGTGAGCTTGGAGTTCACCTTCCAGTCGTCCTGGATGTAGAGGCCGTAGCGCGTGTTCGAGAGCAGGTTGCTCAGGTTCGGCGTGGCGCGGGCGGAGCTGACGGGGTAGCCGAGCAGGAAGTCGCTGTAGGCGTTACCGGAGAAGCGGTTCTGGAAGCTGAAGGAGCCGAAGGCGGTGCCGCCGGCGGCGGGATTGGACGACACGCGGCTGAAGCCGATGTCGGCGCCCATTTTGATGTTGTGCGCGCCCTTGACGATGGACAGGTTGTCGGTGAACTGCTGGGTGATCTGCGGCGCGCGGTCGGAGCCGCCGGAGTCACCGATGCCCTGGAACCCGGCGATCGAAACGTTCGGCAAGCCGCCGATGGGCAGGGGCTTGTAGAGCGTGGGGAAGATCGTGGTGGGATCGAAGTTCGTGTTCTGGCCGATGCGGATGGAGGCATGGCTGAAGTAGGAGTAGCGGAACTCGTTCAGGATGGTCGGCGTGAACGTCCGGTTGTAGCCGAGCGAAGCGCTCTTGGTGATGTAGCCGCCGTCGCCGAAGTTGCCGTAGTTGGCCGGCGTGCCGAGGGCGACGAAGTAGGGCGAGCCCTTGGAGTAGCTGAGGGTGGCCGAGATGGAGTTCTTCTGGTTGAAGATGTGGTCGCCCTTGGCGGTGTAGCGGTTGACGTCGAGCACGTTGCCGACGTTGACGGCGTAGTTATTGGCCGGGCCGCTGGCGCCGATGGTGCCGGCCTGATTGGGCAGGGGCACGTAGTTGACCAGCGTCTGGGCCTGCGGGCTCAGGCGGTTCGTCGGGATGACGTTATTCGGGAATGGCGTGCCGCCGGCCAGCGGATCGGTGATGGTGCCGAGGCCGCCGAAGTTCCCGGCGCGCATGGCGGCGTTGCCGACGCTCAACACGCTGGAGCGCGCGGTGCGCTGGCGGAGGCCTTCGTAGGAGCTGAAGAAGAACGTCTTGTTCTTCACAACCGGGCCGCCGGCGGTGGCGCCGAACTCGTTGCGGTTGTAGGGAGGCTTGGGCAGGCCGGTGGCGAAGAATTCCTTCGCGGCGGCGACGCGGTTGCGGTTGAATTCGAACAGCGTGAAGTGGAGCTGGTTGGTGCCGCTCTTGGTGATGAGCGAGATGGCCGCCGAGCCTTCGTGTTCGGCCTTGGCGTTGTTGGTTTCGATCTTGAATTCCTGAATCGTGTCGACCGAGGGGGTCGTCGTCAGCGCGGTCTGGTAGGAGTACGACGCGCCGCCGTTGCCGGTGTCATTGAAGGCAACGCCATCGATGGTGAAGAAGTTGCCGCCCCAGTGGAGCGAGCCGCCGAGCTTGGGGTTCGACGCGCTGTCGGAGGTGTTGCCGGCGGTGATCTGGATCAGGCGATCGAGCGTGCGGCCGTTCAGGGGCAGGGTGACGACGGTGTGGGCGTCGACGTTGCTGGCGACCGAGGAGCTTTCCGAGCTGACGACGGGCGCGGCGGCCTCGACCGAGATGGACTGTTGCAAGTCGCCCGGTTCCATGCGGATGTCGTTGCGGATGGTCTGGTTGGTGAGCAGCGTGATCTGCTTGATGTCGACCGATCGGAAACCGGCGTGTTCAACGCGGATCTGATAGCTGGCCGGGGAAAGGTTAGGGGCAACGTAGTCGCCGTTGGCATTGGACGCGATTTCGATAACCGCTCCGTTACCGGTGTTGGTAACGCGGACCTTGGCGCCTGCTACTTCAGCACCGGAAGAATCGCGGACCGTTCCCACCAGCGTGCCGCTGGTGCTTTGCGCAAATAAACCGCTGATCGACAGGGCGATCAATACAGCAATGCGAACCATCATGAAGGACGCCTCCTGAAAGTTTAGGTTTAAGCAAAAGCTCCGGACGCGGAGCATACTCCGTACTTCTAGGCGTGGAACACATGCACGCCAGCGAGATTAAAAAAGTATAGCAGAACTAAGGGACTAACAGAGCCGGAATTCGGTTCCAGTCGAGCTCGGCAGCCCTGGGGCGGGGGACGAGGCGGCCGATATCGAGTTTGGCGCAGCGGCCGAAGGAGTTGACCCAGAGCAGTTGGGGAACCGAGCGGGGCTTGTCGAAGTAGTTCATGTTATTCCGTTACGAGCGACTGGCATTGGGGCTTGCCGGTGTCTGGGCTCAGCGCCGCGAGGCGGGCGGCGGCTTTGGCGTGGGCATCGATGGGGTTCCAATACCAGCTGCCTTTCTTGTCGCGCTGGGGGTTTGGCGCCGGTGATGAGCAGAGCGTCGCCGTCGTAGACGTTCTAGCCGTTGAACTGGCCGGTGACTTTGGAGCGGGGGTGGATTGGAGGAGGGCGGCCAGCAGGAGCCAGGCGGGGCGCATCCCCGTAGTGTAATGGAGGAATGAGGGTGATATTGCTGCCGGTGTTGGCTGGACTGGCATTGGCGGGCCAGGTGACGAAGGTGGCCGGGAGTTCGGCGAAGGTGGCGCTGCGGGCCGATGGGAGCGTGCTGTATTGGGGGAAGCAACCGGTGGCGGCGGCGCTGCCGGGGAAGGCTGTGGATGTGGCGGCGTTGGGGGAGACGCTGTTTGCGGTGTTGGCGGATGGGGTTGTTGTGAGTTGGAAGAATGAGGCGCCGGCGGTGGTGGCGGGGGTTTGTCCGGCGAAGCGGATTGCGGCGGGCGGCGGGGCGGCGGTGGTGGTTTGCCAGGACGGGACGGTGATGGCGTGGGGCGCGCGGGATGCGGGATTGATTGGGGACGGGTTGCGTCCGAAGCGGTACGGGGAGGGCGGGCCAGCGGCGTTGACGCCGGTGGTGGTGCCGGGGTTGGCGGGGATGGTGGATGTCTCGATTGGATCGGACCATGCGCTAGGGCTGACGGGGGATGGGCGGGTGTTTGCGTGGGGGTCGAATGCGTGCGGGGCGCTGGGGCGGGCGCCGCGGCGGGAGATTCCGATGGACGCGGCGGAGGCGGTGCCGGGGTTGACGGGAGTGGCGGCGGTGGCGGCGGGGCAGGGCGTATCGACCGTGTTGAAGCGGGACGGGACGGTGTGGGTGTGGGGCTGCAACTGGCAGGGGCAGTTTGGAAATGGGACGCGGACGGATCCGCCGGGGGTGAATAACGGCTGGGAGCTGGTGCCGCAGAAGGTGGCCGGGGTGGCGGGGGTGACGGCGATTGCGGTGGGATCGGGCCGGCAGACGCTGGCGCTATTGAAAGACGGGACGTTGCGCGGGTGGGGGAACACCGACTGGGGGCAGATTGGCGCGGGGGTGAGCGCAGACTTTCAGGAGCGGCCGGTAACGGTGCGGCTGGCGGGGGTGCGGGCGGTGTTCGCAGCGGGGAATAATTCGTTCGCTGTGAAGACGGACGGGACGTTTTTGGCGTGGGGAGCGGGCGGGCGCGGGGAGTGGCCGTTCCGGGTGGACACGAAGATTCCGGTGATGGTGCTTGGTTTATGAAAAAGGGCCTGCGGCTGGTGGCGTTTATGGCGGCGGCGCTGGGGACCGGGTTGCTGCTGGGGAAGTTGATGGGCGGGCGGATGGCGCGGGCGCCGCTGCCGGTGTCGGGACCGGTGCTGTTTCTGCTGATTGGGTTGGTGATGTTCCTGGTGTTGCTGGCGCATGAGACCGGGCACATTGTGGGCGGGGTGAGCGCGGGGTTCCGGTTTCAACTGCTAGCAGTGGGGCCGTTTACGTTGGTGCGGGAGGAAGGGCGGCTGCGGCTGCGTGCGAACCGGGATCTGGGGCGGGCCGGGGGGATTGCGGTGACGCTGCCGTTGCCGGGGGTGGATATGCGACGGGGGGCGATGCGGATGATTGTGGGCGGACCGCTGGCTTCGTTGGTGCTGGGGATTTTGGGATGGGTGGTGTTTTTTGCGTCGAGCGGGCTGGCGTCGTTGCTGGGGGCGTTGACGGGCGGGTTTTCGTTGGCGATTGCGGTGATGACGTCGATACCGGGGGCGATCGGGGGGTATGTGAGTGACGGGGGCCGGTTTCTGATGCTGCGGCGGGGCGGGATGGAGGCGGTGCGGTGGTTGACGCTGGGGCGGATCCGGGTTGAGGTGCGGCCGCGGGATTGGGATTTGGGCGCGGCGGGAGAGGATTGGGTGGATGGGTCGGTGGACGGGGTGATCGTGGCGTCGGCTTTGTTTTTTTATGAGCTGGATTCGGGGCGGGAGGAGGAGGCGGGGCGGTGGCTGGACCGGATGATTTCGTACTTGGATGTGACGCCGCCGTACCTGCGGCCAGGGGTGCTGGTGGAGGCGGCGTGGTTTACGGCGGCGCGGCGGGGGCAGGCGGCGGAGGGGCGGGCGTGGTTGGAGCAGTTGAAGCCGGGGCCGTATGTGCAGGTGTGGAGTGTGCGGCGGGCGGAGTGGGCGGTGTTGCGGGCGGAGGGTTTGTTGGAAGCGGCGGAGGAGAAGCGGCGGGAGGCGTTGGGGTTGATGGAGGGGGCGGGGGCGGCGGCGGCGTTTGAGCGGGATTTGATGGGGTAGGCGGCGGCGCGCGCGGCGGTGTTATTAGATGTCTACGCCAGGCAGGCCCATTGCTCGCAGGAGGAGCGACAGTTGTCCGGCGTGAGGCAGGTCGTGATCCAGAAGTCCCCAGATCGTTTGGGCGACCTCCTCATTGACGGCGTCGGCCGAGGAGCCACGCATCAGCCGGCTGGCGATGATCCGCCAGGTCACTTCCAGTCCGTGGACGATTTCGGCCGCGGTCCGGGGCGGGTCGCCGTCGTCATCCCACCGCTGGTACGAGGCCAGTTCCGTAGTGGCATCCGCTCCCAGTATTCGGGCTAGATGGAAGGCCCGTCCGAAGACGATGTGCTCGGCTATTTCGCCGGGCGTGCGGCGGCCTGGCAGGAGCCGCTGCGCCAGATGCTCATCGGTCAGGGGTGCGATGGCGCGCTTGAGCGCTGCCTGATAATCCAGCCAACTGGCGAACGCGCGCGATTCGGCGACGGTGGCCCTTGTTGTCATCTTTGGATTGTACCGGGGCGTCGTTGGCATCCGCGGTAAGGGGCCGCGACCTAGCCCGCCAACGCTCCATCCAGAGCCTGGTAGCTCATCTCCATTCCATCGGTCATGCCGGTGGAGATGGCCGCATCGCGATCCGCCTGCGAAGCGTACTTGATGGAGGTCGCCACGTTCGTGATCCCGTTGGTCTCGTTGAAGGTGACGGTGATGATCGTCGGCTCATCTCCCATCGATCCAAATGCACCGTCGCCGGGGTCGTAGATCTGGGTATGCACGATCTTGGCATGCCACTCGACCTCCAGCATCTCTCCGAAGAACCCGAACTCCTGGCCGCTGTTGCTATTTCGCCAGCGCCAGCGATACGTCCCGCCCACTTTGGTCGTCATCTCGCAAACCGGCATCGTCCATCCGGGCATGGCGGTTAGCCAACGACGCATCAACACGGGGTCCGTATATGCCTGCCAGACGAGATTGACCGGCGCATCGAAGCTCCGTTTCACCAGTACTTCCCGATCTGACGGCGTGCTCACTTCAGCAGGTTTCATTTCTTTCGCGCCCCTTTTTGTGCGTGCTTCAACTCGACGAGTAGTGCGTCGAGCCGCTTGTAGTTGCCTTCCCAAATCGCTTGCACTTCGTCCAACCAACCCGTGACGGCCTTCAGCTGTTCCGTCTCCAGCTTGCAGGGCCGCGACTGGGCCCGGCGACTGCGCGAAATCAACCCCGCCGATTCCAGCACCTTGAGGTGCGAGGAGATCGTCGGTTGGGTTAAAGAGAAGAGGCCGACCAAGTCGGATACGGATGCCTCGCTGCGAGCGAGATGCGCGACGATTCCACGTCGAGTGGGGTCGGCCAGTGCGGCAAAGGCTTGGTCCAGGTGGCTCACTTATATAGACTTACATCTATATAGACTTCTGTCAATATATGGATTTTGAATTCGCTGCAAATTAGAGGCTGCGCTTCATTTGGTAGGCGCCGAGGAGGCAGATGGCGCCGCCGGCCAGGGAGAGCGGCGCTACTGTTTCGTTGCGGAGGAGGACGCCGAGGGCTAGGGCGACTACGGGGATGAGAAACGTCGTGCTGGAGGCGCGGCTGGCGCCGAAGTGGCCGGCGGCCTTCGCCATCACTACGTTGGCGATGGCGGTGCCGAAGATGCCGAGGGCTAGCATCGATAACAGGGGGATGGGGGTCCAGTTTGCGTTGATGAGATCGGGGATGCCGAAGGGGGCGGTGAGCGCGATGGCAACGGCTTGTGCGCGCCAGATGACGGGGACTGCGCCGTACTTCTGCTGCAGGCGGCGGGCGATGCTCAAGGCGATGCCGTAGGAAATGAGCGAGGTGACGATCAGGGCGATGCCGATGGCGCTGCTGGCGCCTTCGCTGGCGGCGGGGATGGCCATGATGACCGCGCCGGAGATGCCGATGGCGAGGCCGATCGTCACGGCGCGGCTGGGGGCGGCGCCGGAGAGCCAACCGGCGACCAGCGTCGCGAAGAGGGGGTTGGCGCCGTTGAGCATGCCGGTGAGGGCGGAGCTGACGCGCTGTTCGGCGTAGGGGAGGAGCGTCAAGGGGAAAGCGAACCAGAGGACGCCAAGCCAGAAGACGGCGGGCCAGTCGGCACGGTCGACTGGTTTGCGGGCCGAGGGGAAGCAGGCGAGGGTGAGAAAGCCGATGGCGATGCGGAAGAAGGCGAGGCCGTTGGGGCTGATGGCGCGCAGGCCTTCGGCGATGAAGAGGAAGGACGCGCCCCAGATCAGGCCGGGGAGGATGAGTAAAAGCCAGCCGGAGTTCACTGCGGAATAGTAACCTATTTCCAAATGCGAATCCGATCCTTGGTTTTTTTCGTGCTTGTTGCCAGTGCCACGTTCGCGCAAACCGCTACCCTTGACCAACTGAAGAAAGACGCCATTGCCAATATCGACACACGCACCAAGCAGGTGCAGGAGATTGTCGATACCGTGTTCAGCTTTGGCGAGTTGGGTTTCCAGGAAGTGGAGACTTCGAAGTATCTGACCGCGCTATTGGAGAAGAACGGGTTTACTGTGGAGCGCGGGGTGGCCGGGATTCCGACGGCTTGGGTGGCCACTTGGGCGAATGGCGGCAAGCCGGTGATTGGGTTCATCACCGATCTGGACGGGATTCCGCGCGCCAATCAGAAGCCGGGCGTGGCGTATCACGACCCGATGATTGAGGGCGCGCCGGGGCATGGCGAAGGGCACAACTCCGGGAACGCTGTGAACATTGTGGCGGCGCTGGCGTTGAAGGACCTCATGATTAAAAACAAGGTCAAAGGAACGCTGAAGGTGTATCCGGGGGTGGCGGAAGAACTGGTGGCGACGAAGGCGTTTTATGTGCGGGCGGGGTTGTTTAAAGACGTCGACATTATGCTGGGTTCGCACGTGGGGGCGGAGCTGGCGACTTCGTGGGGGCAGCCGGCGAATAACAGCGGGCTGGTGTCGATTCAGTTCACGTTTAAGGGCGAGGCGGCGCATGCGGCGGGGGCGCCGTGGAAGGGGCGGTCCGCGCTCGACGCCGTTGAGCTGATGAACACGATGTGGAATATGAAGCGCGAGCATTTGCGGCCGGAGCAGCGGTCGCATTATGTGATTACCAATGGCGGGGATCAGCCGAATGTGGTGCCGGAGGAGGCGACGGTTTGGTACTACTTCCGGGAGCAGGATTTCCCGCGGATTAAGGAGCTGCAGGAGTTTGGCGCGACGATGGCGAAGGCGGCGGCGATGGCGACGAGCACGACGACGAGTCAGCGGATCGTGGGGTCGGCATGGCCGTACCATTTGAACAAAGTGGTGGCGGAGGTGCAGCAGAAGAACATCGACATGGTGGGGATGCCGGTTTGGACGGAGGCGGACCAGACGCTGGCGAAGGAGATTCAGCGGGAGGTGCGGTCGCCCAAAGTGGAGCCGCTGCCGGAGAAGGTGAAGCCGTTGGAGGCGCCGCAGCCGTGGAAGGGCGGGGGGACGGACGACATCGGGGATATTTCGTGGGTGGTGCCGATGGTGTATTTGCGGTATCCGGCGAATATTCCGAACCTGCCGGGGCATCACTGGGCGAACGCGGTTTCGATGGCGACGCCGATTGCGCACAAGGGGTCGACGGTGGGGGCGAAGGTGCAGGCGACTACGGCGTTGGACTTTTTGTTGAAGCCGGAGTTGATTGCGGATGCGTGGAAGTATTTGCGGGAAGTGCAGACGAAGGATATGAAGTATCAGCCGCTGATTGGGGAGACGGATATGCCGGCGATTGAGTTGAATGCGGAGAAGATGGCGAAGTACCGGGAGCAGATGCGGAAGTTCTACTACGATGCTTCGAAGTATCCGACGTATTTGGAGCAACTCGGGATTACTTATCCGACTTTGCGGAAGAAGGAGTAGGGGGTTGGATGTTCGGCGTCTGGGGGACACACGGCCTACGGTCGCTGCGCTCCCTCCGGCACGAATGTCCCCGGGGTGGGGTTTCGCTGCGTTGGTGAGATTAGAGGCCGAGTTTTTTGCGGCCTTCAGCGGTGAGGTTGTTGGAGGACCAGGGCGGGTCCCAGCGTTGTTCGAAGACTACTTTTCGGACGCCGGGGATCCGCATGAGCCGCTGGCGGACGGGCATGGAGTTGCCGCCGGAGCCGTAGGAGAAGAAGCCCAGGCGGGGGCGGCCGCGGTGGGGCATGGCCATGACGAGGTACACCGTGTCGGCACGGACGCGGACGTCGTAGACGAGGCCGAGGTCGACGACGCTGACGTCGCTTTTGTAGAGCTGCTCGTCCTTGCAGTCGCGGAGAGCGTCCCAGATGGCGCTTTTGGGAATGGGGCTGTCGGCGGCTTCGCCGGGGCGGGCGAGGCGGGTTTGCGATTCGGTGGTGGTTAGGGTTTTGGGGAGGTCGCCGGGGGAGATTGTGAGCGGGTTGAGCATGCGTTGGCGGACGCCTTCGACCAGGCGCGGGCCGTCGGCTTCGGTGTAGCGGAGGGCGAGGTAGGCGTTCCTCTGGTGCAGGGCCATGCCGGCTTTTAGGGATTTCGTGGGGAGCGGGTAGCGGCTCCAGACGGGGCCGTGCCACTTGTAGAACATCTGGGGGCTGGCGTTGTGGCGGAGTTCGCCGATGTTCTCGCCGCGGTGTTCGAGGAAGAGGGCGATGAAGCCGTCTTCGGCGGTTTTGTGATAGAAGCCGACGGCGGAGAGTTTGTCGGAGAGGGCGGGGTCGACGGGGCCGGAGCGGAGTTTCTGGTCGGGGCCCATCCAGACCATTTCGGTGAACGACTGGCCGGAGAAGACCCATTCGTCGTCTCTGAGCGCATCGACTTCGACGTCCTGGACGATGTCGGTTTTTCCGGATTTGATGAACCAGGGGACGCCGGCGTAGAAGCGGTATTCGACATCGAAATGGACGCGGGCGGGGGAGAAGACGGGGTGGATGGGGGAGTGGGGAAAGCCCCAGCGGCGGACGATGGTGCAGAGCGGGCCGCGGATGACTTCGTAGTCGGGGCACGAGTCCCAGAGGGTGATGCGCATCTTCTGGATGTTGCCGTTGGTGACGTAGTCGTGGGCCCAATCGATTCCGGGTGGCTCGCCGTGGCCTTCGCCGCCGGCGAAGAGTTCGAGGCCGTGTTCGCGTTTGAACGTGAGGCGTTCGAGCTGGCCCATTTGACGGGAGAGGGAGGCCTTGAAGAAATCGTTTTCGATGTCGAGGGCGAAGCCTTCGCCGGTGGTTTTGAGGTCGGAGGGGTAGTCGGGGAGTTCGGCATCGGGGTTGCCGTAGAAGAGGAGAAATGTCTGGCGTTGGTGGGGGCCGCCGGAGGCGAAGAAGATTATCTTGCAGAAGCGGGCGGGACCTCGTTGGATTTCGGAGAAGACCTGGGAGGAGACTTCGCGGAGGGTGGGGCCGTCGACTTGGGCGACGCGGAGTTCGCGGGCGAGGGAGATGGTTTCGGCGCGGAGAACGAGTTCGACGGGTTCGGGCGGGCGGCCGACGCCGGCGGTTTCATCGAGGTGGACGACGACGTATTTCGTCCAGCCTTTGGCCCATTGTTGCCAGGGGGCGGGGAGGGTGACGACGTCGCGGGCGGGGCCTGGGAAGGGGGTTCCGAGGGAGTCCTCTTCCTGTTGGGCTTGTTGGACGGTGCTGCGGGCGGAGGCGAGGAGCGCACGGGCGAGGCGGAGATCCTTCTTCGCGAAGGCTTGCTCGGCGAGCTGCATTTTCCTGGCGAAGGTGTCGGTGCGGTCCCAGTAGCTGTTTTCCATTTGGCCTTTGGAAAAGTTATCAGATTGGGTGAAACGCTGGTTGGTTGGGCTGCACTACTCGAATAGACAATGGGCCCCGTGCAGGCGCCGCGAACAGTAGAGTTTGCCGCGCTGGGGCCTTCTATCAACCTTATTGCTTCCTGAAGGAGGAACCGTGGCTAATTTGGGTCAGATTCGTTCAAAGGCCGATTTTATTGGCAAATTGAACCCGAAGGCGTTGGATGCGTTGAAGCCGCATACGCCGCTTGTTTTTTCGAATGCGTACGTGGAGTTGCTGGTGGCCGATGTGGTGCGGTCTGTGGCCGGGGCGATTGCCAATAAGGCGATGGCGAAGGAAGTGATGGAGCTGTCGCGGGGGATGGCGCAGCAGGCGGCTACGTCTTTGACGGCTTCGTGGGAGCCGGGGGATGAGCTGTGTCCGCCGTGGCCCTGGCCGTGGCCGGGTCCGTGGGTGCCGGTGGCGGAGCCGGATCCGATTCCGTGGAAGGTGATTTCGGCGGCGGAGCAGTTGGAGTTGGCGTACACGTTGACGAAGCTGGCGGGGTTGACCGTTAGCAAGGAGATTAACGGTGCGTTGAAGGGGGCCGGAGTGAAGCTGGCCGGGTTGGCGATGGGGACGATGATGGAGGAGTTTGAGAAGTGCGGGACGGTGCCCCGGAAGCCGTTTCCGAAGAAGTAGTTTTTGGGGGGAGCGGCGCGGTCTTCGGAGGACGCGCCGCTCTTCTTCCTGTTTCTTCCTTCCCTTTCTTCCTTCCCTTTCTTCCTTCCCTTTCCCGGGGTGCGTTGGGTGGGGGTGGTGGCAGACGCGTCTGCTTCACGCCTCAAATACAATTCGCGCCTGTCTCTACCCCTTTTTTGTATTAAGTTAGTTGCGGATGAGACTCCTCTTTTTGTTGGTTTTGGGCTTGCCTTTGTTGCCGGGGCAGGCGCTATATCCTTGGCTGGAGACGATTGCCAAAGAACAGCTGGCGGGGCGGCGGAAGGTCGTTTCGGCGCTGCGGACTCCGGCGGAGATTCGCGCTTATGGGGACGGGGTGCGGGCGAAGTTGTTGCGGTGGATCGGGGGGCTGCCTTCTGAGCGGACACCGCTGCATGTTCGCAAGACGGGCGAGATTGTACGCGATGGGTATCGGGTGGAAAAGATCGTCTTTGAGTCGCAGCCTCGGTTTTTTGTGACTGCGAATTTGTATGTCCCGACTACGGGCAAGGGACCGTTTCCGGCCGTTGTGCAGCCCACGGGGCATTCACTGACGGCGAAGGCGCGGGAGCTTTATCAGAGTCTGGGGATTGGGTTGGCGAAGTATGGGTTTGTGGTTCTGACTTACGACCCGTTGGGGCAGGGGGAGCGGCGGATTTTCTTTGATTCGGAGCTGGGGGATTCGAAGGTTGGCGGCACGACGGTGGAGCATCAGATGGTGGGCGTGCAGGCGCTGTTGGGCGGGGAGAGTTTGGCTCGGCAGATGATTTGGGATGGGATGCGGGCGTTGGATGTTTTGGCTGCGCGGGCGGACGTGGACGCTTCGCGGATGGGGGTGGCGGGGTGTTCCGGGGGCGGGACGCTGACGGCTTATTTGGCGGCTTTGGACGAACGGGTTAAGGCCGCTGCACCGGCTTGCTACATCACCTCTTGGGAAGAACAGCTGGGCGGGACGGGGCCGCAGGACGCCGAGCAGCAGTTTCCGGATCAGTTGCGGGAGGGGTTTGACCACGGCGATTTCTTGATTGCCGCGGCGCCGCGGCCTTACTTGATTGCTTCGACTACCGAGGACTTTTTTCCGCTGGCGGGGGCGCGGCGGACTTATGAGGAAGCGAAGTTTATCTACAACCGGTTTGGGGCGGAGGACAAGATTGCTTGGTTCACGGCGCCGGGGGATCACGGGATGCGGGCCGATACGCGGGGGGCGATTTATGGGTGGATGCGGAAGTGGTTGCAGGGGGTGGCAGGGCCGGCGCCGGAGCCTCGGTTTCAGGTGGAGTTGGAGGAGGATTTGAACGCGACTGCGACGGGGCAGGTTTCGACTTCACTGGGGGGCGAGACGGCTAGCACGATGAACATGCGGCGGTTTGCGGGGATTCGGAAAGAGGGTTCGGATTTGAAGGCGGCGGTGATGGCGGTGACGCGGTATGAGGCGCGGACGGGGGAGTTGGTGGTGGATAAGTTGGGCGCGGAGTTGGCGGGCGGGGTGCGGGTGGAATCGTTGATGTACGCGGTGGCGGGAGGGCGGCGGGTGCCGGCGAAGTTGTATTTGCCGGAGGTTTCGAAGGGGACTGCTTTGGTGGTGGATTCGTTGGGGAAGAGTGCGAAGTCGGCTCGGGAGATTGCTGGCGCGGGGTATGCGGTGCTGGCGTTGGACACCGCGCTGATTGGCGACACGGCGGACCGGAAGAGCACGTATTCGGCGGAGTGGTTTCCGCAGGACCGGTCGACTTGGTTGGCGCTGATGGTGGGGAAGACTGTGACGGGTTTGCGGATGGGGGACATAGTGGGTGGGATGGACTATTTGGCGGCGCGGGGGTTGTTGAGCGGGCGGTTCATTGCGTTTGCACGGGGGAACCCGGGGGTGGCGCTGTTGCATGCGGCGGTGGTGGATTCGCGTTTGCGGAATTTGGTGGTGGAGGATTTGCCGGCGTCGTATCGGGTGTTGGCTACTACGCCGATTCAGCGGCAGATTTTTGATGTCGTTCTGCCTGGGGTTTTGCGGCGGTATGACTTCGAAGACCTGGCGGGGCCGGAGGTGATTGTGGGGCAGACGGTGGCGCGGGCGGTGGTGTTTGGGCGGGTTGTCAGGCGGCGGGAATCGGCGACGATACCGGAGGCGTATTTCGGTCAGGTACGCTGAAGTATGGAACCAGTTCGTATTTTGGCGTTTGCGGGGAGTTTGCGGCGCGAGTCGTTTAACAAGAAGCTGATTGCGATTGCGGCGGCCGGGGCGGAGCGGGCCGGGGCGGTGGTGACGCTGATTGACCTGCGCGATTATGAGTTGCCGGTTTATGACGGGGACTTGGAAGAGGCCTCTGGCGTGCCGGCGAATGGGGTGGCGCTGGCGGAGTTGTTCCGGTCGCACGAGGGGTTGTTGCTGGCTTGTCCGGAGTACAACAGCTCAATGACGGCGGTGTTTAAGAATACGATTGATTGGGTTTCGCGGGTGTCGGTGGCGGATACGATTGGGGACAAGGTTGTGGGGTTGTTGAGCGCGAGTCCGGGGGCGCTGGGTGGGATGCGGGGGTTGGTGCATGTGCGGTCGGTTTTGGGGAATTTGAATGCGCTGGTGCTGCCGGGGCAGGTTTGTATTTCGAAGGCGCATGAGGCGTTTGGCGAAGACGGGTTGTTGAAAGACGCCAAGCAGCAGGGGAACGCGGAGAAGATGGGAGCGGCGGTGGCGACGGCGGCTGTGAAGTGGGCACGGTGAAGTACTCGATTTTGGACTTGGCTCCGGTGCGGAGTGGTGGGTCCGTTGGGGAGACGTTTCGGAATACGGTGGATTTGGCGCAGCATGCGGAGCAGTGGGGATTTACACGGTTCTGGCTGGCGGAACACCACAACATGCCGGGGATTGCGAGCGCGGCGACGCCTTTGTTGATTGGGCATGTGGCGCGGGAGACGTCGCGGATCCGGGTGGGGTCTGGCGGGATTATGTTGCCGAACCATGCGCCGCTGGTGATTGCGGAGCAGTTTGGGACGTTGGAGACTTTGTATCCAGGGCGGATTGATTTGGGGATTGGGCGGGCGCCGGGCGGGGATGGGTACACGGCGCGGGCGATCCGGCGCGCGCTGCGGCAGACAGGGGATGATTTGCCGGAGCTGTTGGAAGAGTTGATGGGGTATTTGGGGGAGGCGGTGGCGGGGCAGTTGGTGGGGGCGTATCCGGGGGCGGGGACGAATGTCCCTATTTATTTGTTGGGGTCGAGCACGTTCAGTGCGCAGTTGGCGGCGAAGTTGGGGTTGCCGTTTGCGTTTGCGAGCCATTTTGCGCCGGATTTATTGATGGATGCGATTGGGTTGTACCGGGCGCAGTTCCGGGCTTCGCGGTTTTTGGATGCCCCTTATGTGATGGCTGGGGTGCCGGTGATCGCGGCGGATACGGACGCGGCGGCGGAGCGGTTGGCGACTTCGCCGAAGCTGAGGTTTTTGAAGTTGATTCGGGGGGAGGCGTTGTTTATGATGCCGCCGGTGGAATCGATGGAGGGGTTGTGGAACGAGGCGGAGCGGCAGGTGGTGGAGGGGAAGTTGGCGGTGGCGGTTATTGGGGGGCCGGGACGGGTGCGGGATGGGTTTGCTTCGTTTTTGGAAGCGACGGGGGTGGACGAGGTGGTGTTGACTTGTGATGCGTATTCGCATGCGGACCGGTTGCGGTCGTTTGAATTGGCGGCGGAGGCGATTGGGGGAATTTAGGGCGTTTGCGTTTCTTCGGTGGGTTGCATCGCGTCTTGGGGAACACGGCTATTTTTTCGGACCGGGGTGGTTTTATGGGAGGTGTTGCTCGCCATGTCCCCGGTGGAGTGGGGTTTGGCAGTGGTAGCCCATAGGGTAGTTATTTGAACTTGGGGAGGACGGTGGCGGCGACCTGGCGGGCGGCGGCTTCGGGATCGTAGTTGGGTTTGGCGAGGACGTGGGCGGAGACTTCGACGACGATGGGGCCGCGGTAGTTCAGGCGGTTTAAGAGAGCCGCGTAGGCGGTGTAATCGATGGTGCCTTCGCCGGGGAGGAGGAAGCGGTGGGCGGGGGGCGCGCCGGTGGAATCCTTGACGTGGATCATGGCGATGTGGGGGAGGGCAGCGCGGAGGGTGGTTTCGAGATCCAGCTTTTGGAGCTGGAAGTGGGAGTAGTCGTAGTTGATTTTGAGATAGGGCGAGGCGAGTTGGCGGCAGAGGAGGGCGGCGTCTTCGGGGAGGTGGAGGGCGGAGCCGATGTGGGCTTTGATGGCGACGGGGACCTTGTGTTTTTCCGCCAGGCGGGCCCAGGGGGCGAGGCGTTCGGCAAATTGGGGCTTTAACTTTTCCCATTCGGGGGGGAGGCCGCCGACCACGGTTTCGACGACCGGGCGGCCGATTTGGGCGGCGAGTTTGAGGGTGGTTTCGAGGCGGGCGAGATGGGGGGCGGGGTCGCCGGTGAGGCGGAGATCCTCCATGATGGCGACGACGGGGAGGCGGTATTTTTTGGCGAGGGCGCGGATTTCGGTGGGGTCGTTTTTGACGGGGGCGAGGAGTTCGAGGCCTGTGTAGCCGAGTTGGGCGGAGAATTCGAACGCCTTGGGGAGGGGCCAGTTGGGGTAACCTTTGCAGCCGAAGGCGAAGGGACGCTTGGGGTTGGCGGCGGCGAGGGCGGCGGCGAGGAGGGTGCGGCGGGTCATGGGCGGAGTTATTATATGATCCCGGTTATCCGATGTAAACTGAAGGGAAAACGTGAAACCGAACCACTCCGTACCGAGTTTGTCCGAGATGGTCTACAAGAACATTCGGATGCGTATACTGTCTGGCGAAATTCCGTTGGGTTCGCCGCTGTCGCGACGGCAGGTGGCGGCGGAGTATGGGGTGAGCATCGTGCCGGTGGGCGAGGCGCTGCAGCGGCTGCAGACAGAGGAGTTGGTGGAGAGCCGACCGCGGGTGGGTACGCGGGTGCGGATACCGACGACCGCGGATGTGCGGGGGCATTATACGGTGCGTGAGGCGTTGGAGACGCATTCGGCACGGCTGTTTGCGGAGAAGGCGAGCCCGGCGGAGCGGACGGAGATTCTGGGTCTGGCTGGGTGGCTGGACAAGGGATATGGGCGGGCGGCGAAGGGGAAGCTGAACGCGGAAGAGGTTTTTGAGTTGCACCAGCGGCACATGCGATTTCACATGCGGATTGCCGAGTGCACGGGATGTCCGGCGCTGGGCCAGGCGATGGAACGGAACCACGTGTTGACGCTGAACTGGCTGTACGACACGGCGGCGGAGTGGCTGGATTCGCCGGCGCGGTTTCATACTTCGCTGGCGGAGGCGTTGACGGGGACCGACGCGGCCGCGGCGAGCGAGGCGATGCGGCGGCATTTGACGTTTGGTCGGGAGGAGCTGTTGGAGAAGTTGGAAGCGCGGCTGCGACGGTTGGAGGCGATGCCGGCTTAGGGGTGGGGAATTTCCGTAATTACGGACTATTCCGGTAGCACGGCTCCAGGGGGAATCCGGGGTGGGGCGCGTCTGGGGACACCCGGCCTGCGGCCCGCGGGTGTCCCCGTGTGGGGTTTCGTGGTGGAGCCTGATTGACTACTTGGCGGCGAATTCTACGAGTTCGGAGACGGTTTCCGACTTCATGGCGCCGGTGGTTTTGGTCACCACTTAGACGGCTCCGCCGGGGACGGCGTCGCTGGAGCAGGCCTTGGACAGCGTCTTCATGCCATTCGTGTTGGTTTCGACTTCGACGCACTTGCAGGCGAGGGCTTTGCCGGCGACGGTGATGGTTTCATTGGTCGTGGCGACGGGCTTGGCCTGGGCGGCGGCGGTGTTGTTGGCGGCGGCCTTCAGGGGCATGGGGACACGGGACTTGTTGGACTGGCCCATGGCCTTGGTCTCGATTTCGACGACGGCGTTATTGGCGTCGACGCTGATGAGGGTCTGGGTCATTTCGCTGACCATTTTGGTGGGGCCGGTCTGCATGGTGCTCTTCATCTTGGCGTAGCTGCCGGGCTTGAAACTGGCCCAGGGGTGCTTCTCGGCGGCCTGGGTGAAGGGCATGGCCAGGAACAGAATGGCGGCAAAGGTGTGCATGATTGGTTTGTTTATCTCCACCAGTCCATGGCGGATTTGGCGGGGAAAAACTATCATGGCTAGCGATTATTTGATTGGCAGCGAGACGGCGGGACCGGGGATCCAGGCCATGATCAACTGCAGGCTGACCGTCCCGGTGACCAAGCCCGATGGCAGCTGGAAGTTGACCTGATAGCCATCGACGGCGCCGGGAGTGCCGCCGGCGTAGAGAACGTCGAACGGCTTGCCGTTGATCAGCACGTCGACGGGGGCGTTGACGCGCGATTCGGCTGCGGTGGGGAAGGGCTGGCCGAAGGGGACGGCGGGAGTGGTGGGTCCGAGGCCGGTGGCGCAGAGGGTGAGGGTTTCGCCAGCCAAGGCTGGGTTGGCGGTGGTGACCAACTTGCCGTCCTGGTGCGCGATGGCTGGGCCGTTGGCGGTGGCGATGACGGAGGGGCGGAACTTTGGATAGAGATAGAAGACGTCCTTGAACGTGCCGCCGCCGTGCTTGCGGCGATTGGCCGGGTCTTCCGACGACGAAGCCTGGCGCTGCGGCGTGGCCGATATTGTTGTCTCATGAAATCCGGTAGCGCCCTGGAAGGCGCCGGAGCCGCCCATGACCACATGTTCATTGCCTACCATGCCCATGTCCATGATGGTGCCGACGTACTTGCCATCGGGCGTGAGGATCTGCCAGACGCAGTGCATCATGCCACCGAAGTCCAGGTCAGCGATGGGCTGGCCGGCGACAGGATTGGCGCGATAGGGCATGGCGACGGGGCCTTGCGCGGAGTAGAGCCCTTTCATCGCTTTGCCGTTGAGCGTTTTGATGTCGCCGACGTTGACGAAGCTGAGGAACGCCGTCTGGGCGGAGACGACGGGGTTGGGGTCCTTGGCGATCTTCGTCGTGTCGAAGGTATTGCCGCGGTAGATGACGTAGTTATCGCCTTCGAGTGTGATCTGGATGGGGGCGTCGGCCGGTGGGGCGGTTTGGGCCTGGGCGAGGGGAGCGATCAATGTGATCGCGAGAAGAAGTGCCGAGGAACGGTTCATACGACATGGTCCTTTCCGTTGCGTGCGCGGGGTGCGCTCCGCATGCGAAGAATGAGGCCCTTGGCGAGCTTTTCGACAGCCGGCTGGCTTAGCGGGCAGTAGCTCCGTTAATACTTGTTAACAACATAAGTCCACTTGATGTCTCGGTCAAGAGGAATTTTTGGGTGAGGGGAGGGCGGATAAAAATCCGGCACAGCGACCTAAACGGCGCTGTGTTCCCGAACCTAGTCACGGCACTCCGTCGGATTCAGCGGCGAACGCCAAAGTCTTCGCTTGGGCTTCCGTCATATCCATCGCGACTCGAAGAGGAAGGTAGATTCGCACGGCCCTCCCGCCTGGAGTGCTGAAGTCGCGCTCGACTCGGGCCCCGGCCTCCTTGAAAGCCTCCCCACAGCTCCAGCAGGAACAGTCGGAGGTGGCGGGATATTGGGGGCGCATCCGACAAGTAAACATAGGCCAAGCGTCCAAAGTCGCATGGTTTGGGATACTATCATCCGGCGGTATCAGCGGCCGTGCGCCGGCGAGCGACTGAGCAGTCTCTCAGCCTTTTTTCAAGTTAGCGTAATGTTGAAGTCGAAATGCCGTCCGGTAACCGGACCAGCGCGTATCCTTCTCCAGAATTGCGAACATCCGCTGGCTCATCTCCCGGCGCAGACCCTGCGCCTGCGGTTCGCTCGCCACGTTGCGTGCGTCCGGCTCATTCAAGTCGTACAGCTCATCGCTAACCGAACCCAGGTTGTGGACGAAAAAATGATGTCGGCCGTTCCGCTCCCAGCGCTGTGTACCGCAGGCCGGATTACCGGTCGAAAGCCATCCATTCTGAAAGACCAAGTCGCGATCGCCCTGTGCCGCCGGGTCTCGCAGATACGGAATCAACGAAATGCCGTCCATTCGCTCCTCCGGGGCCACCCCCGCGGCGTCACAAATCGTCGGACCCAGGTCGAGCAGAGACACCGGAGCCTCCACCGTTCCCCGCGCCGCGCCAAAACTCACCGGCGGCTTTACCACCAGCGGTACGCGCTGTGTTTCCGGGTGCAGGTATGCGCCCTTGTCCACCAGAGCGTGATGCATATTCATCTCCCCGTGATCGGCCGTGAAAATGATCCACGATTCGTCGTAAATACCCATCTCCTTCAAAGCGTGCAGAAAACGCCCTAGCGCCTGGTCGATCACCTCCATAGCTAGCGCATTCGCCACCATGTAGTCGCGCGCCTTCTCCGGATCGTATAAACCCCATAACCGGCGATGGAAATCTAAAATCGCCGGTTCCCCCGCCTCCGGCCGAAAATCCCTCGCCAGCATATTCCTGTAACTTAGCGGCAGTTCGATTGCCTTCCTGAGGTCGGCCTCGCGTTTCTGGAAGCCGTCCGGAATCGTGAACGGATTATGCGGATCGTAGATGTTCAGTTGCAGGTACAACGGTGCCGTTCGCCCAGGCGACAGCGCCTCGCGCGTACGCTCGATCGCCCATTGGGAAAGATACCAGCTGTACTGCCCCTCCACCGGAAAAGCCTTGCCGTCGCTCTGCTCAATCCAACCACCCAGCGTCCCCACCGGAGTCTTGCGGTCCATGTCCAGCCGTTGTATCTGTCGCGAATAGCGCGGCAATCGCACTCCCATTCGCGCGAGGTACCCGTGATACCGCTCATCCTCCTGCAGTACCGGCATCGCCCGGTTCCAATTGCTGTCCAACTCATCGAAGGCGTCCATAAACTTCTGCGCCCCGGTGTGATTCTTGCCCACATGCTTCGTCCGGTAACCCGCGGCCTTCAGATACTCCGGGTAGATGACGTCGTTCGCACGCAACTCCGCTTCCTGGCCCGCAAGTCCTCCGCCAGGGTTAGCCAACACATATGGATACCTCCCCGTGTACATGGAGGCGCGGGAAGGCGTACAGATCGGCACTGTGCAGAATGCGTTATTGAAGGTAACTCCATCCGCCGCCAACCCGCGAATCGCCGGCATCTCCATTTCGCGTTGCAGACGCCGCCCCGGCAGGAAATGATCAGGACTCACCATGTCCAGGCAGATCAGAAAAATGTGTGGCTTCCGTCCACCCTCGCGCTGGCGGAATGCGTGCGCCGCTGCTCGCCGGTCCACATATCGCGGCTCGCTCGCCGGCGTCTGTGCTGCCATCGCCGTCGTCGCCGACGCATTCAGAAATGCTCTTCGATCCATGCAAACGCCTCCTCTAAATGCGCGCGAGACTCAGTCAACAAATCCCTAATCACCCGCCCATGCACATCGCTCATCCATTCCATAGCAGGATAGTTGACTAGCATTCTACCGATTCCGAATGGCAGCGATTGAAAGCTCGCTTTTTATACGGGAGGCTATTGAATGCCGCCTGGCGCGACGGGGCGAAAACCGGGCACCGAATTGCGCAGGCCAAGGCGTGACTGTTATGGACCTCTCCGTAACAAAGAATCTCGAAGAGGACGAAACGCGCCGTCGAGTGGCAGCCGGCTTTACTGGACGAATTGGACAATGAGCGAAGCGTGCTGGAGATGCGGCGGACGCTTGCCGGTGATTCGGAGTGGGTGTTCCCTGCCCCCACGCGGAGCGGTCACATTGAACCGTTCAGCATCAAGAAGCAGCACACGGCGGCGTGCGAGTTGGCCGAAGTCTGTCGCTGCCCCATCTACACGTTCCGGCGTACCTGCCTCACCCGGTGGGCGGCTGTCATGGACCCGTACACGCTGGCCTACCTGGCCGGACACAGCGACTTCTCCACGACGAGGCACTCTGTCCACCCGCAGGTGCCAGAGGCAATGCGAAAAGCCCAGGAAACACAGACCCCGCACAAAATCCGGCACAGCGACCTAAACGGCGCTGTGTTCCCGAACCTAGTCACGGCACTCAACGAACTATATGTCGGAGTTTTTTATGGTGCGCCCGGAGTGATTCGAACACCCGGCCTTCTGGTTCGTAGCCAGACGCTCTATCCAGCTGAGCTACGGGCGCATAAACGGCGTGACGTCTTTTAGAATACCACGATTGGCGTGGGAATGGGGGGAGATTTTTCAGTCACGGATGCGACCGTCGGGATGGAGGGTGAGACGGCGGCCGCCCCATTCGACTGTGTTGCCGAAGAGGCCGGCGAACCAGATGGCGACGCCGGCCATGTCGCGGAGGGGCAGGAGGGAGAGGCGGAAGACGACGTTGCGGTCTTCGAGGATCATCAAGCCGGCGAGGACGGCGACGTTGAAACGGAGGGCGAATATGATGAAGCCCATGTAGGGATGGCCGGTGAGGAACGCCACCAGGGCCCATAGCGTGCCGAAGGTGACGGGCAAGCCGAGGTAGCCCAGGACGCCGCCGCGGGAGACGCGGATGGTGCGGGCCCAGCGGAGCTGGTGCTCCCAGGCGTCGCGCCAGGTTTGGGCGCCGAGGCTGGTTTCGACGATGCAGGCGGAGAGGTGGGTGCGCTTTCCGGCGCGGGTGATGAGGCGGCCGAGTTGGTAGTCGTCGGCGAGGTAGTCGCCGAGGGCGGCGAAACCGCCGATGGCATTGAGATCGCTACGGCGGAAGAAGAGGGTGGAGCCCATGGCGAATTCGGTGACGCCGACGAAAGGGGCGACTAGTGTGGAGGGAGCGAAATCGGTGGAGACGCCGAGGGCCTCCACTTGGCCGGGGAGGTGTTCGGCGCGGGCGCGGTAAAGGGCGGTGACGAGGCCGGTGTTGGGTTGTTCGAGTTCGGCGGCTAACGTTTTCAGGTAGCCCTGGGGGACGCGGATGTCGCCATCGTTGACGAGGAAGACGTCGTAGAGGGCTTCCTTTTCGAGGTCGATGAGGGCGCCGACTTTGGGGTTAGGGGTTTGGGTATTTCGGACGATCAGGCGGATGCGGCGGTTCGGGAATTCGGCGATGGCGCGTTCAATGATGGGAACGGCGGGGTCGTCCATATCGGCGACGGCGAAGAGGAGTTCGAAGTGGGGGTAATCCTGTTGGGCGTGGGAGCAGACGACGGAGTAGAAGAGGGGGTCGGCCCCGCGGACGGGCTTGAGGATGGAGATGGGGGGCATGGCCTCCGGCTGGGGGCGCGTCTGGAACATGCGTTTGATGCACGCAATGAGCGCGACGAACTGGTAGCCGATGGGGATGAGAAACAGCCAGTCCATGGGGGATTCTCTAGAGTGCCAGAAGAGCGACGCCGATGGCGACGAGGACGGTGCCGCCCCAGCGGGCGGGGGTGACGCGTTCCTTGAGGACGAGGCGGGCGAGGATGGTTTCGGCGACCAGGCTTAAGGCGGTGGCGGGGACGGCGAAGCTTAAGTCGGCCACGGCTAGGAGGGCGAGGAACGCATAGAAAGAAATGGCGAGGAAGATGATGGACCCGATGAGGGGGCCTTTGGTGAGGAGGAGTTTCAGGAGGCGGCCGATGCCGCCGACGCCGAAATCGGTGACTTCGCCCTGGCGCTTCATTTCCCAGCTTTGGAGGAGGTCACTGGCGACGGTGGAAATGACGATGATGGCGACGTAGAGCCAGGCCATTATTGGGTCTCCGTTTTGGGGGCGGTGAGGCCGACCAGGACGGTGCCGCCAACGATGCAAAGCGTTCCGAGCCAGCGGGTGGGGGTGATGATTTCGCCGAGGAAGACGGCACCCATGATGGCGTTCATGACGAAGCCGACGGAGGTGACGGGGATGACGTAGCTCAAGTCCGCCCAGCTGAGGAGGGCCATGCGGGAGAGGACCCAGCCGGATAGGAGGAGGATGCCGCAGAAGACCCAGGGGTCGAAGATGACGCGGACGAACGACCAGGCGGAGCCGTCCATGGCGGCTCCGTGTTTGATGCCCCAGGAGAGGGCGAAATTGCCGGTGACGTTGGTGAGGACGACGATGGCGGCGAAGAGCCGCGTTTTCCAGACCAGTTTTTCGCTTGCGGCGCTAGTGGTTGGCACTGGCGAGCGAGGCCTGCTTCTGATCCTTGACGAACTGCTTGCGCTTGCTGCGGAGGGCGAGGTATTCGCGGGCTTCCTTGTAGAGGCGCTTGCGGTCGTTGGCGTCGAACATGGCGTTGCGGACGATGCGCCAGGCGGCCTTGGGACGGAAGTAGTATTCGGAGTAGAAGCGTTCGACGGAGCCGACGAGTTCGCCGCGATCGAGACCGGGGTAGATGATGTTGGGCAGCTGGTGGCCCATTTCGTCGGTCATGGAATCGAGGGTGATGAGCTCGTTTTTGACGACGTGATCGTAGAACTCGGTGCCGGGGTAGGGATGGGCGAGGGAGACCTGGATGGTTTCGCAGTCCAGTTCCTTGGCGAAGTTGATTGTCGTTTCGATGGACTCGCGGGTTTCACCGGGGAGGCCGATGATGAAGTCGGCATGGATCTTGAGACCGAGCTTGTGGGCGTTGGTGGTAAAACGCCGGGCCATGTCGACGGTGGCGCCCTTCTTGATGTTCTTCAAGATCTGCTGGTCGCCGGATTCGTAGCCGACGATCATGAGGCGGCCGCCGGCGTCCTTCATGGCGGCGAGGGTGTCGTAATCTGTCGTCACGCGCGAGGTGCAGGACCAGGTCATGCCGACCTTGGCGAGTTCCTTACACATCTGGATGGTGCGTTCTTTGCGGTAGTTGAACGTGTCGTCATCGAAGAAGACTTCCTGGATACCGGGGAAGTTTTCCTTGATCCATTTGACTTCGTTGACGACGTCGGCGACGGAGCGCAAGCGCCAGCGGTGGCCGGAGTGGGTTTGGGGCCAGAGACAGAACGTACACTGGGCAGGGCAGCCGCGGGAGGTGTAGATGGAGACGAAGGGGTTCTTGAGGAACGGGACGTTGTAGCGGGTGAAATCGAGATCGCGCTTGTAGACTTTGGAGGCCCAAGGGAGCGAGTCGAGATCTTCGATGACGGGGCCGTCGGGATTGTGCCAGAAGCCATCGCCTTTGCGGAAGCTGACGCCGGGGAGTTCTTCGAGGGGCTTGCCGTTGGCGAAGTCGACGATCTGGTGATCGAACTCTTTGCGGACGACGAAATCGATGGCTTTGGAGGAGCGGAGGCACTTTTCCGGTTCGACGGTGACGGGAGGCCCGACGAAGCACACCTTCATTTTCGGGTTGATGTCCTTCATCATGGACGCCATTTTGGCGTCGACGTGGAACCCGGGGGTGGAGGTGAACAGGACGAGGAGTTCGAAGTCCTTGGCCATGGCGACGGTCTGTTCGATGGACACCTTGTGGGGCGGCGCGTCGAGCAGTTTCGAATCGGGCAACATACCGGCGGGGTAGGTCAACCAGACCGGATACCAGTAGGATTCGATTTCGCGGGAAGCCGGCCAGCGCGAGCTGGCGCCACCATCAAACCCCTCGAATGACGGCGGATTCAGGAAAAGCGTGCGCATGTGTACCTATCTTGAGGGTACGGCATTCCGGGAGGGGGGTTCAACCTGATTCCAGCCTAATGGTTCCAACCGATTGTTCAACGGCGTGAAATGGGCTTTAATCGGCAGATATGGTTCCAGCCCTGGCGGCGATATTCGGCGCGGGTGCGGTATGTTCTTTATCGCTGGCGCGGATGGCGGGACGCCCGTGGGCGTGGGTGGCGGCGTTTGTGAACGTGCTGTTGGCGTTCCACGAAGTGTCGTTTGTGCTGCGGCCGGTGGCGGAGTGGATCCGGATTGATTTGCTGGTGACGATGCCGCTGTTTACGTTGGGCAATTTTGTTTTGGCGGGGGTGAGTTTCCGGTGGTGGCCGGGGTGGTGGACGGCGGGACTGGGGTTGGCGGCGGTGGCGGCGCCGGTGTGGTTTTTCGTTTTGCGCTAAATGGCGGGTTCGGTGGGGGCGGTTTTTTCGCTGTCCTCGACGTCGCCGGTGTTGCGGGTTCCGGCGAGTTCGAAGAGCAGGGCTTCGCATTCGTTTTCGGCGACGGTGATGTGTTCGACGCCTTTGGGGATGATGAAGAATTCGCCGGCTTTGAGGGGGACGTCGCGGTCGCGGAAGCGGACGATCATTTCGCCTTTGTGGACGAGGAAGAGTTCGTCGGTGTCGTCATGTTTATGCCAGACGAATTCGCCTTGGAATTTGACGATTTTGATGACGTAGTCGTTGAGAGTGCCGGCGATGCGGGGGCGCCAGTGTTCGTGGAACGTGCTGAAGGCTTGGGCGAGATTGACGGGGTTGTTCATTTTTGTTCCCAACTCTTCCAGGGTAATGCGCCGACGCGGTCGGCCCATTGCTGCCATTGTCGGGCCATTTCTTCGACGCGGCGGGGTTGGGAGCGGGCGAGGTCGTGGAGTTCGGTGCGGTCCTGTTTGAGGTTATAGAGTTCCCAGGGTTTGGCGTGTTCGCGGACCAGTTTCCAATCGCCATCGCGGAAGGCTTGGTTGCCTTCGTGTTCCCAGAAGAGGCGGCGGGAGGCGGGGGGTGATTTTAAGAGATCGAGGCCTTCGATGGGTTTCGAAGGTTTGGTGTTGGCGAGGGCGCAGAAGGTGGGAAAGAGATCGATGATGTGGGCGGGGGAGTGTTTCCAGGCGCCGGCGGGGATGCGGCCGGGCCAGTGGAGGATGAGGGGGCTGGCGATGCCGCCTTCGTGGGTCCAGTGTTTAAAGCGGCGGAAGGGGGTGTTGGAGACGTGGGCCCAGTTGGCGGCGTAGCTCTGGTAGGTATCTTCGGGGCCGGGCATGACGGCGGGGAGATTGCCGTAGCGGATAGGGCGGCCGTCTCGGGTTTTTTCGGGCATTTTGCGGGACTTCTTTTCGGCCGGGGACATGTCGGAGGCCATCTCTTCGGCGCAGCCGCCGTTATCGGAGGCGAAGAGGATGAGGGTGTTTTCGAGCTGACCCTGGTCGCGGAGGGCGGCGACGATGCGGCCGATGGCGCGGTCCATCCGTTCGACCATGGCAGCGAAGACGGCCATGCGGCGGGCTTGCCAGGGCTTGTCGGGAGCGTCGGCCCAGGCGGGGACTTCGGGGGCGCGAGGGGCGGTTTCGAGGGCCAGGCCGAGCTGTTTTTGTTTGGCGACACGGGCGGCGCGGATGGAATCCCAGCCGGCGGCGTAGCGCTTTTCGTGGCGGGCGATATCGGGTTCGAGGGCGTGGAGGGGCCAGTGGGGGGCGGTGAAGGCGGTGTAGATGAAAAAGGGCTGGTTGCCGAAGGCGCGGATGGCTTCGATGGCTTTCGCGGCGATTGCATCTGTGTAGTAGAAGTCCTTGGGCGTTTCGGGGATGTCCTGTTCCTGTTCGGCGAGGGTGGGGGGCTGGTAGTAGCTGCGGATGGAGGCAATTGTCCCGTAAAAGCGTTCGAAACCGCGACGGGTGGGCCAGTTGGCGCGGTTGCCATCGGAGGGCGTCAGATGCCACTTGCCGGCCATGGCGGTGCGGTAGCCGGTGGCGCGGAGGGTTTCGGCGATGGTGGGGCAATCCTGGCTGAGATTGCCGCGGTAGCCGGGGCGGCCGTAGTCATCGACCATGTGGCCGACGCCGGCCTGGTGGGGGTAGAGGCCGGTCATGAGGGCGGCGCGAGTGGGGCAGCAGCGGGCGCAGTTGTAGAACTGGGAGTAGCGGGTGCCGCGGGCGGCGAGCGCGTCGATATTGGGGGTTTCGATCTCCGAGCCGTAGCAGCCGATGTCGGAGAAACCGAGATCGTCGGCGAGGAGAATGACGATATTGGGACGTTTGGGAGGGGCTTGGGTGTAGGCCGGGAGGGCCGCGCAGAGGGAGAGGAATTGCCGCCGATGCATGGCGGGATTGTATCTCAGGGAGTGGTGGGAGCGGCGGGCGTTTCGGGGGCGAAGTTGGTGTAACGAATATCGAGTTCGGCTTTGCCGGCGATGCGGGTTTCGACGGTACTTTCGACGCGGGCGGGGAGGGCGGTGCCGTTGAACATGCCGTAGGTACGGGTGAAGTTGACCTTTTTCAGGAAGACGGAGGGGCTTTTGACGAGCATGCCGACTTCGCGAACGGGGAGAGCGTTTTCATCGTCGATCCAGAGTTCGCCTTTGAAGAGGCCGAGCTGTTTTTTGCGCGGATTGAGTTCGAAGATGTGGGTCTGGCGGCCGTTGAAGGCTTCCATGCGCTTGTATTTGAACTTGTAGTTTTTGGGCGTGATGGAGGCGTCGATCGCCTTTTCCTTGTCGGCCACCTCCACTTCGCCGGACATGTACTTGATGATGACGTAGTTCTTTACCGTGCTATCGCCGGTGAAGGTTTTGACGACGTAGCTGATTTTGCCGAGGGAAGAGACGATGCGGCGGGCGAGCATGGCGCCTTCTTTTTTCAGGCGCGGGAGGCGGGCGGAGAAATCCATATCCATCTCCAAGCCACGCGTTTTTGGAGACTGTTCGTTGATCGCCGCAAAATAGCGGGCCAGGACCTGCTGGCTGAGTTGGTTAGTGTTATCCGCTGCGACCTCATCCCCGAAAATGGGAACGGCCATCGCAAGCAAAAACAGGAGCAAAGAACGATTCAACGAATACCTCGACCCAAGATGAGAGCTTTCCCACTGTATCAGTCACTACGGCTTATCGACAATTCGCGCGGTGACACGAGTATTGGATGGGTACCGCACGCATTTGGTTCCGAATTACCCGCGGACGCGGAGGGCGGGTTCGAGGACGACCTTGGTGAAGGGGCGTTTGGGGTCTTTGAGGCGGGCGAGGGCGAGGTCGGCCGCTTGCTGGCCCATATCGTAGCTGGGCAGGGCGACGGTGGTGATGGCGGGGGTGAAGACGTCGAGCCATTCGGAATCGTCGGAACTGGCGACTTCGACCTGTTGGGGGACGGCGATGCCGCGTTCCAGGAGGGCGCGGAGGACGCCGGTCATCATGAGGAAGTTGGCGGCGAAGATGGCGGTGGGTTGGGGGGAGTGGTCGAGGAGGCGGTGGGTGGCTTCGCAGCCGGAGACTTCGGTCCAATCGCCGGCTTCGATGAGGGAATCGTCGGCGAGGAGTTTTCGCTTTTTCAATGCGGCGCGCCAGCCTTTGACGCGGTCCATACCGGCGGAGAGGGCGAGTTCGCCGGCGACGAGGCCGATGGTTTTGTGGCCCTTTTTGATGAGATGGTCGATGGCGAGGCGGGTGCCGGTGATGTTGTCGGCGCTGACGGAGTCGCAATCGAAATCCTGGGGGATGCGGCCGACGCAGACGACGGGGCGCTTTTCTTCGACGAGACGCTGGACAGCGGCTTCGCCGCCGGAGGCCATGAAGAGGAGCAGGGCGTCGACCTGGCGACCGCGGAAGAGGCTCAGATAGCGGGTTTGGGCGGCGACTTCGTTGTAGGTATTCCCCAAAAGAAGGGAGTAGCCGTCTTTGGAGAGACGGTCCTCGACGCCGCGGACGACGCGGGCGTAGAAGGGGTTAGCGATGTCGGGGATCAACATGCCGATGGTCTTGGTGGTGCGGGTTTGCAGGCTGCGCGCGACGGCGTTGGGGGTATAGTCCAACTGCTTCACGGCGGCGAGGACGCGTTCGGTCAGTTCCGGGCTAACGTAGGCCGATTTATTGACGACGCAAGAGACTGTGTAGGTCGAGACGCGAGCGAGTTTAGCGACGTCGTAGATTGTTGCCACTGAAATAGCCATTATACTGGCCGGGAACGACATGATTTTTGCTGCGATTGCTGACGACTTCACCGGCGGGACCGATCTGGCCGGGATGCTGCATGAGAACGGCGCGCGAACGGTGCTCGTATTTGGCGACGGGGCGGTGCCGGCTGGTTACGATGCCGCCGTGGTTTGCTTGAAATCGCGATCGCTGGCACCGGCGCGGGCGGTGCAGATGTCGGTGGACGCGCTGGCGCGACTGCGGGTGCATCATCCGCGACAGGTGTTTTCGAAATACTGTTCGACGTTCGATTCGACGCCGAAGGGGAACATCGGCCCGATCACCGATGCGCTGATGAATGAATTGGGCGAGCCGTTTACTTTGGCCGTGCCGGCGCTGCCGGTGAACGGGCGGACGCAGTATTTGGGGCACCTGTTCGTGAACGGCGTGCCGCTGCATGAATCGCCGATGCGGAACCATCCGTTGAACCCGATGACGGATTCGAATCTGGTGCGGTGGCTGGGGCGGCAGACGCCGAGCCGGGTGGGCGTATTGCCGCTAGCGGCTGTGGCGGGGGACCTGGCGATTGCGGCGCAGCAGATGGAGACCGACGGCGTGGAGATCGCGCTGGCCGATGCGATTACCGATGGGGATTTGGATGCGATTGCGGAGGCGTTTGCCGATTTCCCTTTGTTGACGGGCGGGAGCGGGCTGGGGATGGCGTTGCCGAAAGTCTGGCTGCGGCGCGGATGGCTGACGCCGCATGAGCCGGGCCTGACGCTGCATACGCAGGGGGCGGCGCTGATTCTGGCGGGGAGTTGTTCGGCGGCGACGCTGGCGCAGTTGGAACGATTGGGCGGGCAGCAGGCGAACGTGAACGCGATGGAGTTGACGCGGGATCCGGAGGCGGAGACGGGGCGGATTTTGAAAGAAGCGCGGCGGCAGATGCGGGAGCAGGGGCACGCGGTGATCCGGTCGTCGGCGACGGCGGAGGAGCGGGACGCGACGGGGTTGGACGCGCGGCTGGTGGCGGAAGAGTTGGAAACGTTGTTCGGCGTGATTGCGGCGACGTTGGCCGATGAAATTACACGGCTGATCGTGGCGGGCGGGGAGACGTCGGGCGCGGTGACGGCGGCGCTGGGCGTGGAGGCGGCGGAGGTGACGCGGATCATCGACCCGGGCGTGCCGGCGATCCGGCCGGTGGGCGGGCCGCCGATTACGCTGGTGTTGAAGTCTGGGAATTTCGGCAGTCCGGACTTTTTCCGGAAGGCGTTGGAGAATAGCTGAGATGGATTTTTCCTCGGAATTGGAAGCATTGTGCGATGCGGCGGTGAGTTTTCACGCGCGGGGGTATGCGTTTGGGTCGACGGGCAATTTGAGTGTCCGGGCGGGGGACCACGTGTTCATTACGCCGACGGGGCAATCGTTGCGGCACACGACGGTGGAAGCGCTGGCGGAGATTGACCTCGAGGGCGGGGCGTTGAACGGGAACAAGGCGTCGAAGGAGTTTCCGTTTCATTTGGCGGCTTATGCGGCCGCGCCTTCGGCGAGGGCGATTGTGCATTTGCATTCGACGTGGTCGGTTTTGTTGTCTTGTTTGGACAGCTTGGACGAGGCGGCGCCGCTGCCGGTGTTCACGCCTTATTACCTGATGCGGGTGGCGCCGTTGGCGGTGGTGCCGTATTGCCGGCCGGGGTCGGAGAATCTGGCCGTGGTGATTGGGGAGGCGGCGGCGCGGTCGAATTGTCTGTTGTTGCGGAATCACGGGCTGGTGGCGTTGGGGCGGAATATGAGCGAAGCCGTGGACCGGGCGGAGGAGTTGGAGGAGACGTGCAAGTTGTACTTCGCGTCGCGGAACGAGACGTTGCGACTGTTGACGGCCGAGCAGCGGGACGAGATTGAAAGGGTATTCGGGAACAAATAAATGCAGGATTTGGTGGGCATTCAACACGAGCAATCGATCATGGTGGACGATGACACAGCGGTGTCGTTTCTGGGGCACGCGGGGGCGCGGGTGCTGGGGACGCCGTGGATGATTCTGTGGATGGAGAAGACGTCGCGCGACGCGGTAAAGCCGCTGTTGCCGGCGGGGTGGGACACGGTGGGGACGGTGGTGAATGTGCGGCATGTATCGGCGGCGGGGTTTGGATCGCGGGTGACGTTTCGGGCGGAAGTGGTGGAGCAGACGGCGAAGACGTTGACGTTCAAAGTGTTTGCCGAGGGGGCACATGGGATTGTGGGCGAGGGGTTGCACGAGCGGGCGTTGATTGACGTGGAGCGGTTCGCGGCGGGGTTGGCAAAGCGAAAATAGTTTGAACCGTTGGGCGGGGGATCTGCGAGTTGATTGGTAGTTCTATGCGCTCCCTTCTTCTGCTTCTCTCCGTGGCTGCTTTGGCGCAGCCGTATCCGACGCACGTCGCCATGGACGCGCTGTTGAAGATTCGCTTCTTCCCGCAAAGGGGGGAGTTCATGATGGCAGAGTCCGTGCCGGTGCTGTTTCCGCCGGCGGGGGAGACGAAAGCCCGGCTTCTGATCAAGAAAGGCGGGGCGGCGGTGGTGACGAAGAATATGGTGATTGAACCGTGGCCGCCGCATACGGTGTTTGGCAATTTGAAGGCCGCCGATGGGCGGATGGGGTTTGGGCCTATTGGACCGGGCGATTACACGATGGCGGTGGAGATGGGCGGGAAGGAGATTAGCGCGTACTCGTTCAGCGTGGCTTCTGTGAAGGGCGGCGACGCGTTTGATCCGAAGACGGAGATGGTGCGGAGCGGGCCGTGGGCGAAGACGGCGTTTCTGGTGGGGCCGGTGGAGGATACGGGGCAGTCCGTTGAAGTGGGAATTTGGCTGAGTACGCGGGAGTTTGGCGGGACGCAGCGGCAGGTGCCGTACACGATGCATTTGCTGCAGGGGGCGAAACAGATTGGGCTGGTGGAGGGCGTGGTGTCCGATGCTTCGTGGGAGTATTTTCACCCCGAAGTGCGGACGGGGCATGGCGGGGGGCCGGTGAAGTGGGCGGCGTTGATGAACGCGCCGGGGGCGTATACGTTGGAGCTGCGGGCGTTGGGGAAGACACATCGGACGTATAAGTTTCAGGTGGCGGGCGGGAAGGTTTCGCGGATTGCGCAGAATGAGTTGGGGTACGTGGGCGTGGATGCGTTACCGCCGCAATCGTTGATTTCCGATAAGCGGATGCAGGAGTTCTGGCTGGCTCCGATACAATAAACGGCGAATGAAACGCCGCCACTTTTTACTTGCTCCCGCGATTATTCCCGGTACCGCGCTTGGGTTGAACGGCGCGGTGGCGCCGAGTAATCGGACCACTGTCGCCATCATTGGCACCGGTAATCAGGGCTTCAACGATATGAAGGCCTACCTGCGCGACGAGCGCGTGCAGGTGACGGGGGTGTGCGATGTGAATCGCGAATCGCCGGGGTATTGGGACGGCGGCATTGCGGGGCGCGAGCCGGCGCGGAGCTGGGTGGAGTGGCACTACGCGCGGGAGAAGCGCGCCGGGACGTACAAGGGCGTGACGGCGTTCGACGATTTCCGGCAGGTTCTGGCACGGGGCGACGTGGACGCGGTGCACATTGCGCTGCCCGATCACTGGCACGGCGTGGCGGTGACGGCGGCGGCGAAGGCGGGCAAGGATATTTATGGGCAGAAGCCGCTATCGCTGACGATTGGCGAGGGGCGGGCGATGGTGGAGGCGGTGAAGAAGTACAAACGCATCTTCCAGTGCGGGAGCCAGCAGCGGAGCGATGTGCGGTTCCGGAAGGCTTGCGAGATTGTGCGGAATGGGCGGATTGGGAAGTTGCAGACGGTGTTGTGCGGGCTTCCGGGCGGGATTCCGGACTTCGGCAAAACGGCGCACCGGCAGGAGCCGGAGCCGGTGCCGGAGGGGTTCAACTACGACATGTGGCTGGGGCCCGCGCCCGAGGCGCCGTATGCGCCGGGGCGGTGCCACGTGAACTTTCGCTGGATTCTGGATTATTCCGGCGGGCAGATTACCGATTGGGGCGGGCATCATCCGGACATCGCGCAGTGGGGCATGGGGACGGAGACGACCGGGCCGGTGGCGATTAAGAAGGGCCAGGCGCAGTGGGCGAAGGAGAAGCTGTACAACACGGCGACGGACTTCATGTTTGATGCGGAATATGCGAATGGGGTGACGCTGACGGTATCGAGCCGGGTGCGGGGCGGGGTGACGTTCCAGGGGACGGAGGGATGGGTGTGGGTGAACCGCGGGGCGATTGAGGCGAGTCCGCAGGCGCTGTTGGATTATGCGCCGGGGGCTGGCGATACGCAGCTTTATAACAGCGAGAACCACTTCCGGAATTTCATCGATTGCGTGCAGACGCGGAAGGAACCGATCGCGCCGATTGAGCATGCGCATCGGTCGATTTCGATCGCGCATCTGGGGAACATCAGTTTGCGGCTGGGGCGGAATCTACGGTGGGACCCGGTGGCGGAGAAATGTATCGGCGATGAGACGGCGAACGCGATGCTCTCGCGGCCGCTGCGCAAGCCCTGGAAGCTGGAAGTGTGATTTCATAAAAGGCGCATGAAGATCGCATTCCTCTTCGCCGCCACTACGGTCGCACTACTCGCGCAACACCCCGAGGCCATTCGAGAAGGCCGCCAATTGTTTGTCCGGAACTGCTCGGCCTGCCATGGCGATACGGCCAAAGGCGGGCGCGGGCCGGACTTGACGACGGGCGAATGGAAGCACGGCGGATCGACGGAGGATCTGGTCCGGAATATCGTCAAGGGCATTCCGGGCACGCAGATGCCGGCGATTCCGATGCCGGACGCGGAGGCGCAATCGATTGTGGTTTTCCTACAATCGTTGAGCGCGAAGGGTGGCGAGAGGCCGACTGGGGATGAGGCGCGGGGGCGGACGCTGTTCTTCGGCGAGGGGAAGTGTTTTGGGTGCCACATGTTCGCCGGGCGCGGGGGGATTTTTGGCGCGGATTTGACGAATGTGCGGGCGAATATGAAGCCGTCGACGCTGGTGGAGCGGATGGGCGCGATGATTCGTACCGTTGAAGTGAGCGCGGGTTTGCAGGGCGTTGTGAAGGGCGAGGACACGTTCACGATGCAGGTGATGGACGCGCGGCAGCGTTGGCACATGATCAACAAGCGCACGTTGGCCAAGCCCCTGGCGAAGAAGGAGACGCCGCATCCGGCGCTGCCGGCGGCGGACCGCAACGACATTGCCGCATTCCTGCTGAAGGCGCCGATGGTTTATGACGAGAATGCCGCGTGGCAGCCGGCGCCGGATTTCAACGTGAGCTTTGCGCGGCTGCAGAAATCGGAGGCCGAGCCGCAGAACTGGTTGAGCTATTGGGGCGATCTGCGGGGGACGCACTTCTCCGGACTGAAGCAGATTACGCCGCTGAACGCGCCGAATTTGAAGAGTGCGTGGACGTATCAGCTGGGCGGTAACACGGTGGAGACGACGCCGCTGGTGGTAGACGGGATGATGTTCGTGACGGGGCCGTTGAACAACGCGACGGCGCTGGATGCGAAGACGGGCCGGGCGTTGTGGCAGTACACGCGGCGGTTGCCGAAGGTGGCGAGCCACTGCACGGTGATGACGAATCGCGGGTTTGCGATTCTGGGCGACCGGCTCTATATGGCCACGCTGGATACGCATCTGGTGGCGCTCGATGCGAAGTCCGGGAACGTGATCTGGGACATCGAAGTTGACGATTACAAGAAGGGCTTTTCGATTACGCACGCTCCGCTGGCGATTGATGGGAAGATCATCGTTGGCGTGACTTCGGGCGAGTGCGCGCTGACCGGATGGGTGGACGCCTACGATGCACGGACGGGGAAGAAACTGTGGCGCACGCATTCGACGCCGCAGCCGGGGGATCCGAACCGGAAGACCTGGAACCCGGAGACGTCGGCCGATTTTGGCGGTTCGCCGACTTGGACGACGGGCACGTTTGACGCCGATACGAATACGATTTTCTGGGCGACGGGAAACCCGGGTCCTGACTATGATGGGACGGTTCGGGCGGGCGACAACTTGTATTCCTGTTCGGTGCTGGCGCTGGATGCCAACACGGGGAAGATGAAATGGTGGTTCCAATTCACGCCGCACGATGTGCATGATTGGGACGCGAATGAGACGCCGATGTTGATTGATGGCGTGATTAAGGGGCAGAAGCGGAAGCTGTTGGTGACGGCCCAGCGGAATGGGTTTTATTACGTTTTGGACCGGAACACGGGCGAGTTTCTGGCGGGGCGCGAGTTCGCCAAGCAGACTTGGGCGAAGGGGTTGGACGACAAGGGGCGGCCTGTCGTGCTGCCGAATACGACGCCTACGCCGGCTGGAAATTATGTTTGTCCGGACGCGGCGGGGACGGCCAACTGGGGTTCGCCGAGCTATGATCCGGCGACGGGATTCTTCCTGGTGAGTGTGCGGGAGGCGTGCGCGAACTATACGTCGATGACGAAGAGTCCGGTGCCTGGAGAGGGCTTCACGGGGGGCGGCGTGGAGGTGGACCCGAAGGTGGGCGAGCCGGGGTCGGTACGTGCGTTGGAAGCGACGACGGGCGCGCGGAAGTGGGACTTCCCGCTGCAGATCGGTTCGTCGGCGACGGGCGTGGTGGGCACGGCTGGGGGCGTCGTCTTCGCGTCATCGAACGACGGCAACCTGATCGCGCTCGATTCGAAAACGGGCAAGTATTTGTGGCACTACTACACGGGCGCGAAGATCATCACGTCGCCCATTTCCTACGCGGTGAACGGCAAGCAGTATGTCGCCATTGCCTCGCAATCGGCTATCTTCGTATTCGGTCTCTAATCCATGCTGCTACCTAATCCCAAAGGCAACTATTCGTTTTTGAAGGGCATTGCGCCCTATTCCGCCGGCGCCGTGGCGGAGAAGGGATACGAGATCGTCCACGTCCGCTTCCAGCAGCCGATGCCGCTGGCGCAGGGGTTTGACCGTGTGAAGGCGCATTTGCAGGCGGTGAAGCGGCCGGCGCAGGCGCTGTGCGCGATGGAGTTGCGGTCGCCCAAGCCGTTCACGTTTGCCGGGTTTGGCGAGTTCAACGGCAGCTATGTGGAAGTGCTGAAGTCGTGGAATATTTTCCTGGACGATTTGAACCCGGTGGCGCGGACGAATATTGCGCCGGAGATTGGGGCGCCGGCGGTGCCTTCGCTGTATGGGTTCAGCTATACGGTGCCTTCGACGCGGAAGGAGAAGACGTTCATTGTGGCGGGGGCGGGCGAGTTGCCGGAGGGTTCGTTGAAGCCGGAAGACGTGATTCGCAAGGGCGAGACGTCGAACGAGGCGCTGCGGGAGAAGACGCGGTTTGTGATGGGTCTGATGGCAGGGCGGCTGCAGGGGTTGGGCGTGGACTGGGCGCAGGTGACGACGACCGAAGTGTATACGGTGCATTCGGTGTGCAGTTTCCTGGCGAGCGAGATTATCCGGCCGCTGGGAAAGGCGGGGATTCACGGAATTACGTGGCACTATTCGCGGCCGCCGATTGTGACCATTGAGTACGAGATGGATTTGCGCGGTTGCGCGCGGGAGATTGTTCTATGAGAGCCTCTTTGTTGGTTTTGGGGTGCTGTGCGTTTGCGAATGATGTGGTGTATTTGTGGCCGGAGTCGCAGCGGGTGAAGGGCGAGGAGACGATTAGGAACGAGCGCGTCGCCTCGGTGCCGAATCCTACTTTGACGGTGTTTTTGCCGGATCCGGCAATCGCGAATGGGACGGCGCTGGTGATTGCGCCCGGGGGCGGGCATCATCATCTGGCCATCGATCACGAGGGCTGGGATGTGGCGCGATGGTTGAACAAAAAGGGCATTGCGGCGTTTGTTTTGAAGTACCGGCTGGCGCGGGCCGATGGGAACGATGGGTCGATTACCGTCGATAAGGAAGTGCGGGCGGACGGGCGGCGGGCGATTGAGATTGTTCGCCAGCGTGCGGCCGAGTGGAAGGTGAATCCGGCGAAGATTGGGATGATCGGGTTTTCGGCTGGGGGCGAGGTGGCGGCGTTGACGGCGATGTACTATGAGCCGGGTACGCGGCCGGATTTCGTGGCGCTCATTTACCCCTACATCCGGCCGGAGACGAAGAAGATCGACAAGAACACGCCGCCGGCGTTTCTGGTTCATGCCGATGACGACAAGCTGTCAGCGGCGATCAGCGCGGAGTATTACCTGGACTTGAAGAAGGCCGGGGTGTCCGCCGAGTTGCATGTGTATTCGGAGGGCGGGCATGGTTTCGGCATGAAAGAGCGGCCACTGCCGGTGACGCAGTGGAAGGATCGGTTCGCCGATTGGCTGCACGCCAACAAGCTACTTCCGTAGCTCTTCGACCAGCGCCTGCAGGCCCTTGCGGCGGTACAGATTTACCAAGCGCTGTTCCTCCGGGGAAGGGGGAACCAGACGGGTGAGCCGCGGGTCCGACAGGTCGGCCCGGGAGGGGATCCAGTAGCCGCCATCGGCGTATTCGACGTTGTTGACGAACCCGGCCATGCTATCGAGCACCAGGCGCGTGCCGCCGGTGTTGCGGACGCGGAGAGTGGCCGAATCGCGGAGGGCAGCCGTGCCCTTACCGGCCAGCGGTTCGGCGTAGGGCACGGTGGCGGCGAAGAACTCCTGACCGTTGGTGTCTTTGAGTGCGAGGCCGATTTCCAGGTGCTTAATCGCTTTCGCATCGCGGTTGCGAATTTCGAAGTGGGGCGACTTCGCCTCGTCCCCGGCAATGCGCGCGGCTCCGGCCATCAGGTCCACCGGCGCGCCGGGCATGCGCAGGAAGCTGAACTGCACTTCCTTGTCCATCTCGTAGTTTGTAGCGGGCGCATTGGCGGCCCGGGGCATGACACCGCGGCGGACGACCTGCACATCGACGCGAGGGCGGGTCTCCTGCCGCGCAACGGCGGCCACAATTTCCTTCTGCAATACTTCCGGTCCGCGCGCTTCCAACATCTCTTTGAAATGCTTCCGGTCGCGCCGCGCTTCCAGCTCCCACACGGTCAACTGCCGCTGCGAATTCAGCCGGTTTTCGCCGAAGAAGCTGAGGTCATCGAACAGCACGCCGTCGAGCATGACCTGCACCAGCGGCTCGGCGCCGTTGGACATGGGCCGCACCATGCGCAGGTCAATGCGCACCGGAAAATCGTCGCCGGGAGCCACGTCCAAAGCGGGAACTGCCACCGAGCCTTTGCCGCCGGCAGAGACATCCTGCGCCAGTACGAGCAGCGTGACGCCCTTTACGCGCTTGCCGCTCAAGTTCCGTAGCCGCAACGACGCGTGCAGATCCAGCATCACCGCGCCACCGCGCGCCGTGCCCTTGGACGGGCCCAGATCGAGCGACGCCACCGCCAGCGGCGAATCCTTCGGCAGGTTGATCTTCAACCCGCCGCGCAGGTCCACGCCCGCTTCCTGCGCAAAGCAGGCAGCGCCCACGGCCGCGACGATCGCCCATTTACTCCACGTAAACATTGTTCACCGTAATCTGCCCGGTCTCTTCGTCCACATACTGCGCGCCCGCCGAACCCTTCGTGCTCACCGTGACGACTGCGGCGCGGAAGTTCGCCTTCGGCCCCTGCAATTCCATGCCCTTGTTGCCGTCGGACATGCCTACACCGCGTTCACTGGCCTCGACAACAATCGGATCCGGTACGCGCATCGCAGCCAGTTGTTCACTCTTCTTCGCCGCGTTCAGCCAGTAGCCGATCGAGAGCAGAATCACGAACGCCGTTGCCAACGCCGCCATCCGCCAGGAAACGCCCGTCGCCGGAGCGATATCTTGCGCCGGAACCGCGTAGGCACTGATCGCCTCGGAAGCTTCCAAGCCCAAGCGCACATTCGCACCCATTTCGGCCGCCAGACGGTCCCACTGCGCACCCATCGGCATCTCATCGGCTTCCAAGCGCACAGCCGACTTCACGTCCCCGAACAGGGCCACTTCGGACTGGCACTGCAGACAACCGCGCACGTGCCGCTGCATCGTGAATCGTGTCCACCACGGCAACTCGCCGCCCGCGTATAACGCCAACTTATCTATGGAGGGGTGTTTCATGCCTTCCTCCTTTCCAGGTAGCGGCGAAACTTGATCCGCGCGTTGGCGATGTGACTGCGCACCGTCGCCATCGAACAGTTCATCTGCCGCGCCACTTCCTCAGCCGGTACGTCTTCCACGTCCCGCAACAACAGCGCCGTCCGTTCCTTCGCCGTCAAATGCCGCAGGCCTTCTTCCAATCGTTCATTTCGCTCCCGCCGCAGAACGGACTGTTCCGGATTCTGTTCGAATTCGGTCACCAGCGGGTCCACCAGAGAATCGATCTCCGTGAAATTCACCCGCCCGTGCCGCCGCAGAAAATCGATGGCGGTGTTCGAGGCAATGCGCGACAACCAGTGCGCGGCCTTCTCCGGATCCTTCAACTGCTCACTGCGTTGCAGCACTTTGATGAAGGCTTCCTGCGTTAAGTCCTGCGCATCGGCCACGTTACCGACGATGCGATAGATGATCAGGAACACACGACGCATGTGCTCCTGGATAAAGCGGTTCTGTAGCTCCGCCGCTTCCTGGCCCGGGTTGCCCGCCGTTTGACGTGCCGGATCGCTCATGTGCACCGTTAGCATCGCACCTACTAAGGCTTGACGAAGAAACATTCTCCAGCGTGCAAAGAAAATTCTAGGGGCCTTGCGTGCAGCTACCATGAATTATATGAAGGAAGTTGCCGTTGTGGGTGTCGGCAAGACGCCGTTTGGCGCCTTCGCCGCCCGTGATCTCCGTTCTTTAGCCGTCGAAGCCGTGCAAAACGCCCTTTCCGACGCCGGAATAAGCCCCGATGCCGTCAAGGCTTTTTACCTCGGCAACTTCGCCGGGCCGAGTTTTACCGGCCAATCGCACCTGGCACCCTACGTCGCCGGGGCCGCCGGGCTGGGCGGGATTCCCGCCACGCGCTACGAAGCCGCCTGCGCCTCCTCCGGCGCCGCCTTCCACTCGGCCTGGCAAGCGGTAGCCCATGGGATATATGAAACGGTGGTCGTTTGCGGCGTTGAGAAGATGACGAGCCAGCCCACGGCGCGCGTCGCTCAGATCCTGGCAATGGCCGGCGACGTCGCCGCCGAGGGCATCCCCGGCGCGACATTCCCGGCGATTTTCGCCATGATCGCCCGCCGCCACATGCACCAGTACGGAACGACGCGCGAACATCTGGCGCACGTCGCGGTGAAGAATCATGCCAACGGCGCCACCAACCCGTACGCCCATTTGAAGAAGGTCATCACGCTGGAGCAGGCTCTGGCCGGGAAACCGATCGCCGAACCGCTGACGCTCTATGACTGCTCACTGGTCAGCGATGGCGCCGCCGCGGTTGTCATCAGTTCCCGTCCGGGCGTTGTGAAAGTTCTGGCGAGTGCGCAGACCTCGGATCACGTCGCGCTGGCCGACAAGGCCGACATCACGCATCTGGCATCTGTACAGTCGGCCGCGCGCCAGGCCTACGCCATGGCCGGGCTCACGCCGCGCGACATCGATTTCGCCGAGGTCCACGACTGCTTCACGATTGCCGAGATTCTCGCCGTCGAGGAACTTGGCTTCTGCGAAAAGGGCGAGGGCGGCCCGTGGAGCCAAGCGCAAGCGATTCCTATTAACCGCAGCGGCGGGCTGAAGAGCAAGGGCCATCCCGTCGGCGCTACGGGCGTCGCGCAGATTGCCGATGTGACGCTGCAGATCCGTGGGCAGGCTACCGGCTGGCAACTTGCGAAAGCCGACATTGGCCTGGCGCAGAACCTCGGCGGCTCCGGCGCAACCAGCGTCGTCACGATTCTGGGGAAGGGAAATTGATATGACCGTCTACTCGGAAACTCTCGTGTGGTCGCCCCCGGCTGAACTGGCCGCGCTGGCGCCGTATCAACTCCTGCTGGTCGATCAGCCCGACGGCCCGCGCCTGCTCGGGCGCGCCGTCCCCGGCGAGCGCCTCGAAATTGGCGACAATGTAGCGATTGACTCTGTCGTCGACGGAGTGCACCTCTTCCGGAAAAACTCATGAAACTCGCCTCGCGGATGGACCGCATCTTAATCGAAACCGCCTTCGAAGTATTGGTGAAGGCCCGCGCCCTGGAAGCGCAAGGAAAGAGTGTTGTTCACCTGGAGATCGGCGAGCCGGACTTCGAGACGCCGCCGCATGTGATCGCCGCCGCCAAGCAGGCGCTGGATGAAGGCTGGACGCACTACGGCCCCACGCAGGGCTACCCCGACTTCCGCCAGGCCATCGCCAATCACGTCAACGAAACGCGCGGCATTCACGCGGGCCCGGAACACGTCTGCGTCGTCCCCGGCGGCAAGCCGATTCTGTTCTTCCCGATGATGGCACTGCTGGAAGAGGGCGACGAGGTGATCTACCCGAACCCCGGGTTTCCGATCTACGAGTCGATGATCCGATTCCTGGGCGCGACGCCAGTGCCGATGCCGCTGGTCGAAGACCGCGGCTTCAGCTTCGACCTCGATCGCTTCAAAGATTCGCTCACCGATAAGACCAAAATGGTCATCCTGAATTCGCCGCAGAACCCTACCGGCGGCGTGATCCCGGCCGAAGATATCAAGGTTATCGCCGACCTGGTGCGCGACCGCGACCTGGTGGTGTTGAGCGACGAAATCTACTCCCGCATCTACTACGACGAAAAGCCGATGTCGATTGCGTCCCTGCCCGGCATGCAGGAAAAGACCATTATTCTGGATGGGTTTTCGAAGATCTACGCGATGACCGGCTGGCGTCTGGGATACGGCGTGATGCCGACGTGGCTGGTCGATCCGGTCAACAAGCTGATGGTCAACTCCAACTCCTGCACCGCGTCGATGGTGCAGCGGGCGGGGCTTGCCGCGCTCACCGGGCCGCAGGACGCGCCGCTGGCCATGGTGGCCGAATTCCGCAAACGGCGCGATGCGTTTATCGCGGGCTTGAACACGATTCCCGGGTTCCGCTGCCCCATTCCACAGGGCGCGTTCTACGCGTTTCCCAATATTGAAGGCACCGGGCGGACGTCGAAACAGCTGGCCGATGAACTGCTCTACGAAGCCGGTGTGGCTTGTTTGAACGGCGGCTCCTTCGGCCAGTTCGGCAACGGCTACGTCCGCTTCTCCTACGCCAATTCGCTCGAAAATCTGATGGAAGCGGTCGACCGGATGCGTCGATACCTGACGAAATAAATGCGCCTCGCCCTGGTCGTACTTCTCGCCGCGCTCGCCTCCTGTGTGTCGCTCAAGGAGGATACCGCTATTGATCGGCTGCAACCCTGTAAACACAGCGAAGGCTCGACCGAGGGCTACTGCGGCACGTTTGATGTGTGGGAGGATCGCGACGCCAAAGCGGGCCGCAAGATCGCGCTGAAGATCATCGTCTTCCCTGCCCTGAAGCGCAAGGCCGCCAAGGACCCGCTCTTCTTCCTCGCCGGTGGCCCCGGCCAGGGCGCGGCGGCGATCTCGGAGATGGGCCGCGAGATGATGCGCCGCATTGGCGCGGATCGCGATCTGGTCTTCGTCGATCAACGCGGCACCGGCAAATCGAACCCGCTGGAGTGCAAGAACGAGAAGGACGACGAGGACGAAGACGCGACCGAAGAGGCGTACCTGAAACGCATGCGGGCGTGCATGGAGAAGCTTCAGCCCAAGGCGGATCTCACCAAGTACACCACCACCATCGCGATGGACGATCTGGACGACGTTCGCCAATACCTGGGCTACGGCAAGATCAATCTCTACGGTGGCAGCTACGGCACGCGCGCCGCGATGGTTTACGCCCGCCGCCATGCCGCCAATACACGCGCCGTCATCCTGGATGGCGTCGCGCCGACGGACATGCAGATTCCGCTCTATATGGCCCGCGATAGCCAGCGCGCACTGGATCTATTGTTCCGCGATTGCGCCGCCAACAAGGCCTGCAACGAACGCTTCCCGCGCCTCCGCGAGCGACTCGAAGCGCTGCTTGCCGCGCCCGCGAAAAAGATCACCTACACCCATCCGCGGACCGGTGCGTCGAAGTCTGTCGACGTCCGCAGGCTGACGCTCAGCGGCGTTCTGTTCGCCACGCTGTATAGCCCCAAGATCGCCTCCCTCGTGCCGCTGCTGATCGACCAGGCCGAGAAGGGAAACTACACAGGCTTCTTCGCCCTCGGCACCGCCTTCGATCCTTCCGCCACCACCATCGCCCAGGGCATGCACCTCTCCGTCGTCTGCGCCGAGGACGCCCCGCGCGTCGCGCCCGGCGCGGTTGCGAAGGAGACGGCCAATACATTTCTTGGCTCCGAAATGGCCCAATGGCGCTTGGATGCCTGTGCGTTCTGGCCCAAGGGAAAGGTGGAGCCGGACTACTTCAACAACGCGCCGAGCGACCTCCCCGCCCTCATTCTCTCCGGCGAACTCGACCCCGTCACACCGCCCTCCTGGGGCCAACAGATCGCTGGCCAATGGAAGAACGCGAAACACATCACCGTGCCCGCCACCGGCCACGGCACCGCCGTCAGCGGCTGCGTGCCGAAGCTCATGGCGCAGTTCCTGAACGAGGGCACAGCCGCCAATCTCGACGCGGCCTGCGTCCAGAACGTGAAACGCCCTCCCTTCTTCCTCGGACCCGCCGGACCGGACCCAATGCAATGATCCACGCTAAGAATCTCAATAAACAATTCGGTGATTTTGTCGCCGTGGACAACGTCAGCTTCTCCGCGCCCGATGGCGCTGTCACCGGCCTGCTGGGCCCCAATGGCGCGGGCAAAACAACGTCGCTGCGGATGATCTACGGCCTCATGAAGCCCGGTGGCGGCTCAGTGGAAATCGACGGCATCGACATGGTGGCCCGCCCTCTCGAAGCGCAAAAGCGCATCGGCGTCCTGCCCGATCTCTCTGGGCTTTACCCGCGCCTCACCGCCCGCGAACACATCGTCTATTACGGCCAGTTGCAGGGTATCGAAAAGGCCGAGCTCAACCGCCGCATTGCCCATTGGATTGAAATCCTCGATCTGTCCGGCATCATTGATCGCCGCGTCGCCGGCTTCTCCCATGGCGAACGGACGAAGGTCGCCCTCGCCCGCGCCATCGTCCACAACCCGCAAAATATTCTGCTCGATGAACCCACCAACGGCCTCGACGTGATGAGCACGCGCGCCGTTCGCGAACTCATCCGCCACCTTCGCGCCGAAGGCCGCTGCGTTGTTTTTTCCAGCCACGTGATGCAGGAGGTCTCGGCACTCTGCGACCGCATCGTCGTTATGGGCCGCGGCAAAGTGGTGTCTGAAGGCACGCCCGAAGAACTGCTCGCGCTCACCGGGATGACGTCGCTCGAAGACGCTTTCGTCAGCCTCGTCGGCCCCCACGGAGAAGCCGCATGAACAAGATCTGGATCGTCGCCGTCAAGGAATGGACAGACGGCTTTCGTGACCGCCGCTCGCTCTACACGCTTCTCATCAGCGCCCTGTTCGGCCCGCTCATGATCGGCTTCATGTTTTCGCAAATCGCCAGCCAGCAGAAGGGCGCGCAAGAGATCAAGATCCCCGTGGTCGGCCGCCAGAACGCGCCGGTATTGATCAACTGGCTGACGCAACAATCGGGCGTGGAAGTTGTCGACGGCCCGGCCGATCCGGAAGCCGCAGTTCGCGACCGCAAGTCCGATTTCGTCCTCGTCATCGAGAAAGAGTTTGCCGAGAAATTCCGTGACTCCCGGCCCGCTCCCGTGCAAGTGGTGTCCGATGTTACCAGTCAGTCCACGCGCTCTAAAGTGTCCCGGTTGAACAGCCTGTTGAACGGCTTCAGCAGCGAGATGGGCGGCATGCGACTGATGGCCCGCGGCGTCAGTCCGGTCATCGTCAGCGCGTTGAAAGTGGAGCAGATCGACATCGCCACGTCCCAGCAGCGCGCGGCCATGATCTTCAATTTCATCCCCATGTTCCTGGTGATTTCGCTCTTCACGGCCGGCATGCCCATCGCGAGTGATTCGACCGCCGGCGAACGCGAACGCGGGTCCTTGGAGCCGTTGCTGCTGAACCCGATTCCGCGCTGGCAACTGGTTGCGGGAAAGTGGATGGCCGCCATGGGCGCCGCGCTGCTCGGCATGTTGCTGACGCTCGCGGTGACGCTTGTTATGCTCTCCCGCCTGGCGCTCGAAGAACTGGGCATCCGCAACCACGTCGGCACCGGCCAGTTGATTCTGCTCCTCGCCGCGACGGCACCGATGGCGCTGTTGGCCCCGGCTGTCCAGATGTTCGTCAGCTGCTTCGCCAAGTCGTTCAAAGAAGCGCAGAGCTACCTCGGCCTGTTGATGATCGCGCCAACGATCCCCGGTATCGCGGCTGTTTTTTACCCTCTAACTAACCGCCCCTGGCTGCACCCGATTCCGGTGCTCGGCCAGTACGCGATGGTGACGGAAATCCTCGGCGGCAAGGCGCCCGCGCCTATCGCCATGATCGGCGCGACGCTCACCGCCGTTGTTCTGACAGCGCTGCTGTTGAGCCTTGCCACGCGGCTGTTCACCTCGGAAAAAATTATCTTCGGACGATAGCCATGCGCCCCTGGCTGCTCTGTTTCGTTGCCGTGCTCCACGCCCAGAACACCCATCTGGAGCAGGCGCTCTCAAACGAAGTGAAGCAACTGAAGGAGCGCGAAAAGTATTTCTACCGTGAGCACGCCGAACACCGCCGGCCGAACGGGCAGTTGAACTGGACGCAGTACTACGAGTGGATTTTTCTGGAAGGTGAACCGTTCCGCCGACTGGTCGCCCGCAATGGGAAACCGCTGCAGGGCAAGCTCGCCAAGGAGGAAGCCGAGCGCCTGCGAATGACCGCCGCCCAGCGCCGCAAACATGCCGCCAGGCCGAATCCACGTGTCATCTCGGTCGGCAATCTGAGCGGCAAAGTCATCCTTACGGAGATGGATCACACCGAGGCGGGCGAGGCAGAAATCGGCGGCCGCAAAGTATGGGTCGTCCGCGCCGAGCCCAAGCCCGGCCACGAGCACGTCGCGTATCGGATGACGTTCTGGATCGACCAGCAGGAGCACGCGCTGGCACAGTTGAAGTACGAGGTCATCGGCCGCGGCGTCGACAGCTTGCCCGGGTCCTGGCTAACGACGCGCTACTTCCGCTTCGCTGAAAATCTCTGGTTCAAGCAGTCGCTCAACGGCGAGTTCCGCACCGGTCCGCCGCGGCCGCGGTCCCACTGGCGGCAGACGCATACGTTCCGGGATTTCCGGAAATTTGATGCGGAGTCGACGGTTACGTTCCAGGAGCCGTAGGCGAGCACCCCTACCTCTTCCGCCCCACCTTCTCCATCGCCCGCTTCACCGCCCCCATCACCGTCTCCTCCACATCCTCCGTATACGGCCCCGGATTCCCGTAATAAATATGGCTCTCCACCGGCTCATACCCGCCCTCCTTCAACACCCGCTTCGACACGATATAACTCATCACGTCGTTCGTATACCCCGCCACAATCGTGTCCTCGCCAGGAAACTCCTTCTTCACCCGCAACGCATAATCCACCACCACTTCCCCGCCCATCCCCACCACCGTCACGCCCTTCCCAAACCGGAACGCCTGCACCGGATACGGAATCGTCGTCACCGGCCGCCCCGCGTCGTAGGCCTTCAACATCACCTCCGCCCGCCGCTGTTTAAACCAGTTCGTCCCCTTCAACTCCTCCTCAAACTGCGCCCGCGTATGCGGTGCAAACGCCAACTCCGTCATCTGCCACGACGCGCGCACCGGCCCGCTCACCGTCTTCATCGAACCCGCAAGCACCGCCGAAACGGTCGCCGCCAAACTCTTCCCATGCTTCTCCACCAGCTCATACGTCCCGCGCGGCTGCGGATTCGCATCCCCCCCGCACAGCAACATGAACATCGCCGTCACGCCTGGATTCGCCGACTCCAACTCCCGCTGCGCCACGCCCGCGTAATCCCCATGCACCAGAAACAGATCCCCGCCCAGCGTCGTGTTGTGACACGCATACCCAAACAGCACCGCCCGCAACTTCCCCGCCGGCGTCGTAATCCGGAACACCGGCACGTCCTGATCCACCGGCCCCGTGGGATTCAGACTGTTCTTGATCACCCCATCCACCGCCAGCCGCCGGTTCATCGCGAACGTCCCCGTCCCATGGCCGACCGTCACCTCCGCCGGCTGCAAATCCCCCAACGACGCGCCCACCACCGCCACCATCTTCTCCACCAGCCCATTGCCGTATTCGACAATCGCCGCCTTCTGCTCCGGCGTCAGATCGAACATCGTCTCCAGGTTGTCCCGCACCGTCGGCCCGCTATGCGTATGCGACGAGTTAATCATCAACTGCGCCCGCCGCAGCCCGTACTTCTTTTCCACCTCCGCGCCAATGCGCTCGGAGATCTGCCGCGACATCCCAATCAAATCGGTGGTGACGATGACAACCTTCCCATTCTTCTTATCCTGGAACGCCAACGCCTTCGCCCAGATATCGAGCTTCACGCCCTCCGACGGCTTCTTCCGCGCCGCGTAGCCCGACAGGTAGATCGGCTTCTCCGGCGTGATCTTGATCCGCCCGATGCCCACCTGCAAATCACCCGCCACCAACGGCAGCGCCAATACGAAGCCCAGCAAAACTCGTAACATGTCCCGCAGCATACCAAACCCAAATTCGCGTCAAAATAGAAAAACGCATGTTCCCGCTCCTGCTCGCCCAATTTCTGGTCGCCTCAGACCCGCGGTCCATGCAAACCATCCAGAAGATCTTCGCCCTCCCCGCCCCCAAAAACACCCTCGCCTGCCAAATTGAAAACATGGCGCCGCGGCTCGGCTTCTCCCTCATGCATTGGTCCGGCTTCAACCTCAGCATCCCGATGAAGCAGTTCCCCGAGACCGGCCCGACGCAGCTTGCCCTCGCCATCGAGATCACACCGAAAGGCGGCAAACCCGTGTACCTTGGCGAACGCTTCGGCGTGCCGCCGCCCACCGAAGGGCTCAAATATCCCAAGGGCGCTGACGCCACTTACATGGGCGGCTACTACCTCGGCCCCGGCGACTACCGCGTCCGCTTCTACGGCGGCGACAATCGCAACAACGAGTGCCGCAAAGAGTGGTCGCTGAAAGTCCGCGCCGGCAAAATCCCGCCACGCATGGAGCCCAACCAGATCAGCGCAGTCGGCGACGAGCGCTGGCGCGGACTCAACAAGTCCAACCCTCCCAACCGCCTCACCATCGTCCTCGAAGCGGCCCCCATGAGCCCCCGCCGCGCCATGGTTCGCCTCTCCTCTTACGACCGCTCCATCCTCCTCACCAGCCTCACCACCCTCCTCGATCAAACGAAAGCCACCGAAGCCACCGTCGTCGCCGTCGACCCGCGCAATCGCAAGATCATCTACCAGTCCAAAGACTTCACCCGCCGCGAACTCGGCCGCCTCGCCCGCGCCGTAGCCGAAGTCAACCTTGGTATCGTATCGCTCGAAACCCTCAAAGGCCCCAACGCGACTCAGTTCATGGAGTCCGTCCTCACGACCATCCAGGACCCGGCCGCCAAGTCAGACGCAGTTGTCTTCCTGGGCCCCGTCTGGAGCTGGCAGGGCAAGGTAACTCCCAAAATTCGCGAACTCGCCCAGGGCCTTCCCAATGCTCATTTTCTGGGCCTCACCCGCTTCCCCGGAATGCCCGACAATCTCGTCGCTCAGGTGGTCAAAGCCGCCAACGGCAGCGCCAAACAACTTTTATCTCCATCCGACTTCGCCAAGGCTCTCGAAAAAGTAAAATGAAAACCCTGCTAACCGTCGCGCTGTTCTCCGCTCTAACCCTGGCCGCTCAGGAACCCGTCCGCTTCACCGCCCAGGACGGCTGGAACATCTATGGCGACCTCTACGGTAAAGGCCCGCGCGCCGTCCTCCTCGTTCACGGCGGCCGGTTCAACAAGTCCAGTTGGACCAAGCAAGCCGTCGCCATCGCCCGCGAAGGCTTCACGGTACTGGCCATCGACCTCCGCGGCGTCGGCATGTCGAAGGAAGGCCCCGCCGGTCGTCGGAACGACATCGCCATGCCGCTCGACCTCCTGGCCGCCATCCGCTTCCTCCAGGGCAACGGCGCCAAGAGCGTGGCCATCGTCGGCGCCAGCATGGGCGGCAACCTGGCGGAAGAAGCCTTCCGCGTCTCCAAGCCCGGCGAAATCGACCGCATCGTCTTTCTTGCCCACGGCGCCTTCGGCCCGCCACAAGCACTGAAAGTAAAAAAACTTTTCGTAGTAGCGAAAGACGACATGGGCCCCGGCAACGTCCCGCGCTTAAAGCGGATTCAACTTCAGTACGACCAATCGCCCGACCCCAAGGAACTTCTGGTCCTCGACGGCGACGCCCACGCCCAGTTCCTCTTCGAAACCGACCAGACCGGCCGCCTCCTCCAAGCCATCCTCAAGTTCCTCAACTAAAACCGTGTCACACACAATTTCCAGGCGCCGAGCGGACCACCGCCGGTGCCTGTTTTGTTGTACTTAGCCGTCAACACCCCCGCCCAAAACCCAAAAAACTAAATCGTGTGTGACACCATTTAATTGGTGCCAGGCACCGATTAAATCGCCGCCCGCACCGCCCGCGCCACTTCCCGGGTCACCCCTTCATCGCCCATCAACGCCCGGAAACCGATCCAGAACGCATCCCGAATATAGGCTTCCGTATTCGGACACGGCTCCACCCGGCACGCCGCCGTCCCCGAAACATACATCGGATTCCCATACAACGGATGCGGATAAAACGGGGTGCACGGAATCCCCGCCGCCTGCACTCGCTTCACAAATCCATCCCGGTCCCCGCCGATCACCCGCCCCAACACCAAATACCACGCGTTCCGGTTTACCGCCTTCGGAATCGACTGCCAACGAATCCCCTCCGCCCCGCCAAACTCCTCCAAGAACACCGCCCAATTCGCCGTCCGCCGCGCAATCTGCCCGTCCAACCGTTCCAACCCCGCCGTCAGCACCGCCGCATGCAGCGCCGACATTCGGTAGTTATTCCCCGCCTCAAAATGGTGGAAAAACGAATACCCTGGCCGCCGCCCCTGATTGGCGAACGATCGCACGTTCCCCGCGAACTCCGCGTCCGAGGTAAGAACCATCCCCCCCTCCCCCGCCGTCAAAATCTTCCCGTTCTGAAACGAAAACGACGACGCCAACCCAAACGACCCCGCCCGCTTCCCATTCCACTCCGACCCATGCGCATGCGCCGCGTCTTCCAAGAACAGCACCCCCTTCTCCGCGCAAATCCCCATCAGCGCATCCACCTCCGCCATCGACCCGCCGAAATGCACCGCCATCACCGCCTTCGTCCGCGGCCCGATAGCCCGCCGCACCGCCTCCGGGCACATGTTAAACGAGTACGGCTCGATGTCCACAAACACCGGCACCGCCCCCACCCGTGTCACCGCCGACGCCGTCGAGACAAACGAAATCGCCGGGACAATCACCTCGTCCCCCAGCCCGATCCCCGCGCACGCCAGCATCATCTCCAACGTCACGGTCCCGTTCACCGCCGAGATGCCGAATTCTGCGCCCTGGTACTTGGCGAACGCATCTTCAAAGGAGCCCACAAGCGGGTTGAACCCGCCCCACTGCGGGCTCCGCAGCACCCCCTGCAACAACTCCATATCACGCGCATCCGAAATCGGCCAACCGGGAAGTTCGATCACCCTTCTAGGATAGAAAGAAACACATGGACCAAGAGCAACTCGAAAAATACGAATTCCAAATGGGGGAGACCCGCGGCAAACTCGCCATGGCCTCGGACCTGTTGACCGACGCTCTCGTCCTCGTCGGCCAGCACGGCGTCTACTGCACCAGCGTCCGCCAGCCCAACAAACCCGCCATGGACCTGCAGATCATCCTCCAATGCATGAACGAGTCGAAGGAGCTGATCCTCAAAGCAATGGAAGCCTCAAAGCCCGCGTAAAAACGGGTTCCGCTTCTTCTCCCGCCCAATCGTCGTCGAGTCACCGTGCCCGCAGATCACCGTCGTGTCCTCCGGCAACGCCAGCAACTTATTCGAAATCGACCGCAAAATCTGCCGCCCATCCCCACCCGGCAAATCCGTCCGCCCAATCGAATCGCGGAACAGCGTATCCCCGGCCAGCAGCGTCTTCTCCCCCGGAATCCAAATGCACGAACTCCCCTGCGTATGCCCCGGCGTGTGCATCGCCAACAACTCCGTCGTCCCCATCAGGAACTTATCCCCGTCCTTCAACGACCCGTCAATCGAAGTCTTCTCCGGCACCGCCATGCCCAGCCACGACGCCTGCACGTCAATGTGTTTATACAAATCCGCATCGTTCTCATTCATATAAACCGGCGCCCCCGTCGACTCCTTCAACTTCGCCGCCCCGCCAATGTGATCGATATGCGCATGCGTGATGAGGATCATTTTGACCATCAACCCATGCTTCGACAAAATGGCCTCGATCTCGGAGATATCGTCACCCGGGTCAATGACGATCGCCTCCGCCGTATCCGGATCGCCCAAAATCGAACAGTTGCAGCCAAGCTGCCCGACAGGCAGCACCTCGTGAATCATGTCTTGATTGTAAGCATCTACACTGAAAGGACACCATGATCGATCCCATTCCTTTTGCGGCCCGCGTCGCCCACATCCTCTCCGCCATCCTCCTGCTCGGTGGCCTCTTCTACGCCTGGAACCTCAGCAAGAACAATCTGTTGCCAGCCCAGCCCGACAAAGGCTTCCGCCCCGCCGTTTGGGTGCTCGTCCTTGTGCAGTTCATCACCGGCGCCTACAACCTCATGCTCCGCATGCCCGTGCCGAAGGAATACCACATGCTGTTCGGCGTGAAATTCCTCCTCGTTCTCCACATCGCCGCCGTGTCCATCCTGATGGTCAAGCCCGCCACCACGCCTGAAAAACGCGCCCGGATGCTCCAAGGCCTTGTCGGCTCCGGCGTCCTTGTGGTCGTCATCTCCGCCGCCCTCCGCGCCATCGGAAACGCATGAGCACTCTACTCTTCGAACTCCCCAACCGCGGCCGCGTCAAAGTGTTCGGCGAGGACCGCAAGCGCCTCCTCCACGCCATGACCACCAACCATATCCAACAGTTGGAACCCGGGCAGGGCTGTTACGCGTTCTTCCTGAACGCCCAGGGCCGCATCCAGTCCGACGTGACAATCCTGGCCCTGGATGACCATCTTCTTCTCGACCTTGAACCCGCCCAGGCCAAGCCCATCTTCGCCCACCTGGACAAATATATCATCGCCGACGACGTCACCCTCGAAGACGCGACCGAGCAGCAAACTACCCTCGCCCTCGAAGGCCCCGGCGCCAAGGCAATCCTCGAAAGCATCGGCGCTCCCACCCCCGAACCACGCTACGCCACCGCACACTGGGCCGGCCGGTTGGTGGTCAACACCACCTACACCGGCAATGCCGAGAGCTATCACATCTACCTCAGCCCGCTTGACGCCCCTATACTCCGGGAAACCCTCGAAGATGCCGGCGCCAAACCGGCCACCGACGAGCAAGTCGAAACCCAGCGCATCATGAACGGCAAACCCAGATACGGCGTCGACATCACCGACACCAATCTCACCGCCGAAACCGGTCTCACCCACGCCCTGCATTTCAGCAAGGGCTGCTACCTCGGCCAGGAGATCGTTGAACGTGTCCGCAGCCGTGGCCACGTCAACAAAGTCCTGACCCGCATCGAGTTCGAAGGCGAAGCGCCCGCCGGCACCATCACCAGCCAAACGCAGGACCCGGCCACCAACAAAACGGTCGCCCTCGCCTACATCCGGCCCTAAGACAAATCCTGGGTGACTGTCACCCAGGATTTGTCTGGCCTTATCCGCGCAGTTTTTCCAACCACTCCGCCGGCACGCTGACATTCCCATTCTTCCCCGTGCCCAGCTTAATGTCCGGCTTATACGACCCGTGGTAGTCCGACCCACCCGTCGTCAACAGCCCCAACCGCTCCGCCAACGCCGTATACCGCGCCACCGCCGCCCCATCATGGTCGCTGTGGCGCACCTCCAACCCCAACATCCCCATCCCCACCGCCGCCGTAATCCACTCAATCTCTTCCTCATGCGTACGCCGCCCCAGTCGCACCGGATGCGCCATCACCGGCACGCCGCCCGCCGCCCGCATCCGCTGAATCCCCTCTTCCAACGGCACTTCTTCCCGCTCCGTGTACGCCCGCCCGTTCTCCGCCAAATACTTGTCAAACGCCTCCTGCATCGTCTTCACATACTTCTTCCGCAGCAAAATCGACGCAAAATGCGGCCGCCCGGCCTGCGATTTTCCAATCGTCTCCACTTCCTCCAACGTGATCTCCACGCCCAACTTCTGCAAATTCCCCACCAGCCGCCGGTTCCGGTCCCGCCGCTTGTCCTGCAATCCCACCAGCCAACCGGAGAACTCCTCCGAAGGCTCCGAACCAGGAAAATACCCCAGCAAATGCACGGTTTTCCCCTCGTACTTCGTACTCAGTTCAATCCCGCAAAGCAGATCCAGACCCTGCGAAGCGGCATAGGTACGCGCCGCGAAATACCCCGCAAACGTATCGTGGTCGGTGATCGAAAGCGACCCCACCCCCGCCCGCAACGCGTTATCAATCAGCTCCAGCGGAGCGTCGCTTCCATCGGAAGCATCCGTGTGACTATGTAGATCTACCATCTACCAGGATAGCGGAATCAGGCCCCGGTCTTTCAACAACGCCCACACCCGCTCCTCACTCACCGCAATATCTTCAGTCGACGAATCCACCCGTACATCCGGCGCAACCGGCGGCTCATAGGGATCGGAAACCCCAGTAAAATGCGGAATTTCCCCCGCCAGTGCTTTCTTGTACAGCCCCTTCACATCCCGCTCGGCCAACACCGAAATCGGACAATCCATGAAAATTTCGACGAAGTTTTCAATCCGCTCCCGCACCGCCGCCCGCGTCTCGAGATACGGACTGATCGCCGCCGTAATCGCAATCACCCCGTGCTTGGCCAGCAACTCCGCCACAAACCCGATCCGCCGCACATTCGTATCCCGGTCTTCCTTGGAAAACCCCAACCCCTTCGAAAGATGCGTGCGAACCTCATCCCCGTCCAACAACTCCACCTTCGCCCCGCAGTCCACCAACCGCTTGTAAATCCGCTCCGACAAAGTCGACTTCCCGCTCCCGCTCAACCCCGTAAACCACAACGCAAATCCTTTATGCATTCACAATCTCCGATACCAAAACGTCCAATTCCCGCACCATCTTCCCCTCCGGCGTAAAGTGCAACCCGCACTCCTTGTCCCCGGCCACTTCCCACCACCACCGCCCCGCGCGCTCGCCTTCCGAAGAATGCACCGCCCGCGTGCACGGCCCACAACCAATACTCGTATAACCAGCCGCGTACAGCGGATGCACCGGCACCTCGTGCAAGCGCGTATACTCTTCCACTTCTCCCGCCGTCCAGTACGCCAACGGGCTCAACTTCCACTTCCCACCCACCAACTCCCGCTGCGCCACACTTTCCCGCGATTCCGCCTGTCCTCGCCGCAGTCCCACCGCATAGGCATCCAACCCCGCCAACGCCCCGTCCAACGGCCTCACCTTCCGAACCTGGCAGCACAACTTCCGGTACAAAACCTCTTCCCGGAACAAATCCGCCCCGAATCGCTCCACCATCCGCGATACTTCCCCCGCGTCCGGCCGAACCCGCTCGACCGTCAACCCATACCGCCGTTCCACCAGTTTCATCATCGCCAGCGTCTCTTCCGGCAATCGACCCGTGTCCAACGTCACCACACGAACCGCCGCGCCCAGCCGCGATGCCATATCCACCAACACCATGCCCTCTTTTTGAAAGCTGGTTACCACCGCAAACCGAGTACCGTACTCGGAAAATCCCTCGTGCAGTACCTCTTCCGCCGGCCGATTCATTGCATTGCCCTCTATCCCTATCAGGATAGTATGGATTCAAAGGACCCCGCAAACGCCCCAGCTACCGCAACGCCTCCCGGCTGATAATCACATCCACCTGCCCACTGATCTCCCCGTGAAACTCCACTAACTTCTGCTCCGGCGTGTCCAGATAAAACTCCGGACTGTAGACGTTATCGATAATGAACATCCGGAATCCGCGGCTTCGAAACGTCTCCACAATCCGGTGAGACGCCTCGTCCTCGGTAATCTCCAGCAGAAACTTCACGTCCTGCGGAATCCGGTCCACGACGTCCATCATCCCCTCCAGCACCTCCGCCTCGGCCCCTTCCACGTCAATCTTCACCAACCCCGCCGTGCGAATCTCCTCCTCGGCCAGGATCATTCCCAACGGCCGCGCCGGAATCGTATGCCCTGTCACCTTCCCCCCGGAGGACGCTGCAAACTCGGCTGACACGGTCGTCATCCCCGAATTGTGGCTCGGCCCGCTGTACAACGTAATCTCGGACTCTTCCTTCCACACCGCCTGATTCACGGCCCGCACATTCCGGCACCCGTTCAACGTCAAATTCCTCTGGAAATCGGCAAAAATCTCCGGCGACGCCTCAATCGCCACGACCTTCCCTGTCGGCCCCACGCACCGCGACGCCAGTAGAGAGTACCAACCCAGATTGGCCCCAATATCGATAAACGTCCGCCCTTCCAACGGGAGCGAAGCCACAACCTGCGTAATCGCCGGCTCCCAGACACCAAAATACCGGATGTACTTCGGAACCAGGTCCGCGCTGTCTCCCCGGAATTGAAAGCCGTACTTGGTCTCAATCTCAAACACGCCTTCGCGCCAGAACAAATACGGATCGCAAACCCGGCTCCATACGGTCTGACGCGCCCAATCTGGCCCATTCCGGACCAGCGCGGCACAGGCTGGCGAAATCGCATCAGCGATTATTTGTTTGATTCCCAAGACATAAAGTCTACCGCAGCGCCCGAACTACTTGAACGTTCCGCCCTCGCTCGGCTGAAACTCAAACATCTCCCCCGCCGCCCGAACGTGTAAAGTCCCACCAGGCAACGGTTTACCGCCATTGGCATAGAACATCGCCCCGTCCGTACTCTCCCCCGGCGCCAACTTCATCTGTACAAATGCAATCGCGCTCGCCGCCGCCGCGGCCTTCAATTTCGTCGAGTTTACTTCCGCCAGCGCCGCCCGCCTTCGCGATTCATACCCGCTCGTCGTCCGCAGTTGCGTCATTCCGTACAATCCGGTTTCGTACGCCGAAACCAGCCCCACCACTTCCCCGCGCCCGCCCTTGTCCAGCATCTCGGAAACAACCCGGCGCGCCGGCACCGGCCGCATCGTCGTTCCGTCCGCCAACTCCCAAACAAAATCGTCAGGCCGGATGATCACAGCCTTTCCGCTCCCATTCGAAACTGCTACCTGCATCGTCGCGTATTCACGCACGCGCGCATGTAAATGCGCGAACATGATCGTCACGCCATTCTTCGTCAAGGTCTGATACTTCAACCCGCCCGACTCGAATTCAATCACCTGCGCCGGGCAAACCGCCGCGGCAAGGAGTAGCAACCAGGCTCTCATCGTCTCTCTACAGCATACAGACGAATTCACGGCCAAAGGATTACCGCATCTTCGGAGAAATCTTGTCCAACTCCCGCGCCAACAGCTTATTCTCCGGAAATTCCCGTACCAATCCCTCCAGCCAAACCCGCGCATCCTGCCGCCGCTTCTCCCGCAACGCCACCACCGCCATCAAAATCCGCGCAAAAGGCCCAAAAAATCGACCTTTCTTCACCACCATGTCCAAATTCCGCATCGCCTGCTCTTTGGACCCCTTCGCCTCTTCAAACTTTACAAACCACTTCACAAAAAACGGCACACTCCCCAAAACGTACTCGGTGATCCCCGTCGTCAGGTAGGCGTCTCCCATCTCCGGGTCAATCTTCAACAGCCGCACCGCATAATGTTGCGACTGCTTGGCATACGTCAACGATCCAATCTGCCGCCGCTCCACAAACGCCGCATAATCGGTCAGCAACCCGAAATGCATCGCCATCGCCAGCAACGCATTCTTGTCCCCGCCATTACCGGCCAACGCCTTCTCCGCCCGTTCCCGGCTCTGCGTCGAGGCCCAGTAAAACGCGTCCCGCACCCGCGGGTCCGGCTTCAGTTTCTTCTTATCGGCAATCTTATCGTCGTCGGAAAAGAAGTCGGAGGCCAGGATCCCCAGCCGGTCCATCTCGCTGAACAGGTGCGCCGTCGCCCGCGCCGCGTACCCCATCGGGTCGCTCTCATGCGCCGCCACATAGGCGTCAATCAGCCCATGCGCCCCCGCAAAATCAAAGTTGTACATCCGCTGAAAGGCCCGATCCAACGACGAATCGGCCCCCAACAACACCCCGCCCAGCAAGAATGCACGTCGATGTAACAAATCACATTCTAGCTAAACCCTGTACAATCGAAGCGTGCGGCGTATTCCTGCCATCGTCCTGCTGCTGGTCGCCTTCAGCCTTTCGCTGATCTCGCCCCTGCTGCTTGCCGGTCAGCAAAAGGAACTCCCCGCCTGCTGCCGCCGCGATGGCAAACACCACTGCGGCAAGCAAATGGGCCAGCCCCCGGCCGACGGCGTCCAGATCGGCGCCCTCTCCACCTGCCCGCTCTTCCCGAACGGCAAGGTCACCCCGGCCCCCAACCAAACCGGCGCCACGCCACCAACCCTGACGGGTTCCAACGTCACCATCCCCGTCCATGCCGCCCCGCCAGCCCAGCCTGCGCAGCAGCAGCCCCAAGCCGCCATCCGCCCCTGGCAACAACGCGGCCCGCCCTCCCTCGTGTCCTAGCCCCCCACTCAGACACAAATCCCAAGGGAGAAAACCCACATGCGCTGCCTCCTGCGCGCGAGTCTGTTGACGCTCGCATCTTTCTATCTATTCGCTCAGCCCACTACCGCGGAACTCGCCGGCGTGGCATCGGACCCCTCCGGCTCCGTCATCCCCAACGCCCCCATCACCCTGGTCAACCCCGCCACCGGCGCCAAACGCCAGGCCCTCACCGACGCCCAGGGTGCCTACCGCTTCCTCCGCCTCACTCCCGGCGCCTACGAACTCAGCGCCGCCCCTCAAGGCTTCCGCCCTGAACGTCGCACCGGCATCACCCTCACCGTCGGCCAGCAGGCCGTGCTCAATCTGAACTTCGAAGTCGCCACCGTCGCCACCGAAGCCGTCGTTACCGCCGGCGCCGTCCTCATCGACCTCCAGAACACCGCCCTCTCCGACGTAATGGATCCCAAGGCCATCCGCGAACTCCCGCTCAACGGCCGCGACTTCGCCCAGCTTGCCCTCCTCGAACCCGGCGTCACCCCCTCCCGCCGCACGGGCGACTCCGGCGGCCCCGGCACCAAACTCGTCATCAACGGCAACCGTCCGTCCCAGGTCTCCTTCGTCCTCGATGGCTCCGATATCAACGACGCCAACAACAACACCCCCGGCTCCGCCGCCGGCGTCCTCCTCGGTGTCGACACCCTCGAAGAGTTCCGCGTCAATACCAACGCCTACTCCGCCGCCTACGGCCGCAGCGCCGGTGGCGTCATCAGCGCCGTCACCAAGTCCGGCACCAACCAGCTCCACGGGTCGCTCTTCGAATTCGTCCGCAATAGCGCCTTCGACGCCAAGAACTTCTTCGACGCCGCATCCAGCCCCATCCCCGCCTTCCGCCGCAACCAGTTCGGCGCCGAAGTCGACGGACCCATCATCAAGAACAAGACGTTCTTCCTCGCCAGCTACGAAGGCCTCCGCCAGCGCCTCGGCGTCACCAGCCGCACAGTGGTTCCCGATGCCAACGCCCGCCTCGGCATCTTCCCCACCGGCCCCCGCGTCACCGTCAACCCCGCCGTCCCCGCCTACCTCGCCCTCGTCCCCCTGCCCAATGACCGCAGCTTCGGCGATGGCACCGGCGAATACGTCGCCGCCGCCTCCCAGTCCGTCGACGAAAACTTCTTCGTCGCCCGCATCGACCACCGGTTCAACGACAAAACCAGCCTCTTCGGCCGCTTCACCCAGGACAAGGCCACCGTCGCCATCCCCGACGCTCTCCGCTTCGTCCAAGCCGAAACCAAATCCAACAACCGCTACTTCACCGTCGAAGCCACACGCGTCCTCACCGAACGCCTTGTCAACACCGTTCGCTTCAGCGTCAATCAGTCCAACAGCAACGGCATCAACAACTATCTCCGCCCGCCTGATGCTTCGCTCTCGTTCTTCCCCGGCCGCCCCTTCGGCCAGATCAGCGTCACTGGCTTTTTCAGCCTCGGCCCCAGCCGCTTCGGCCCGTCCTTCTCCGAACAGCGCCTCTTCCAGTTCAGCAACGACCTGAGCTGGGTCCGCGGACGCCATTCATTCAAATTCGGCTTCGACCACCGCTTCTACCAACTCCCCACCAGCCGCCCCCAATCCCCCTACGGCTTCTACCAGTTCAACGGCTTGAGCGACTTCCTCCAAGCCCGCCCTGCCTCGGTCGAACTCACCCTCCCCGAATCCCAAATCAACCGCGACTGGCGCCAGTCCATGACCGCCTTCTTCGTCCAAGACGATATCCGCCTCCACCGCCGCCTCTCGCTCAACCTGGGCGTCCGCTACGAACGCATCAGCGTCCCGGAAGAAACCAACGGTTTGAGTTCCAATTTCCGCAACATCCTGACCGACAAAGCCCCCACCGTCGGCCCCATGTTCACCAACCCGTCGAACAAGAACTTCGCCCCCCGCGCCGGCCTCGCCTGGGACCCCACCGGCTCCGGCAAAACCTCCATCCGCTCCGGTTTCGGCCTCTTCTTCGACCCCGTGTGGACCGACTTCTACGCCAACGCCGGCAACCGCCTGGCGCCCTTCTACGTCCTGGGAAGCATCCGCAACCCCGTCTTCCCCCGCGCCGAAACGCTGGTCAACAATCCGGCATTCGTACTGGGCCGGCAGGACGTCCTCCAGTACAACCCCGCCAACCCCTACACCATGCAGTACAACTTCACGGTACAGCGCCAACTGGCCACCGCGACCGCGCTAACCGTCAGCTACGCCGGCCAGCGCGGCGTCCACCTGGCAAGGTTCACCGATGGCAACCAGGCACTCCCGCAAATCCAGCCCGACGGCCGCAAATTCTTCCCGGCGGACTCCGTCACCCGCAACCCGAATCTGACCGGCGTGCGCTACAAAGTCACCGACGGCCAATCGGTCCACAACGCCCTCCAGTTGAGCCTCCAGCACCGCCTCAACACCAGCATGCTGGTGCGCCTCAACTACAACTTCGCCCGCACCATCGACGACGGGTCCGTGACGGTCACCCAAGGCGGCGACAACGATCTGCCGCAAGACCCCGACAGCCGAAAGGCGGAACGCGGCTTGTCGAACTACGATGTCCGCCACTACTTCGTGGCGTTCTGGAACTGGGACCTCCCCGCCGCCCCCGTGCTGCCCAAATGGCTCGGCGCCGGTTGGCAGTGGAACGCTATCTCCACCTTCTCCGCCGGCAACCCATTCTCGGTAGTGGTCGGCTTCGACCGTGCCAGAGCGAGGTTCCAAGCCGGCACCAGCCCGCAGCGTCCGGATCTGGTCGCCGGCCGCAGCACGAACCCGGTGCTGGGCGGCCCCGACAAGTATTTCGACACCAGCGCCTTCGCCCTCCCCGCCGCCGGCTACTTCGGCAATCTCGGCAGAAACACCCTGATCGGCCCCGGCCTGGCGATGATGGACATGAGCGTGAACAAGCGCTTCAAGCTGACGGAGAAGGCAGGCCTACAATTCCGGGCCGAGATGTTCAACAGCCTGAACCATCCGAACTTCTCGATCCCGACAGCCCGCACGGTGTTCACCGCGACAGGCCCCGTAGGCAGCGCCGGCCGCATTACCACCACCCAGACCAGCGCCCGCCAACTCCAACTCGGCCTAAAACTCACCTTCTAAAACCGTGTCACACACGATTTAATTCTCCGCGGCGCCGAGCCATCGCTCGGCGCCAACCCTGCGCCAATCCACACCTTCCACCCTCCTCACCCCAAAATAAACCGTGTCACACACGATTTAATTCTCCATTCGCCACACTACCGCCCCAGCGGCCACGAGCAAATCGAATCCAACAACCCGTCAAACGCCCTGGCCACGTCCGCCGGGGCGTTTGCATATTCCACCCACCCATTCGACGCCAGCGTAATGTACTGCGCCCCCAACCCATCCGCTTCCCGCCGATACTCCCTCCGCTCCCCGTGCGGACTCTCCCAACTCCACACCTCCCACATCGCCCCAAACTCATCCGGCCGCTTAGCCGAAAAATAAAACCCACTCACCATCCGCAGCGTATACCCCCGATACCGCACCGTGTGGTGCACATCCCCGTGCTCCCCCGTCGCCGACTCAACCCGCATCCCCCGCGGCACGCAAAACGAAATCACATCCAAGTCACTCGAAATCCGCTTCCCCCCGCAACGCACCTCTCCACACCCCGGCACCGCCCCAAGCAGCATCAGCCCCAACACAATCGTTCCCATGCAAACATCCTAATCAAACATCGCTGATACAAAACCGCCCCCCAACGCACATACACTCCGTGCGCCCACTACTCATCCTCCTATCCACCCTGGCCCTCCAAGCCCAACCCTACGCCACCAACCTGAACAACCCCCGCGGCCTCGCCTTCGGCAACGGCAACCAACTCTTCGTCGCCGAAGCCGGCACCGGCGGCACGAACGACACCATCGGCATCTGCCCCGAACAGGTGCCCTTCCCCCTCGGCCCCCTCACCGGCGGTCTCACCGGCCGCGTCTCCCGCATCACCCCTTCCGGCAACCGGCAGACCGTCACCGACAACCTCCCCTCCACCCAAACCAGCCCCCTCACGGGCCGCGAAGTCTTCGGCGTCACCGCCGTCGCCACCCATGGAAACGACGTCTACGTCCTCGTCGCCGCCGGCTGTACCAAAGGCAATCTCAACCAACCCAGCGCCCTCTACAAAATCGAGCCCAACGGCAAGCGCACCCGCATCGCCGACCTAAGCACCTACTACCGCGCCCACCCGCCCGCCGTCCTCGATACCGACCACGATCCCGACGGCGTCCCCTACGCCCTCCTCCGCAAAAACGGCGGCTGGTACATCCTCAACGCCAACCACGGCGTCCTCGATAAAGTCGACTCCAACGGCACCATCACCCGCGTCACCGATCTCACCCCCCAATACGGCCACATCACCCCCACGACAATGGCCGAGGGTAAGGACGGCAACATCTACATCGCCAACGTCGGCCGCGTCCCCCATCTCGACGGCCAATCGATCCTCATCAAAATCGACCCAACCGGCGCCGCCACAACCGCCGCCACCGGCCTCACCAGCGTCCTCGGCCTCGCCGTCGATTGCCGCGGCAAGTTCTACGCCCTCGAAACCGCCACCGGCAGCACCGGCGCCCCGCCATTCTTCGCCAAGAACACCGGCCGCGTCGTCACCCTCAATAACGGCACGTGGACCCCAATCGCGACCGGCCTCAACATGCCCACCGGCATGACCATCGGCCCCAACGGCAATCTCTTCATCAGCCACCGCGGCCACGGCTTCTCCAACCTCCCCGGCCAGGGCGAAATCATCACCCTCCCCCTCCAAGGCTGCCGGTAGCCCAGCGTTCGACGTGCGATTGGGCCGCCCCCGCAACACGGGGCGGCCCACCGTCTACCCCAGTTCCAACCCCGAATCCTCCGCCACATCCCGATCCCCGCTCACCCAATCATCCCCCGCCACCGCCGCCGCAAACAACTCATCCAACATCCAAAACGCCCCCCTCCCCCAACGGCCCCTGCGCATACTCCGGCACCACCCAAAACCGCACCGTCCCCCGCACCCCCTCCGGCACCCGGAACCTCACCTCACTCCCCCCCGCCGACCCCGCCACCACCGAAACCTCCTCCACCCGCCGCTCGCCCAAATACACCACAAACCGCTCACCAATCCCCGTCCCCGTCACCAGCACCGTCACCCACTCCCCTTCCACCGCCGCCGCAAGAACCTCCACATTCGTCCCCGCCCATCGGAAATTCCGCGCAAACACCCCCGGCATCACCATCCACGAATTCGTCGAAATCCCCATCGGCACAACAATATTCACCTGCTCCGGCGAAGCATACAGCACCTCCGCCCGCACCCCATCCACAAAAACCTCCCGCCCAAGCCCCCGCCCAAACAAAGTCACCAACTGCCCCGGTGTCAACGCCGTCAGTCCCCGATACGAAGCCCCGCTCACCACCCGAAAAACCTCCGCAGGCTCATCCCGGTCCAAATCCACCGCCGCCACACTCCCGCCCAAAACAAAAAACACCACCCCGCCCCGATACCCCAGCGGCAACCCCGTGGAAACCAATCCCGTCTCCGCCAGCCGCCGCTCCACCGTCAACAACCCCGCGTCCAACCGCGCCAACAGCCCCGGCCCATGCACCACCACCCGCCCCCGTTCATCCACCGCCAAACCATCAATCACCGCCCCCTCCAACACCATCGAAACCGTCCCACCCACCCGAACAATCGCCCCATCCGCCCCCGCCGCGTAAACCGCGCCATCCCCGCCCACCGCCAACGCCGTCACCGCCCGGCCAATATCAACCGAATCCCCACCCACCCGAACCACCGAACTCCCAACCCCCAAAAACACCACCCCCATCGAATCCACCGCCATCGCCCGCGCGGCGCCATCGGCACTGCCCGCCACCACCGGCGCCCCATCCGGCCCAAACCCCATCCCCAACAGCCGCATCCCCGGCTCCAAAACATCCATCCGCTCCCGCGCCTCCCCATCGATCCGCAACAAATACGGCCGCCACGCCTCCCGCTGCACGCCGACATAAATCCGATCCCGAGCATCCAGCGCCACAAACACCGGAACATCCCGAGTCCCGCCCAACCCGGTATCCGCCAGCAACCGTGACGACCCATCCCGCTCGTACCGTTCCACTAACGTCACCAGCCCCGTCCCCACGCCACAACACATCCCCAGCGCCAGCGACTGCGTCAACTGCACCAGATTCCCCCGTGAATCCATCGCCGGCCGCCCCACCGGAAAACCGTTCAACAGGGATCCAAACTGCACATGCTGCCCCATCCCAACAGCCGCTGTTAACACCAGCCCCAAAAACGTCCAGCATCCCATGGCCCCATTAACCCACAATCGGCTACCAGCGTTGTGGATACCCACCGTGATCGCAATCAACCCAGCCATCTGCAGCGGCAAACCCGTAATCAACGGAACCCGCATAATGGTGCACAATATCCAGGGCATGATCGCCGGCGGCTACACGATCGAAAAGATACTCGCCTGTTACCCCGAGCTAACCCGCGAACAAGTCACCGCCGCCATCGCCCACCCGGCAAAGTAGTTCGCAACCAGTCGCAGCACCCAACCCACGGGGACACCCGCGTGCCGCAGCGCGCAGCGCGCGTAGGCTGGGTGTCCCCAGACGCGAAACTCGCCCGCAACCACCGCCCTAATGCCGGTGAACTGGGCTGCCGATCAATCCCCATGGGCTCAACCGATTTCACCGATCCCGTCGCTTTCTACCAGCTATTCCGGGACGTCGTCGCTGACCCCGCCCACGACGAGCAACTGAAGTCGCTTTGGCGCGAGTCCACTGAGTACACGGCCTACGTCACCACCGCGATCTACCCAGCCCTCGCCAAAAAGTCGGACCTCCGGAACCACGACAAGCCCTACTGGACCATCGACTGTATCCTCTTCGACAAGTGGGACGAAGAACATTTCAACAAAGACACCCAATACGCAAAGAGAGTCTACGTAGCCATCGAGCATGAAAACGATTGGCGGCATTCCGCGACTGAGATGAATAAGCTACAGCTACTCAACGTTCCGCTCCGCGTCCTGATCACCTACCCCAATAGCGACAAAGAACGGGACAAATTGATCGACAGATATAAAACCATCATCCAAACCGCCCACGAACTCTTCAACGAAACCGACTCCACCCGCCGCACACTCGTCATCTTCGGCTACCGGCACCCGAATTTCATCGAGCGGACCGCCTACCACTACACCAACGGCCAACTCCAACTCCTCACCCCCCAAACAACCGGTCAAAACACTCCCTCGTCCGTACCCGCATAACCTCCCACTCCTCCACCAAACTCCCCCCAACCTCCCTCCACCGTCCCACCAACTCCGAAAGAGTCTCCAACTCCAACTGCGCCTTCGGCAAGCTCCCCTCCGCATGCCCGTGAATCAGCCGCAACCCATGGTCCACCGCCCGGTAAAACGTCGCCGCCTCCCGCAAAAACGACGCATCCGCCCGCTCCAAATGCCCCATCTTCTCGACGACATCAATCCGCCGCGGCGTGTTCAACTGCTTAAAGAAAATCCCCGCACTCTTCAAACGCAAATACATCAATACAAAGTCGATATCGTAATACCCGCCCACCCCGGCCTTTAGCGAATTCCCGCCCCCCAACTCCTTCTCCAACCGCAGCCGCATCTTCCGCAAATCCCCGCGCGACCGCCCGCTCTGCCCATACCGCCGCCAGTCAATCTCCTGCAAATCATTCAAAAACTCGGTCGCCGCCTCCAAATCCCCCGCCACCGCGTGGGCCTTCATATACGCCATCCCCTCCCACGCCTCCGCCGACCGCTCGAAGTAATCCCGGAACGCCCGCTCCGTCTGCACCAGCGACCCCTCCCGCCCGTTCGGCCGCAACCGCGTATCGACGGCGAAAATAACCCCTTCCCCCGTATACGCCGCAATCACGTCGATCATCTTCTCCGCCACCCGCGTCCAAAACGGCAACTCCACCGCATCCCGGTTCGGCAGCACAAAGAACAGATCCGCGTCCGACCCCAGGTCGAACTCCCGCATCCCCAACCGCCCCAACGCCACAACCATCATCTGCTTCCGCGGCCGGTAATTAATCGCCTCCGGCGGATGCGACGCCATCACCGCCCGCAGCGCCACCCCATAAGCCGCCGCCATCACCCGCTCGCCCAACTGCGACGTCTCCTCCAACGTCTCAAACACCGGCCGCCGCAGGCAGACACTCTCACTCTGCGTCCGGAACATCTCCCGCCGGAACCACCGCCGCAATTCACCCGCGTCCGCATCCGCCGGCGGTTCCCCCGGTCCGCTGCCGAACAACGCAAACTCCGCCAGCAAATCCGGCGTCCGCAACAGCTCCTCACTCAAAAACGGACTCGCGTCGAACAGGTCAATCACCTGCTCCGCCAAAATCGAATCCTGGTCCATCAATCGCAGCCACTCCGGCTTCTGCCGAACATGCTCCAAAAAGTGCTCAAAGCGCGCACCACCGCGCCCCGGCGCCCGCCGGGCAATCGTAGCCGCTAACCCGGGGGCTATCTGCGACAAAAACTTCACCAAGTTAGATATCGGCAGTCCGCCGGAATCCTCCATACCAAAACCCACCGGCTGCTGCGCATGAATCACCCGCGCATAAATCTCGGCCACTTCCTCCAAGTGCTGTTCCAACTCACCCAGCAGCTCCCGCCCCCCCAACTGCCCCGGCATCCGCCGACCCACACTCTCCAACTCACCGGATTCCAATGACAACGAATGCGTCTGGCGGTCATCGGCAAACTGCAACCGGTGCTCCAGCGTCCGAAAAAACTGGTACGCCGACGCCAGCCGCGCATACTCCGTCGCCGACAACAAATCCTTATCCCGCAGCCGCCCCAGCGCCAGCAGCGTCCCCCCGTGCCGCACCCACCGCTCCCGGCCCCCATGCAGCCGCTGCAAACACTGCACCAAAAATTCAACGTCCCGAATGCCCCCCGCGCACAACTTCACGTCGATCTCCTGCGCCCCCCGCCTCTGCTTCAACGCCAACCGCTCATGCTGCCGCACCCGCGCCGCGCTCACCGCCTCAATCGCCGAAAAGTCCAGCGAAGTGGCGTAAATCAACGGGTCAACATACTCCAACAGCGCCCGCCCCGGCCCCGTCTCCCCAGCCGCCACCCGGGCCTTGATCAGCATCTGCAGTTCCCAGTCCCGCCCCCGCGTGCCGTAGTACTTCTTCGCCGCCGCCAACCCCAGACAGATCTCCCCCAGCCGCCCGTCCGGCCGCAGCCGCAGGTCCACCCGGTAGCACATCCCCTCGGCCGTATAGCTCGACAACAGCTCCGTATACTGCGTCGCCAGCTTCGAAAAGAACTCCTGATTCGGCCCGCCGGCATACACGAACATCAAATCAATATCGGAGGAATAGTTCAACTCCTCCCCGCCCAGCTTCCCCATCGCCAACACCGAAAATCCGCACGCCCGCCCATCGGCATCCCGAGGCACCCCCAACCGGTCCTCCAACGCCTGCCGGATCCGCCGGTAGCTTACTTCCAACACCGCATCGGCCAGCGTCGACAGCTCCCCCGCAATCTCCGGCAACGGAGCCAACCCGCGCACATCCCGCACCAGAATCCGCAACATCTCCCGCCGACGGAACCGCGCCAGCAGCACCGCCTCCGGCACGCCCTCCGGGATGAACCGTTCCAACCGGTCCATCATCGTCTCCCGCGAAACCGTCCGATACAACTCCCCGGAAGCGCAAATCGTCTCCAGCCATTCCGGCCGCTGCAAAACTTCCTCGGACAAAAACTCCGAATGGCAAAACACCGCCACCAGCGATTGCAACCCCGCCGCCGTCCGCGTCAGCCGCCCAAACATCTCCGACGACCGGTCCAACAGCCGGGCCAAATAATCCAACGCCCGGTCCGGGTCCGGCGCACCTTCGAGCAGATACCGGATCCGGTCCAGCGTCGTGTCCGGGATCCGCGCCTGCAGCATCACCGCATGGGCACGCGCCCGTTCCGGTTTCCGAAAGGCAATCTCATCCACCCAGGCAAACATAGCGATTCCTAGGCAACATCCGTCAACAGCGTCACCGGGTCCCCCGGCGCAAACGTCCCCAGGCAGACGATGGAGACATAGAACCCCGCCAGGCCCCACCGCGGCGAAGTAAAGTCACCCGCCTTCACCTGCGGATCATAAACCGCTTTCTGAATCGTGCCCAAGCCATAGGGATTCAAGGTAGCGCAAGGCTCCCGCATCTTGGTGATTTCGACGATCACCTCCCCCATCCGCCACTGCTGGCCCAACCGCACCACCCGCCGGTCAATCCCAACGGTAGTGACGTTTTCCCCCATCGCCCCCGGGTAAACCGGAAACCCCGCGGCCTTCAGCTCGTCCAGCCCCTCGGAGGTAATCCAAAGCAGCGCCTGCCGCGGCCCACCGTGATACTTGGTGTTTTTCTGAATATCTCCCAGAATCCCCACCGGCCCAACTTCAGCCGCCAGCACCGGCAACTTCGGCACTCCGCCTTTCGAAACACTAATCTGCAAAATCTGGCCAAGCATGACTACTACCAGTCAATCACAACGCCCCTCCCCCTCGCCGGATCGGAAAGGCGATTCCCTTCTCTGCGCGGCACCACCGAAACGATAGAATAAAGCGATGATGCGCAAAATTAGCGTCGTGATCGAACGGGACGAGGATGGTTGCTATGCATGGTGTCCAGAGCTAAAAGGCTGCCAATCCCAGGGCGCCACCATCGAGGAGGCGCTGGCCAATATTCAGGAGGCCGCCGAACTGTTCTTGGAAACCCTCACCGAGGAAGAGCGATCGACGCCACCCCATCAGGTCGTGCTCACTACTGCCATTGAGGTGCATGCCTAAAACACCGCGACTGACGGCGCTGGAGGCAGAGTCAGTGCTGCTCCATGCCGGATTCATTTGGCTCCGTTCGAAGAGTAGCCATCGCATCTATCAACTTGGGTCCGGGCGGGCAACTTGGGTCCAGGCGGGTCGTCGTCCCGTTTCACTCCGGGGTTAAGCTGCATCCGAAGACGGTCAAAGAAGTACTCGACGCGATTGCTGACTCTTTGGGCAAACCACCAGATCCCTCGTGACTCCCTGGAGCCCTACGCACGCCTAAGGCTTCTTCGTCACCGGCTCCCACAACTCAATCTTGTTCCCCTCGGCATCATAAATCCACGCAAACCGCCCGTAGGATTCATTCATCCGCTTCTCATCGATCTTCACGCCCTCCCCCTTCAACCGCTCCAGCAGCGCGTCCAGATCCTCCACAATGTAATTGATCATGAACGGAGCCGGCCCCGGCCCAAAGTAGTCGGTAGTCGATGGAAACACAGACCAAACAGTGACGTGCTTCTTCTCCGGATCGTCGCTCTGCCGCCACGGCAGCATCGCCCCGCCGCCTTTATCGGAAATCCCCAGATGCTTCGAATACCACTCCCGCATCTGATCCCGATTCGCGGACTTGAAGAAGATGCCGCCAATGCCCAGGATCCGCCCCCGCTGCGCCGTCTTTTCAGCCGCCTTCGGCTTTTCAGGTGTCTTAGATTTCACTTCCTGCCCTCCCATCGAACAGACCGAGAGAAGCAACAGTGAGCTGAGCGCAAGTGCTTTCCAGGGGTTCCCGTGCATCTGTGGAGTATACAAAATGCGCCAGCCGCCACGTGCGTTCCCCAATCAATCTCCAAAAACGACCACCCGCGCCGAGTGCCCCTTACGAAGCTTCCCGTCACACGTGTAAAGGACCGCCCCCGCCGCCTCCGCCAACGCGATATAGACGGCATCATACGCCGTAAAATTGTGGCGCAACTCCCAAATGCGCTCCACCAGCGGCGTATGCGAATACCGCTCCGCCGGTAACGCCGCCAGCGCGTCCAGGAACTGCCGGCTCCGGTGCGAATCAATCCGTGCGCCCGCCGTCAGTCTCCGGATGGCGCTCATTACTTCCACGTCAATCAAGTGCGGAACAAGCAAGGTCGCCTCGCTCCCGGCAAGCCGCTCCCGGATCTCCCCGGCCAGTTCGCCGTTCAGCAGGAGCTCAACAACGACGGAGGCGTCCAGCACAATCATCGCTCGTCCCGCATCTCCCGAATCACCGCCGCCGCGCTCCGCTTCGTGGGTACGGCCTTGGCTTCCTGCGTGCGCTCCAGCCATTCCCGCAACGAGGGTCGATCGACCACCCGTTGGAGTTCTCGCTTAAGGAAATCCGACAGGCTCATCCCCTCGTGCGCGGCCCGAGCCTTCAACGTGGCGTGCATCGCATCCGGAACATCGCGAATCTGAATCATCGACATGCTGCAAGCATACATGCATGTGCGGCACATGTCATGCCCCCCCCTTACCGCTCCTTCCGCAATATCGCAATCACCTCACTCCCGCCCACCGTCTTCCCCGCCGCCGACCCCACCAACGCAAAACCCTGCGCCCCCGCCTCCCGCAACTCCTTCTCCATCGTCCCCGCCCGCGTCGTCGCCAACAATCGGTACAACGCCCCGGCCGGCCGCGAAGCATCCAACTCCATAATCACCGCCACTTCCTTCCCACCCCCCACCGACTCAAACACCGTATGGTCCACATACCCATACCCCGCGTCCGCCAACGCCTGCATCTCCCGCTCCATCGTCGACGTCCGCGATGTCGCCAGCAACCGGTACTTCCGCCCCGCCACCCCAGCCTCCCGCACCATCGCAATCAACACCTGCCCGCCATTGGTGGCCCGCCCACCCATCACCCGGCTGAATCGGAATCCATCCGCCGCCGCTTCATTCAACTCCTTCTCCATCGTCGAGGTGCGCGAAGTCGCCAGCACCCGATAGTCATACGTGGGCTCCGCCGCCCCAGCTCCCGCCCCCATCGCCACAGCGGCGAAGATGGCAACCAACAGTCTGTTTCGTGTTTCTGTGTACAGCATACACAGATAAGTGTATGGTATACACAGTTATCCTGTCAACAGGAAACTTCGAAGGATTCCCATGGCCGCAGACACCCGAGAAAAGCTACGCGAACGCAGTGCCCTGCTCTGGGACGAGCAGCCCCGCGCCGCCCGCGGGCCCAAGCCGGCGGTGACGCGCGAAGACGTCGTCCGGGCCGCCATCACCATCGCCGATGCCGATGGCCTCGCCGCCCTCACCATGCCGGCGGTAGCGGAAAAGGTGGGCTTCACAACAATGGCCACCTACCGCTACTTCCCCAGCAAAGAAGCGCTCATCGATGCCTGTGTCGACACGGCAATGGGCTCCCCGCCCCCCCGCCTCGGACCACACGAAGGCTGGCGCGCCGAAGTCCGCCACTGGGCCTACGCCAAACGCGCCATGCTCTGCGCTCGCCCCTGGCTGGCGGAGTTGCCCTTCGTCGCCGCCCCCCACGGGCCCAACTGGCTCAGCTGGCACGAAGCGTTCCTCTGGACCATCGCCGAAACCGGCCTCCCGCCGGAGGACATGATGGACATGCTCAGCATCGTGCACGGCTACGTCAGCGGCAGTTCCGACACGGCCATCTCTCTCGCCCGTGCCACCGCCCGCGGCATCTCCACGGAGGAGTGGGCCGAAGCCGTCGGCGCCGACCTCTGCCACGCCATCAACGATCCCCGCTACCCCATCCTCTCCGCCATCCTGACCTCAAAATCCGGAGGCATCACAGCAGCCTCCCCCCTCCCCACCCGCGCCGGCCGCCCCCGCACCATGGACGAAAGTTTCGACTTCGGCCTCGAACGCGTCCTCGACGGCATCGAGCTCTACATCAACAACGCGCGCCTATAGCACCCGCGTGGCCTGCCACAAATGCCGCCGCGCGTGCGCTGGAATCACCTGCAGCAACAGCCCCAGTCGCAGCCCGGACCCCATCGGCGTCTTCACACGCACCCGGTTCGGGTCCAGCCGCAAATACTCTGGCAGCCGCTGCGTCAGTAACTCCCGATGCACCGCGCGAAACTCATCCAGCACAGCGCGCCCATCCGTTCGCGGCATCATCTCCGGCGGGGCTTTCGCCTTGACCACACGCACCGGAGGCTCCATCACCCACAGCACCACGCGCCCCATCAGCCCCAACTCCGCCGGCCCGCCGCCAACAGGCGCGCCCGCCTTCACCGCATCGATCGCACCGCAAAAGGTCACCGTCGACAGCGTGATGTGATCCAGGCATTCGGCGATACTCCACCCCCCACCGGCCGGCCGCCGCGCCAACGCCGCTTCGTCCAGCGCCCCGGCAATCCGCTCCGCCTCCGCCAGCACCTCTTCAATCTGTATCCGCAGGTCTTTCACGTTGCCTACCTCCAGGCCAGAAGCCATTGTGGCAGGTCCCGAACCAGCGACTGCATCACCCTTTCCGTGTTCCGCTGGAACAACCCCAGGTCTCCCTCCGCCTCGGCCCTGGCTGGCCCCACCAGGTCGGAAACACCGCGGAGTATCAACAACGGCGTCTTGTTTTTCGCCGCCACCCACGCGATCGCCCCGGACTCCCAGTCGGCCACTACGGGCCGGTACAGCGGCTCCAGTTCCTGCAGGACGCGGGGCGTCAAGTCACGGTCGGCGGAATACATCGTCGCGCGAACCACCGGCACCGGCGGGACGGGCAGCGTCAGTGCCGTGGAGTAGTCCGCGATCGCCTCCTTTGAATCCCCCATCGCCTCGGCGATATCGTAGACGACCACGCGCTCAACCGCCACCACGTCGAACCGGTTCACCCGGCCCTCCACTCCCCCACACGTTCCCAGGTTCACCAACCGCTTCGGTCCAAACCGGTCGATCACGTACTGCGTCGAAGCCGCCGCGGCGATCTTGCCCCATCCGCCGTGGAAGAACAGAACCCGCTCACCGCCGACATGGGCGAAGAAGTACTCTCCGTAGGGGGACTGCTGCACGCGCGCTTTGGCGAACAGCGGTTTCAAACTCCGCCATTCCGCGTTGGCGGAAACCAAAACCGCCGTCCGCGGCGTTGCCCCATGCGCCAACACTCCGCCCAGTAGCGCGAGGGTCGCGAGCCTCCTGAGAGCAGATTCGTGGATCATGAAAACGATGGTACCGGACGGCGAATGGAAGGGAAGAGTTCGCCGTGATACCCTCCGGCCATGTTCCGTCAAATCGTCCCTCTGTTCTTCACAACTGACATTCCAGCGACGCTCGCCTACTACAAAGAACAGCTCGGCTTCGAAATTGTCGGAACCTGGCTGAACCCGCCCGTCTACGCGATCGTCGCCCGCGACGGGCACGCAATCCACTTCCGCTGCGCGCAACCGCCTGCGGCAAATCCGGACAAGTATGCGGAGGAACTGCTCGATGCCTACGTGCACATCGAGGATGCCGATGCCCTCCATGCGGAGTACGCGGAAAGGGGCGTGGAATTCACCCGGGGACTCGCCAACATGCCCTGGAACTCGCGAGAGTTTGTAGTCAAGGATTGCGACGGCCGTTTGCTGGCCTTCGGCGCGAATCTGTAGCTCCGGCCGGCCCATTTTCCACAATCAGCCACTCACCTGACCGGGAAGAGGTATCTCCCCCTCACGGCCGCGGCCCCGCACTGCCGACCCAATCGAATCGGAACAGTTGCGGGAACCCCCACCCCTGCATTACCGTCTAACGGCCATGCTCCCCTGCCGCATGATTGCTGCGCTCATCCCGCTCCTCGCCGCCACCGCACACGCAGGCTTTATCAAATCCTGGAGTATCGGCGAGTTAGCGCAGGCCCCTCTGCTCGCTGTCTGCGTAGTCGAGGATGTCGCAAAGCGCGAGCCCGTGGCTGCCGGTGCGGTACGTTGGTCCGGTTCCTATCGATGGCACGAAGCAACGTTGCTCGTCCAGCGCGTCCATTCCAATCTCGCCCACGCACCCCTGCCTGGCGATCGGATCATCGTGCGGTATGTCGGCGTCGGCGACCCCGTCGGCAGTTTCAGTGGCTCGCCCATTTGGCCCATGTTTCAGAAAGGCCAGCGCGCTCTATTTCCCTTGTCGCCGTCCAAGGAGCGATCGGACCGGTGGTCCCTCGTCGCCGAGGAAGGGATGAACAGCACGGTCCCAGTGATCGAAAAGGAGTGGCGCAGGCCAGACGCACCCGCCAAACCGCGTGACTTCATCCTCACCGAATTGATCAACGCGCTCGCAAATGGATCACCGGCCGAGCAGTATTCGGCGAGCTCTTACCTGCGGGAGAACTTCGACTTCCCCAGTGAAGCGCAGCCTCTCCTCGATGCCGCAATAGGCGACGACGAGGAGCGTTGGCTCGGCGCCGCGGCAGCAATCGTCTGCTCCCTCGGTATTCCCCGCCCGCCCCTCGCGCAGATCCTGTCAGGTACCATCGACAACCAGCCAAACCGAAGTCCAACAATGAGACTCCTCGCGTACACGCTCCAGAAAGGCGCACTCCGCGAATTCCCGGATCGGTTGATCATCAAACTGGTGGACGATTCGCCCGCCCACGCCTGGGGATCCGCCACCACACTCGTTGAATTCAAGGATTCCCCCGTCCTGATCTCCCGCCTGCGCGACGCGCTGAGCCGCAACCAGACAGGCGCCGTCACCATCGCCTGGACTCTGGCTCGCAATGAACAGCGCTCCGTTCTCCCGCAGGCGCTCCCGGCTGCGTTGCATTTGGTAATGAATCCCGGCCCGGTGAACATGTCCGAACTCCAAGCTGCCAGCGGCCTCATCCGCGACTTCGGCGATGACGCCCACTTCAACGCGCTCGTCGCCACAGTAAGGCGGTTGAAAGCCATCGACGTCGAGCAGTACCGCAAGCTCTTCGGTTCTGCCGCCAACTCGGAGAACAAGCGCGAGATCGAACTCGCCGCCGTCTTGATCGACGATACCCGCGAAGGCTTCCCGCCCATGCGCTACTGCGATGTAGCGGCCGGCCGGCTCCAGCGTTTGTCGGGGCAGGACTTCGGCGTGGCGCAAAACATGACCCGGCCTGACTGGGATCGCGCAGTCAGCCGGGCTCGCCAGTGGTTGGCAACGCGGTAGGTCTCACCCAACGAAGACCTTTCCGGCGGTATCGAGCGCTACATCAATCAAAAATAGCCCCTGTGGAAAAGTCAGTCACAAGGGAAATGGATTTATTTTCCAATCGCTAACCCCAACGCCACCAACCACCTACAGCCAAATCCAAAAATCCCAACCCGCCGGTTACTAGTCAACCACCCCATAGCCTAAAACTATGGGATTGCAAAACCACTCCAATCGACGCGCCGAATCCGCCCGGATCAACGGCGCCAAAAGCCAGGGCCCGAAAACGCCCGAAGGCCTCCTCAAAGCCAGAACCAGCTCACTCACCCACGGCCTCTTCGCCAACGAAGAAACCCTAAAAGCCTCGGTAAGCCAGGAAGGCTTCCTGAAGCTCCGCGAGAACTTCTACAAATACTGGAAACCCGAAGACGAATACATCGCCACCCGTGTCGATGAACTCACCTTCGCCCACTGGGAACTCGCGAGATTAATGCTAGTCCGCCGATCCGAACTAGCCGAACTCCACTCGAACACCGGCGGAGTCCTCCAAGCCGAACTCGAAGCCTGCAAACCCGGCTCCCTCGTCTACCGCCTGGAAGTCAGAATCAATCGCCACCAGTCCACGATCTCAAGACTGGAACGCGACATCATGCGCCTCAAGAAATTCGCAGCCAGTCAAGGACCCTCCCAAGAGTCATTGAAAACAAACGACGAGCCCGAAACGCCGACGCCAACGGAGACCGAAACCGCCGAAATCCCGGCTCCGGCCCCCGTCCAAACGATCGTCAACAGCCCGCCGGCCACCGAAATCCGGCCGGTGATGTAACCCAAAAACGACCGGACCACACCCGAAGTGTGTCCAAAATGACGCCCTACAACCGGCAAATCAGCAGTTCGCGCTCGTAAACCATCTCCGGCGGTAAATGATCATGCAGGTCGATAAACAGCTCCTCCTGCCCAATCACCTCCTGCCGCCACTGCTTCCGGTCGAACGCCTGCAACTCCTCAAACTGCTCCTTCGTGAAAGGCAGCCCCTTCCACTCCAGGTCCTCGTAATTCGGCATCCACCCGATCGGCGTCTCGCGACCCGCCGCGCGCCCATGCGCCCGGTCCACGATCCACTTCAACACCCGCATGTTCTCCGAATACCCCGGCCACAGGAACTCGCCCGCCGGCCCGCGCCGGAACCAGTTCACGTGGAAGATCCGCGGCGTCGTCGTCAGGTGCCGCTGCATCTTGATCCAGTGCCGGAAATAGTCGCCCATGTGGTACCCGCAGAACGGCAACATCGCCATCGGATCGCGCCGCACTTTGCCCACGGTGCCCGCCGCGGCGGCGGTCATCTCCGAACCCATCGTCGCGCCCACATACACGCCCGTCGACCAGTTGAACGCCTGGAACACCAGCGGCATCGTAGTCGGCCGCCGGCCGCCAAAGATGATCGCCGAAATCGGCACGCCCGCCGGATCTTCCCACGCCGGGTCGATCGTCGGACACTGCGACGCCGGCGCCGTAAACCGCGCGTTCGGATGCGCCGCCTTCGCCCCGGTCTCCGCCGCAATCGCCGGCGTCCACCGCTTGCCCTGCCAGTCGGTGCACTCGGCCGGAGGCGTATCGGTCATGCCCTCCCACCACACACCACCCTCCGGCGTCAGCGCCACGTTCGTGAAGATCGAGTTCTTCTGGAGAGTCAGCATCGCGTTCGGATTCGTCTTCATCGACGTCCCCGGAGCCACGCCAAAGAAGCCCGATTCCGGATTGATCGCCCGCAGTTCGCCCTTGGCGTCCGGCTTGATCCAGGCGATGTCGTCGCCCACAGTCCAGATCTTCCAGCCCTTGAAACTCTTGGGCGGAATCAGCATGGCGAAGTTCGTCTTGCCGCAAGCGCTCGGGAACGCCGCCGCCACGTAGGTCTTCTCGCCCTTCGGGTCTTCGACGCCCAGGATCAGCATGTGCTCGGCCATCCAGCCTTCATCGCGGGCGATGTTCGACGCAATCCGCAACGCAAAGCACTTCTTGCCCAGCAGCGCGTTGCCGCCATACCCCGACCCATACGACCAGATCTCGCGCGTCTCCGGGAAGTGCACGATGTACTTCTCCGGATTGCACGGCCACATCACGTCTTTCTTCCCGCGCGTCAACGGCATGCCGACGGAGTGCATACAAGGCACGACGCGCTTCTCGCCCTTATCGATCTCCTGGAACACGCGCAGCCCAATCCGCGCCATGATCCGCATGTTCACGACCACGTACGGCGAATCGGTCAACTGCACGCCAATCCGCGCCAACGGCGAATCCACCGGGCCCATGCTGAACGCCAGCACGTACATCGTCCGGCCCTGCATCGCGCCCTGGAACAGGCCCTTCAACTTCCGCCGCATCTTGAACGGATCTTCCCAGTTGTTCGTCGGCCCGGCGTTGTCCTTGGACAGCGAGCAGATGAACGTCCGGTCCTCGACGCGCGCGACATCGCTAGCGTCCGAGCGGGCGTAGTAACAACCCGGCCACAGATCCTCGTTCAGCTTCGTCAGCGTCCCCGCCCCGACCATCTGGTCGAGCAGCGTCTGGTTCTCTTCGTCGGATCCGCTTACCCAATGGATCCGGGCGGGCTTGGTGAGCCGCGCCATTTTCTCCACCCACTTCAGCAAGTGTTTATTGGTGCTGAGCGGAGTGGAGGGGTTGCTCCGTACGGTCGTCTTAGTGGCCACGATGGTTACCTATGCATCCAGTGTAGCCTTCCGCCAATCCGGCCATGTCCACCCCAGCTTCCGGATCTCGTAGTACAGCGGTCCCTCGTGAGGCGGCCGCGAGAAATCGTACGCCGGCGCCGGGCGGAACTGCTCCCGGTCGACCGGGAACATCTGAATCACTCGCTGCTGCGACGCGAAGCAATCGAGCCAGGAGCGCTTGACGCGTTGCCGGTCCGCGTCGAGCTCGACGACGGTCTCCGCGGCCCCGCCGAGGAAAGTATTCGGGACAAACTCGGCGCCCCAGGCGTGATAGAGCGGGAACTCCCAAACGTTCGGCAGCCCGGACAATGCCAGCGCCACCGCGTCGTGATCGGGATGGCCGCCCTCGTAGGCGTGCGTGTACACCCGGTCAGCGCCGAAGCTTTCCACGTAAGCCCGGATGCGCGGCCAGAAGACCGGCGCCTCCTGATCAGCCAAGCCCAGGCAGTGGTATCGCTCGGACGCCATTCCAGCCTTGGCCAGCACCGCCATCGTCTCTGCCCGCCGCGCGGCGAGATAAGATCCGCGAGAGAGGAAGCCCGAACGCAAGGCGTACTTCAAATCCCGCGGCGCCGAATCGGTGGTGTGGAGGATGTGGACCTCGTGCGAAGGATCGGAAAGCAGGGAGAAGCAGCCGAGCGTCTCGTCATCGGCATGAGCCACGGCAATCAGAATGCGCATAGGAGCCATTATCGACCTGCTACACTCGCCACGTGCGCATCGGTATCACCTGTTACCCGACTTATGGCGGCAGCGGCATCGTCGCCACCGAGCTTGGCCTGGAGCTGGCCAACCGCGGCCACCAGGTCCATTTCATCACCTACGCGAATCCCATTCGCCTCAGCGAGCGGCCCGACATCCTCTACCACGAGGTCGAAGTCTCCAACTACCCGCTCTTTCAATACCCGCCCTACTGCCTGGCGCTCGCGTCGCGCATGGCGGAGGTGGCCGAACAGTACGAGCTCGATCTGCTGCATGTCCATTACGCCATCCCCCACTCGGTATCAGCCATGCTGGCCAAGGGCATTCTCTCCTCAAGCCGCCGCCTGCCCTTCGTGACCACCCTCCACGGGACCGATATCACGCTGGTCGGCATGGACCGCTCCTACTACCCGATCACCAAGTACTCCATCGAGCAGTCCGACGCCGTCACCGCGATTAGCGAGGACCTCCGCCGCCATACCGTCGAGGTCTTCGATGTGACCAAGCCGATCGAGACCATTCACAACTTCGTCAACGCCGATCTGTACCGCCCGAGCGAGGAGCGAACGCCGGGGCCGCCGCGGATGATTCATCTCTCCAACTTCCGGCCCGTGAAGCGGGTGGCGGACTGCATCCGGGTGTTGGCCGAGGTTCGCAAGACCGTCGACGCCGAACTCTGGATGGTTGGCGATGGCCCGGAGCGCGGGGCGGCGGAGCGGCTGGCGCACGACCTCGGCCTGACCTGTTCGGTGAAGTTCCTGGGCAAGCGGAATGATGTGCCGGCGCTGTTGCGCGAGGCCGATGTGCTGCTGATGCCGAGCGAGATGGAGAGCTTCGGCCTGGCCGCGCTGGAAGGCATGTCATCCGGCGTGGTGCCATTGGGGACCACCGTCGGCGGGGTACCGGAGTTGATCACCCACGGGCAGGACGGATTCCTGACTGCGGTAGGCGACGTGGAGGCGATGGCCGTCCATGCGGCCGACCTGTTGGGTGACCTGGACCGCTGCCGCGCCATGGGCCGGGCCGCGCGGCGCACGGCCGAGGAGCGTTTCTCCACCGAGCTGATCATTCCCAAATACGAGGCCATGTACCGCCGGGTGGTGGAGGGCGGGTGAGGTGGCTGGCGCTATTGGCCGGCTGGGCGGCCTGTTGGGGAGCACCGGTGGAGTTCCACTTCGTGGCCTCCGAGTTGGCGAATCTGACCTTCCAGCTGGACGCGATGGCGGGCCTCTCGGGCGCGGATAGCGAGGCATACCGGACCCTCTGGCGCCAGGAGCTGCGGTGGTCCCGGGAGGACGACTGGCAACTGGACCGGTGGAAGAGCCTGCGGTTGGCGCAGCAGGGGCCGGCCGGAGCCGGCGCTGGGCCCGTGGTGGGGTGGCCGCCCAACTTCGCCTCCTTCTACGGGCGAGAGCTGGGGCAGGACCAGTTGGTGCGGATCGCGGGGTTGCAGGCGCGGACGGTGAAGGACTACCGGAAGCGGCTGGGGCGCCTGACGGAGAGCCGGGAGGCGGATGGGCTAACGTCGGTGGTGAAGCACTTCGGACCACGGTTCGCCGAGTTCTGGACGCGGGAGGGGCGGGGGTTGGTGGCGCCGAAGGCCGAGGGGTTCGAGCGGCTGGCGCGGGAGCGGGGCATCCAGGAGCTGGCGGGCCAGCTGGCTGCGTTTACCGAGGCCGAGTTGGGCCAGAAGCCGGAGGCCTGGTTCTACCTGATCGCGCATCCGACGCGGCTGGGCAAGAGCACGATGGCGACCCAGATCCAGAGCCATGCGCCGGTGGAGATGCTGGACGAGGAGCGGCCGGAGGAGAAGCTGGGGGTGATCGTGCATGAGCTGGTCCACCACTTCTACGACCGGGCGCCGCTGGCGCGGCACCGGGGACTGATCGACGAGTTCCGGGCCTTGGCGCCTCCGTGGCGAATGGCGGCCTACTCGTACCTGAACGAGGCGGTGGCGACGGCGGCCGGAGTTTTGGTGGAGCGGCGCCTGCGGACAGACGCTGACTTCGCGGCGTGGGTGGCGAAGCCCGGCAATGTCTACGGGCAGCCGTGGATCGCGGCGTTGGGGACGGCGGCGTACCCCTTGGTGGAGCGGTGCCTGGGGGGAGAGTGCGGGCTGTTTACGGGGTTCGCCGGGCGGTATGTGGCGGCGGCGGAGGCCGCTCTTGGGAACCGCGTGCGGCATGCCCACTTCCGGCTGGCGAGCCGGGTGCTGGTGTTCGGGGACGCCTCCCTGCGGGGAGCGTCGCGGCTGTTCCGGGAGCGGGTGCCGTCGATCATGCACGCGACCGGCTTCGAGCAGCTGGCGCGGTTCCCGGAGGTGCCGGTGGTGCTGTTGGCGTTGGAAGGCGAGCAGGCCGCGCTGCTAAAGCGGATTGGACCGGGGCGGGACGTGACGGTGATCGTCGGCCCGACGGCGGTGGACGTGGAGAAAGCCGTGGCGCGGTTCGCGCTGTTGGGCTACTGACTAGTTGCCGACTTCTTTGCTGGAGACGGTGGCCGGTTCCGGGCCCCAGTTCTCGCGGATGACCATGGACTGGTCCGAGAAGAAACTGCGGCGGCCGGAGCTGTTGTAGGTCTCGGGAACCACGGTCAGGGTATATCCGCCGGGGGTACCTTGCATCTGGAAGAGGAAGCCGGATTTTTTGCCCTTGGCGAGTTCGCCTGGGATGAGATCGGCAGCGGCGGGGCCGGGCTGACCGCTGGGGGGGGGCCCTAGTTCCTGGAGCGTGACGGCGTATTTGCCGAACTGGCTCTGGTATTGGGCCTGGGTCGTGTGCAACGTGCCGACCATGCGGAGGGCCGAGAGTTCGTTGGCCTGCATGCGGGCGTTGTTGTACTTGGGCACCGCGATGGCCAGGATGATGAAGATGATCGCAACGACGATCATCAGCTCCATCAAGGTGAAGCCGCGGCGGGTAATCTGACGGTTGACACGAAACTTGGACGCAATCATAGCTAGTCGTTCTCTATTCTAGTTGACGCGGCCGGGTGCGCGGGCGTTGAGGCTTTTTCTACTGCACGACACCGGTCTGGTCTGAAGTGAATGTCCGGTTGCCGGTGCTGCCTGGTTTTTCCGGAGTGGCGACGATCTGGCAGCCGGTATGTCTGCCGGAGGCGAGCTTCGGCGGGATAAGTTTGTTCAATTGCTCCAAAGACACGGCGAAGTTGCCCGTTTGGCTTTGGTACTGCATTTGGGCGGCCATCGTTTCGTTGGCGTGGATGCGGGCGGCCGCCAGATTGGGAATGGCGACCGTGAGGATGACGAGAATGACGGCAACGACGATCATGTGTTCCATGAGGGTGAAGCCGCGTTGGTTGTGTTTGAACATGTGCGTTACTCCGTTCTCCAGAAGTGACGCAGACTCCGAGGGCAGCGTGGAGGAGTGATTGAAAGGGCACCCGGCTACTGGACGGCTATGGTGACGGGAGGGCTGGTCTGGCCGGCGACAGAGACGGTGACGGGAGTGGCATTCGACCTGGCAACGCCGGGGGGCACGACGACATTGACCTGATAGAGGCCAACGGCGAAGCCGGGCGAGAGTCCGGCGAAGACAACAGGTTCGACGGGGATGCCTCCGATGGAGACGGTGACTGGTTCAGCTGTTCGCACGAGCCTGTCGAGGGGAGCGGCGCCGCCATCGGCGACGGTGGAATCCAGGGCGCCGAGACCGGTGCAGTACAGGACGAGGGTATCGCCGGCTTTGGCGGGATTGGCCTCGTTGGCGAGTTGCTGGGCGACGTAGACATGACCCTGTCCGGTGCCGGTGCCGGAGACGGTGAAGATGCCGGGAGCGGCGGCGGCCATGGGGAGGTCGATGGCGGCGGTGGATTTGGTGCCACGGGCGACGATCATGGAGGCGGGGGCGGCGGGGTTGGTGGCGAAGGGAGCGATGGCGTTGATCTGCCCGTCACTGGAGAACAGCAGGGGCGCGGGACGGCCCCCGATGGAGACGCGGGTCCCGGCGAGTTCGGTTTCCAGCGGGAGACGAGGCGACTGGGAGAGGCCACTCGAGAGGCGGGCGCCGTAGATGGAGATCATAGAGCCGGGAGCGAGCGGGGCGCCGGGGGCGAAACTGGAGGCGCTGATGATGCCGTTGCGGGGCACGAAGGGAACGTCGGCAGTGCCGCTGAGACCACCGGTGACCTCCTGCTGACCGCGCAAGGAAAGCTGCACGTTTTCGGCGGAGGCGGTGACGGTGACCTGGGCAACGGCGGGATTGGCGCTCTGCCAGGACTGGGTCCAGACGCCGTTCTTCGTGTAGTCGAGACTGAGAGGCGCGTCGCCATTGGAGAAGGTGACGTTGGTGGTTCCCGCGGTGTGGAAGGCGCCGCAATTGTCGACGACCTTGACGTTGACGGTAGCGGGGTAGGAGGCGGGGAGGTTGAAGTTTGCACCGAGAGAAGTGACCAGGGGCAAAAGCTCTTTCACCGTGCAGCCGGAGGTGGTTTGGCGGGGATCGTTTTTGGGAGCCGTGGAGTAGGTGGTCCCGGCCGGGGCGATGACGACCAGGAGGGCGAGAGTACGGATGGAGCCGGTGTCAAATTGGAAGGCGATGGTGCCGCGGTAGACACCCGCGGGGAGTCCTGCGAAGTTAGGTTGGACGACGAAGTTGAGCGAACCAGTGGGAATGGAAGCAAAGTTCGGCTGATACAGGAGGAACGTCCCATTTGGCGGGAATGTGGCGAGAGCGGTTCCGTAACTGATGGTGGCGTTGGCGACGTTGGAAATGGTGATGCTTTGGGAGGGCGGGGCGGGACCGCCGGCGACACTGGTAAAGACGAGTCCAACGGGGTCGAGAACGGGACCGGGGTCGGTACCGGCGGCGAAGACACGGAAGACAACGACGACTTCACGGGGGGCGGTTTCGGTGTCCGGGGAAGTGACTTGGATGCGACCGAAGTGGTCACCTGGGGGGAGGCCGGCGAGGTTGGCGGTGACAGTGATGGCGGCGGGTGTGGTGGTTAGCTGGAGCCAGGACGGGGTCCCGGGGTCAAGGACCGGTCTGGCGCCGAACAAGAGGGCGCCTTGGCCGTCGTTGAAGACATCGATGGATTCGGGAGGGGTGACGCCTCCGCCGACGACACCGAGGAAGAATAGGCTGCGTTGGGAGAGCCGGAGCAACTGGCCGGGTGCGCTGACGGTGGCGGTGACCGTGACGACAATGGGGGCACCGGCACTGCGAATTTCGATGGAGCCGGAGTAGGTGCCGGGACTGAGACCGGTTGGGTCCATGGTGACGGAGAGAGAGAAGGGGGCGGAGGCCGAGGCGGCGCAGGGGCACCGTGTGACAGTGAGCCAGTTACCGCGGGGCGTGGTTGCAGCGTTGACAGTGAAGGATTCTAAGTCCCGGCCGGCGTTGTAGACAACTACACGTTTAACGGCGGGTGCGGCGCCTATGGCCAAGGCGTAGGGAAGGCTGGTGTTATCGACGGAAAGCCGGGTAGCCAGCGGCTGTTGGACGGTGACGGTGACGGCGATGACGATGGGCGCGACGCCTGCCACGCCGGGGGTGATGGTGACGGTGCCGGTAGATGTTCCTGGGGTGAGGGCGGCAGGATTGACAGTGATATTGAGGGTGGAGGGAGCGGACAAACCTGTGGGCGTGGCCACGAGGAAGGGTTGGGATGTGGCGATGGAGAAGGGGAGGCCTATGACGGAAGAGGTGAGTGCAACCTGTAGCGGCGGGGGCGGAGCGTCGCCGGCGCGGACGGTGAAGGAGAGAGTGCGGGTAGAGGCGGCGATGGTGGGGGTGGTGGCGGAGATGACGCGGATGCGAAAGTTGTCGGTATCGGCGATGTAGAGATTCCCGGCGCGGTCGAGGGCGATGCCGGCACCACCACCGTTAAATCGGAAGGAGGCCAACTGCGCCAGCCCACCATCACCGGAGAACCCAGCGGCGCCTGTGCCGGCGAACGTGTCAATGCGTCCTTCGGCGTTGACGACGCGGATGCGCTGCGCAAAGGCATCGCAGATATAGAGGTTGCCGATACTATCGACCGCGACACCGAAAGGGAGATTGAGTGAGGACTGTGTGGCTGCCACACCATCGCGCTGAGTTGCGCCCCCCCCGGCGACGGTGGCGATTAAGCCGCCTGGGGAGACCTTACGGATGCGGCGGTTGCCTTGATCGGCGATATAGAGATTGTTCGCTGAATCGATGGCAAGACCCACAGGCCCGTTGAGTTGTGCCTGTGTGGCCTGTCCACCATCTCCTGCAAAACCAGACGATCCAGCGCCGGCGACAGTGGAGATGATGCCAGGGGGGGGTGATTTTGCGAACGCGATGGGACAACATCTCGGAGACGTAGAGGTTTCCAGCAGCGTCGAAAGCCAGATCGCGCGGCTGGTTGAGTGCGACGGCGGTGGCTGGGCCCCCATCACCATTCGGATTGGACCCTCCGCCGGCAAAGGTGGTCAACACTCCGTCGGGAGTAACACGACGGATGCGCTGGTACTCCACAAAGTAGACACTTCCGTTAGGATCAATTGCAATACCGTAAAGATCGCTAATACCGATAGAGGTAGCCGGTACAGGGGGAGTTGAAAAAGATGGCTCTTGGAACCCATTGCCTGCGATGGTGTCAATTTTCCCATCGGCACCGATACGCCGAATAAGGGCGCCGTCGCGATCGACGACGTAGACGCGGCCGATGGCATCGGTGGTGACTCGGGTGGGCAGGGTGAAGAACGAAAGAGAGGCGGGCGTTCCATCGGGAGTGAGACGGTAGGACCCGTTGCCGACAATCGTGTCAATCCGGCCGGCCGAAACGCGACGGATGCGTCGGTTGACTGTATCGCCGATGAGGATGTTGCCGGCACGATCGACGGCCATTCCCTTAGGGAAATTGAAGGTGGCACTAATAGCAGGTCCGCCATCGCCGGAAAAGCCGCGGGCACCGGAACCGGCAACGGACGTAATGATGCCACTGGGCGCGATCCGGCGAACCCGAAGACCGACCGATTCAAGGATATAGAGGTTTCCCGCATCGTCAATAGCAAGGGCTTTGGGAGTAGTAATTCGAGCCTGGCTGGCGGGACTGCCGTCGCCTCCGGAACCGCCCCCGGCGAACGCGGAGATAATCCCGGTGGAGAGCGACAACTTCCGGAGGCAGTTGTTTCCGGTATCGGCAATTAGCAGACCGCCATCGCGGGCGAACAGCAAGCCGTAGGGGAAATTCAAATTTGCGGCCGTTCCGGGGCCACCATCACCGGAAAAACCTGGCTGGCCAGTGCCCGCAACGGTCGAAAACACACCATCGGGTGTGACTTTGACGACGCGGTGATTGTTCTGATCGGAAAAGTACAGGGTCCCTGCGGCATCGAAGACTATGCCGGTAGGGGTGTTTAAGGAAACGGATGTAGCCTGCCTGCCATTGCCCGGGAAATTCGTGCCGCCACCCGCAACGGTCTTGATGATACCGTCGAGCCCAATACGTCGGATTTTCCCCGCATCAGCGACATAGACACTACCATCTGGGCCGACTGCGACCGAAAGTGGGGCATTCACGGATGAACTGCGGGCCGGGACATTCTCCGGGCCAAATCCGCGGAATCCATTACCGGCAATGACGTTAAGGATGCCGTCGGACTGGACCCGGAAGACGATGTTATTCTCCCTGTCGGCAGCAAGTATGTTGCCGGCAGCATCAAGACCTATGCCATCCATCTGGCCGACTGGGGCGGTGATGGCGGGCTTGCCGTCGCCCTGGAAGGTGAAGTCGGCGCCGGCGAAGGTCTGAATGATGCGTTGGGGAGGCAGGGTTTGCGCGGCGATTCCGGTGGCGAGTGCGAGGAGAACGGCGGCTCGACGATATAGAGAAGGCAATGTCAACTCCAGGGCGGTGTTGGGTATGGCAGTCATTGTATGCTCACTCGTTTGGTCAAAAGCTGAGACGGAAAATCAGTTGCACGCGGCGCGGACTCTCATCGAGCGGGGATAGAGCGGGAAAACTGGGGGGCGTGCCGGTGCGACCGAAGGCCGCGATGCCAAAGTTCAACGGGTCGCCGAGATTGGAGTTCGGCTGGCCGAGATTCAGATGATTCAGGAAATTGAAAGCATCCGCGCGAACCGTCAGGCGTCCCGCTTCGCCTAAGCGCGGAACTGCGAAAGAACGGGCCAGTGTGAGATCAATCGTGTAGAAACCGGGCCCGTGGAGGGAATTTCGGCCGAGGTTACCTTGGGCGGTTCCGCCTGTGAGTTGGCGGAAGGCGGCGCGGTTCAAGAGGCGGCGCGCGCCGGGGACGGCGGGGAGTGAACTGACGTCATAGACGAGAGCGGGGGCGATGAGATCGGGCAGGGCAGGGTAGACCTGGCCGGCGGCGGCCCCGGTGACGGTGAAGGGCAGACCGCTGCGCACGGCACCGAGAGCGCCGACGGTCCAGCCTTTACCGATGGGGCCTTTGACGAAGGCGGGGAGTTGCTGAAAGGCGTAGAAGACGAGGTTGTGGCGCTGGTCGAAATCGGAGTTGCCGCGGTCGATGCGGGTGTCCCCTGGGAGCGAAAACGTGGCGCGGGCGGGGGTTTGCTTGTAGGCGAGATCGAAGAAGTCGCCGGCGAGGGCGTCGCTTTGATTGTCGATGCTGTGGCTCCAGGTGTAGGCGGCTTGCCAGGCGCCACCGTGGTTTTGGCGGCGGAGGAGAAGAGACAGGGCGGAGTAGGTGGATTCGCCTTGGGGCGCGCGGTAGATGTAGGTGGCCGAGCCTTGGGGCCGGCCGATGATATCGGAGGTGATGAGGCGACGGCCGGTGGAGCCGGAGGCGTTGGCGGAGAAGGACCAATCGGGGGTGAGGCGGTGTTCGATGCCGGTGAAGTAGGAGTGGGCGTAGCCGGTGCGCCAGTTGGGATCGAGATAGAGGGGATAGGGGAGGCTGTTAAGCGTGACGCCGACGTATTGGGATGGGTTGGGCGGGGAGAGATAGGCACCTGGCGCACTCTCGTACGTGGTGGTGGTGGAGACGATGTTGTTGTTGGCGAGGTTCTGCCAGAGGTTATCGAACGGGCGGTCGTAGAAGAGACCATAGGCACTGCGGAGGACGGTGCGGGAGTCGGGGCCGAAGGCGTAGCTGGCGCCGAAGCGGCCGGCGAAGTTCCGGTTGTTGGCGGGTAGAAGGGGCTGGTTTCCGCTGGCGGGAGGCGGGGCGAGCGTTCGGGGCGTTTGGGGTTGGACGAGAAAGGTGCCGACCGGACTGACGTCGGTGGGGACGCCGAAGCTTTCGTATCGGATTCCCAGGTTGAGAGTGAGATGGCGGTGGGCGCGGATGGTGTCTTCGAAGAACGCCTGGGATTGCCAGTAGCGGTAGCGTCGGTCGTATTGGGGCGAGGTCCGCTGGCGGGCGGAGGTGATGCGGATGGAGGAGGGAGTGTTGAAGGTGACGAGATCGAGAGCCAGGTTTTCAAAGGTGACTTGGCCATCGCGCGCATAGGTGAGGCGCGTGTCCATGTTGCGGACGAGCAGACCGCCGCCGGCGCGCAGGATGTGGCGGCCGGTGATCCATTGCAGGCTGTCGTTGATTTCGATGTTGCGGGAGACGTTGTTGTATTCGTAGGCAGCGGGGCTGCCGGGAAAACGGGTGCCATCGGCGGCGGTGATTGTGGGGATGTCCGAGTGGGGACGATTCCAGCCGAGGGCGTTGCGGCTCCAGCCGGCGCGGAGTTCGTTGGCGCGGCCGCCGTTGAAAACACTGGTGAGATTGAAGGCAGCCGAGACGTCCGGTTGGGTGAACTGGGAGTTGAAACCGGGGTAGGGGGACCAGATGAAATCGGGCCGGGCGGTGCGGGAGGTGGAGAGGCGGCCCATTAACCGGGTTGCACCGGAGGAGGAGAGGGCGTCGAGGCGGGCTACGCCGGAGAGGCGATCGAGGGAAACCGGCTGTTCGACGGCGAGAGTTGCGTTGAAGTCGTTGGGGTCGATTGTGAGGGTTCCGGGTTGGAGCGGATAGTTGCGGAGGAGGTTGAAGATGGGCGTGTTTTTGAGTTTGGGGGCCGTGGCCCAGGAGGGGGAGAGGACTGGGATGGAGGTGGGATTGAGACGATCGCGGCTGCGGAAGGAGTCCAGGGCGAAGGAGGCCAGGAGGCGTTCGCGACGGAGAGGTCCACCCCATTGGCCGCCCCACTGCGACTGGCGGAGGGGGCGGCGGGGAGTTTGTACGCCGGCGGTGGGGGGCGCGTTGGCGTTGAGGACCTCGTTCTGGAGGTTGGCGTAGGCGAGGCCGTGGTTTCGTTGCGTGCCGGGGCGGGTGACGGCGTTGGCAATGAAGCCGGCGGCGCGGCCGAATTCGGCGGAGAAGTTATTGGTGGAGATGCGGTATTCCTGGGCGGCTTCGGGGGCGAGGGTGGTGAGGGGGCCGGTGGTGAGAAAGTTGTTGTTTTCCAGGCCGTCGAGGAGGAAGTTGGAGGAAGTCGAGCGGGCGCCGTTGACGGCGAGGCCGAGACCGCGGCCGGTGCCGCCTTCGGAGGTGACGCCGGGAAGAACGACGAGGGCGCTGAAGAGGTCGCGTCCGTTGAGCGGGAGGTTGGCGATGGCGGCGGCATCGAGGACGTAGGAGAGGGTGGCGGTGGAGGAGGCGTCGCTGGCGGGGCCGGTTTCGATGGAAGCCGATTTCATTTTGCGGGCGTCGGCAGAGAAGTAGCGAACGACCATGCCGGTTGGCGTGAGGAAGTTGGCGTTTTCGTCCGAGACATCGGAGGCGGGCCGGAGGTCGAAATCGACGGCGAGGCGGCCGGCTACGGGGAGGATGAGGTCATGCTTTTCCTGGGCCTGGGAGGCGGGGTGCCCGGTGGGAAGAGGGAAGCAGCCGGTATGCGTGGTGGATTCCTCCGTTTGGGCACGGAGGCGGTAGGTTCCGGGGGTGAGGAAAGGGAGGGCGTAGAAGCCCTGGGCGTTGGTTTGGGCGGGGGTGTTGCGCTGTTCGATGCTCTCCGGAGAGGTGCGGCAGTAGAAGACCCAGGTGCCTGCGAGGGGCGCGCCTTTGCTGGTGCGGACCTGGCCGTGAATGATCCCCTGGGTGGATTGCGCGAAGAGGGCCGCGGAGGCTGCAAAGAGGAGTGGGGCGATGCAGTTGGGGAAACTGGTCCGGGTGGTCATCGCATTGGGCAGGCTCGCTTTGGTGGCACCGGGAGCGGCTCTTGTCCGGAGAGTTTACCACGCGACCTATGGGGAATGGTTTAACGCTGGGCGGCGGGCATGCGGCGCCATTCGTGGGTGGAGCCGGCGTTGGGGTTGACGCTCGGATCGTCGCTGCCGAGGTAGTTGCCTTGGGCGTCGCGCCAGTAGTATTTGTACGTCGTTGGGAGCTGGACGGGGGCGGAGTCGCCGAAGGGGTTTTTGTAGGTCTGGACCGCGCCGAGGTTCTCGCGGAATTGGTGGTTGCGGTCGTCGACGGATTTATTGCGGGCGTCGGTGACTTGTTGCCAGTTGCGCTGGGACCAGTCGCGGTATTGGCGGGCGGCTTCGGCGTATTCGGTGGAGTTTTTCAGATTCTGGGCCATGATGCCGCGGCGGCCGAAGGCGGCGCCGTTGGTGGCGGAGATCTGATCGGACACGGCGGGGAGCCAGGTGGAGTAGCCTTCCCATTGGCGGGCTTCGGAGAGGGCCGCGGTCATGGCCATTACCGCGCTGTCGTAGGCCGGGTAGATGTGACACTTGGCAACGCCGCGGCAGGGGACACCGCCGATGGAGTAGCTGACGGCGAACTCGACGGCCTGGGTGAAGCCGGGGATGGGGCGGGCGGGGCGGCCTTGGCTGAGTTGCAGATTTTGGGGTTGGATGGCCATCAGCTTTTCGTAGACGAAGCGGGCGGGCGGGTAGTTGATGGGCAGGCCGGAGTTACCGACCATGACCGTTAACGCTTTGCTATCGGGGGCGAGGAGGGTGAGGGCGAATTGGCCGTCTTCGCCGACTCGCCAACCGGGCGGCATGGCGTAGGAGAAGAACTGACTGTTGCGGATGCCGAGGGAGGCGGAGGTGATGGGTTTGACGGGGAAGAGTTTCTGGGCCGGGAGGACGGTTGTCGCGGCGGCGGCGAGGAAGATGCGGCGAGTGGTGGTCATCACTCCTGTTGGCGGGATTCGGAGGAAGAGTGCGTCAAATCAGCCAGGAGTCTATGAAAAATGGGATTTTCGGGACAAGGGTGGCTGTCCCCATATAAGGGGACGTTATAGTGGGTGGGTTAGAGGGTGAGGAGGTAGTTGACGAGGTCGCGCTTTTCTTCGGGCTGGAAACGGATGTTCAGGCGTTGGTAGGAATCGATGAGATCTTCAACCGTGGCCGCGGAGCCGTTGGTGAAGTAGGGAGCGCGGGCGGCTAGGCCGTGGAATTGGGGAATTACCAGCGCTCCGACGTCGTTGCATTTGCCGGTGATTAGGGCCCGGCCGGGGTCTTGAGTTGTCGTGACGCGGCCGTTGTTACAGGTGATTTTGAAGAGGGGCAGTTCGGGAGATTCGGCTTGGGGGAGGCGGCTCCAGCGGGACGTGCCGGGTTGGTGGCAGGAGGCGCAGCGGTTCGAGAAGAGATCTTTGCCGCGGTGGACGGAGGCGCGGAAGGCGCCGGTGGTGCCGGGCTCGGGTTGGTTGAATTGCGCGGTGAGGCCGCCTCGGTTGTCGGCGTATTGGGTGGCCACGACTTGGAGTTCGAAATCGAGGATGCGGGTGAGTTGGGCGTCGGTGGGAGGATGGGCGGCTTGTTGGTGGACGAGGATGGCGTCGATGGCCTGGGCGCGGAGGGAGGGGGCGCGGCCGTCGGCCATGAGGACGGGGCCGTTGGGGCCCGGAGTGAGGGTTGCGAGATTGGCGGACATGCGGGGGCGGCGGTAGACGGAGATCTGGCGGGGGTCGGCGTTGCAGGTGGTGGGGTCCGTTAGGACTTCGATGCGGAAGTCGGGGGTGACGTCTTTGGGGGGCCAGGGGAGGGAGACGCGGAAGAGGCCGCGGTCGAGGAGGAGCGAATGGGAGGCGCGTTGGGACTGGGGGAGGGTGGGGCAGTTGGAGCCATCGATGGCGGCGAAGAGAGGGTCCTTGCCGTTCGTATCGAGCCAGCGTTTGCGGATGGTTTCGCGGGAGAGGCTCATGGCGTTGGACGGCTGGTGGCAGGTTATGCAGGCGCGGCCGTTGGAGCCGAGGGGTACGAAGAAGGGATGGCCGCCGGTGCGGAAAGAACCGTTGGGGTTGGCGATGCGGAGCAGGCCGGTGGGGTTGTCGTATTCGCTATCCCAGGGGAAGAATTCCTCCTGATTGGGCTCCCACCAGGCGTGGCTGGCGCTGTAGGAGTTTTGGGCGAAGGCGGCGGTGGCGGCCAGGAGCAGGATGAGGAAGCAGCGCATGACGATCTCCGTTCTGGTGCGGCAGTACGGCGACGTGGGCGTGTTTGGAAACGCAAGATCAGGGTAGCATGGTGGGTTTATTTTCTGGCAGACGGGTCCCAGCCGGGGAGCGAGGCGGACTGGCGGATCCAGGCGGTGAGTTGGGCTTCGTCGAGCGCGTCGTTTTCGTGGATGTCCAGCCAGCGGGCGTCATTGGAACGGGGGGTGTGGCCGGGCGGGACGGGTTTTAGGGCGATGCCTTTGAAGAACGTCACTTTGACGTAGCGGGTGAAGACGTGGAAGGAGAGGAACCAGCCCTGGCCGTCAATGCCGTAGAAGGGCGAGTTCCATTTGACGGCTTTGCGGACGTGGGGGACGGTTTTGGTGACGAGCGAATCGATGCGGTGGCCGACGACGCTTTTCCAGCCGGGCATGGCGCCGATGTAGGCCTGGACGGGTGCGTCGCCATCGGCTTTGGGGATTTGGGGGTTGCCGCCGGAGAGGGATTTAGGCATGGGATTCGGAGTTCGTTTCGAGTGATTTGCGGAGTTGGGCGTAGCGGAGGAGGAAGGCGCGTTCGTCGCGACGGGTGCGGCGGAGCCAGGCGGTGACCTCTTCGTTGCACTTGCTGGTGTTGCAGGAGGCGCAGGCGGGGACGACGTTTTCGAGAGTGTAGCGACCGCCGCGGGAGATGGCGAGAACACAGTCGCGCTGGAGGGGTTGGCCGGTGGCACCGCAGTAGGCGCAGCCGCCCCACGCCTGTTGAAGGGCGGCCCATTGGGAGGGGGTGAGGTCGTGATCGACGCTGTCCATTCGGCGTTTGCGCCGGCGGGCCGCACGGGCGGCGCGGGTGCGACTGAGGGCCATGGTTACAGGGTACGCGGTCGTTGCGCTCGGTGGTAGCCTAGGGGTCTTGAGGGACTTCGAGCCAGTGGCGGACGCGTACCAGGATTTTGTTGCGCGGTTTCCAGCGTATTTGGGAACGGCGCGAATAGACGAGTTGCGGGCGCGCGAGTATGGGCGGCTGGACGCGAGCGGGCAGGTTTACCTGGACTACACGGGTGGCTCCCTGTACGCCGAAACGCAGATTGAACAGCACATGCAGATGATGCGAGGGGGCGTGTTTGGGAACCCGCATTCGGCGAATCCGACATCGTCGGCGATGACCGATCATGTGGAGCGGGCGCGGCGGTTTGTGTTGGAGTATTTCCACGCGGCGAACGACTATTTCCTGGTGTTTACGCAGAATGCTTCGGGGGCGTTGAAGCTGGTGGGCGAGTCGTTTCCTTTTGCCGAGGGCGGGCGGTATTTGGCGACATTCGACAACCACAATTCGGTGAACGGGATTCGGGAGTTTGCGCGGGGGAAGGGCGCGACGGCGGAGTACGCGCGCTTGACGATGCCGGGGTTGCAATTGGACATGGAGGATTTGGAAAGCAAGCTGGCTGGGGCCGACTCGGGGTGCGCAAATTTGTTTGCGTTTCCGGCGCAGTCCAATTTCACCGGGGTGAAGCATCCGTTGGGGCTGGTGGAGAAGGCGCGGGAGAAGGGTTGGTATGTGTTGCTGGACGCGGCGGCGTTTGTGCCGACGAACCGGCTGGATTTGTCGGTGGTGCGGCCTGACTTCGTGAGCGTCTCCTTTTACAAGATTTTTGGGTATCCGACGGGGATCGGGGCGTTATTGATCCGGCGTTCGGCGTTTGAGGTATTGCGACGGCCGTGGTTCGCGGGGGGGACGGTGAACTTCGCGTCGGTGCAGGGGCAGGGGCATGTGTTGTCGGGGAACGAGGCGGCGTTTGAGGATGGGACGCTGAACTACTTGTCTATACCTGCGGTGGAGATTGGGCTGCGGTATATACAGTCCGTTGGGATAGAGACGATCAGTGAACGGGTGGGATGCCTGACGGGTTGGCTGATTGAAGAGTTGCTGGCTCTGCGGCACGACAATGGGCGGGCGATGGTTCGGATTTACGGACCGACGACGCGGGAGAACCGTGGCGGGACGGTGACGATGAACTTCTATGATCCGCAGGGGCATTTGCTGGATTACCGGCGCGTGGAGGAGCTGGCGGGAGAGGCGAAGATTTCGCTGCGGACGGGCTGTTTTTGCAATCCGGGAGCCGGGGAGATCGCCGAGGGATTGGACGAGGACGATATGGCCGCGGGGCGGGCGTTGGGGGACGACATCAACCTGCCGAGTTTTTTGAAGCTGATGCAGAGCCGGGGGCAGAACAAGAGCGCGGGGGCGATTCGAGCGTCGGTGGGGATTGCATCGAATTTCGTGGATGTGGGGCGGTTTGTGGAGTTTGTACGAGGGTTCCGGAACCAGACGCGGTTGACGGTGGGCGATGTGACGTTTGACGTGGATTCGTGCCGGGTGATTCGGGATGGGAGTTGAGGGAGAGGTGCGAATGATTACGCGTCGTAGGTGGATATTGGGCGCGGCAGGGATTGCAAAGGGCGCCAACCGGGAAGTGGCGTATGGGCAGGCCGTGATTCCGGCGGGAATCCGGTCGCGGTTCGTGGACGGCGTGAATGGCTTGCGGGTGCACATTCTGGAAGCCGGATTCGAGACGGAGAATCGGCCGTGTTTGTTGCTGCTGCATGGGTTTCCGGAGTTGGCGCTGGTTTGGAGCAAGGTGATGCTGCCGCTGGCGGCGGCGGGGTATCGGGTGGTGGCGCCGGACTTGCGGGGCTTTGGACGGACAACGGGGTGGGACCGTAATTACGACGGGGATTTGCGGCCGTTCGGCACGATGAACATGGTGCGGGATACATTGGGGCTCGTGTGGGGGCTGGGGTACCGGACGGTGGCGGCGGTGATTGGGCGGGACGCGGGATCGCCATTGGCGGGGTGGTGCGCGATGTTGCGGCCGGATGTGTTCCGGTCGGTTGTGATGATGACGGCGCCGTTTGCGGGGGCGCCTTCGTTAACAGCGGGTGCGGCGGTGAATCTGGACGCGCAGTTGGCCGCGCTGGCGCCCGCGCGGAAACACTACACGGGGTACTATTCGACGCGCGAGGCAGAGGGCAACATGATGCGCTGTCCGCTGGGGCTGAAAGAGTTTTTCCGCGGGTACTTTTTCCAGAAGAGCGCGGATTGGAAGGGAAACACACCGGTTCCGCTGCGGGCGCGGACGGGGGAGGAGATGGCGCGGATGCCGCGGTATTACATCATGGACCGGGCGAAAGGCATGTGCGAGACGGTGAGTGAGCGGATGCCGACGGCGGCGGAGAGGGGACCGTGGCTTTCGGAGGAAGAGTTGGATGTGTTTGCGTCGGAATATGGGCGAACGGGGTTCCAGGGCGGATTGAACTATTACCGGCGGGGGGCGGACGCGAAGCTGACGGCGGAACTGGAGGTGTTCTCCGGGCGGACGATTGATGTCCCGGCGGCGTTTATTGGGGGGACGAGCGATTGGGGCGTTTATCAGACGCCGGGAGCGTTGGAGGCGATGCGGACGAAGGTTTGCACGAAGATGACGGGGGTGCACATGGTGGCGGGCGCCGGGCACTGGGTGCAGCAGGAGAAGCCGGAGGAGGTGAGCCGGTTGCTATTGGATTTCCTGGCGCGCTAATTGGAGTTGGAGTTCATTGGCGGGAATGCCGTCGACGATCAGGCGCAGTGTCGCAGGGCCGGTTCCTTGCAGGGTTCGGGGGAGGGAGACGGTGACTTGATCGAGGCCGGGGGTTTCGGTTTGCGGGCCGGCGAAGAGGACCGGGGCGTCGATGCCGGCGATGGTGCAGGTGACCGATTGGAGGGTGGAGCGGCCACGGATGCCGGTGCCGTAGAGCTCCAGAAAGGCCAGGCTATCGGGGGGGCCGAGGTCGAACGGTTCCGGTTGGCAGTCGGCGCCGGGAGGGCAGGCGACGATGGGGGTTACGGACTGTGCGCCGTCCGGGGTGAGGACGCGTAGTGTGGCGGCGGGGAATAGGCCAGGAGCGACTGGGGCGATGGTGGCTTTGCCGTAGAGAACGGCGCCATCGCCGGTGGCAAAGACCAGGGCCGCGGGGCCGGGGGCGATGGCTTTCGGTGCGGCGAAGTACTGTTGACCGGGCAGCGCTGGGGCGGGGTGGCTGACGCCGGTGCTATCGATGACGGTTGCGGTCCCCGGGGGGAGTACAGCGGCGCTGAGAGTGAAGATGGATTCCGGGGCGAGCGTGGCGGGAGAGAGCGCCATGGCGCCAGAGGAGTCCGGCCAGGGGGGGCCGGGGGTTTCGGGCATTTGGGATTCGAGGGGGGACTGGCCGTGGAAGCCGCGGGTGATCTCGCCGGCTAAACGGAGATACCAATCGCTGGGGAGGGTGAAGCCATCGGCATCGAGGGTGAGCCAGAAGCCCTGGTCCGGGGTCGCTTCGCGGCGCGGGGCCAGTTTGAACATCGCGGTGCTTTCGTTGACTTCGTCGAACATAGCGATTTTCAACGTGCGAGCACCGGCGGCTTTGGCGTTGTATGCCTGGCGCCAGAGAAACTCGCCGCGCTGGCGGGGGATTTGATTTTGTTTGGCGGTGCGATTGAGGTTGAACCAGGAGAAGCCGGGGAAGATGACGGGCATGTAGAGCTGGCCGGTTTTGTTGGTTTCGGCGAGGTCGGGGAGGAGGCGATCGGTCTGCCAGCGGTTTATGTCGGCGACGGTGGCGTAGCGGCCGACGGTCCAGGGTTGGATGGCGTCCATGGCCTGGTAGGCTTCGGCCCAGCGAGGGTCGGTAGCGGCGTCGTTGGAACGGGTTCGCCAGTAGGCGGGGGTGCCGCCAATGTAGGCCGCGCCGGCGTTGGTTTGGAACCAGCGAATGAGATCGAGAGCGGCGGCTGGGGTGGAGGGCGGATGGCGTGTATCGTTGAGGCCGATGCCCCAGACGGAGACGACGGGTTTGCCGTTGTGGCGGAGGTAGCGGGGGTGGGCGGTGACGTTGAGGGTTTCGACGAGATAGCGCCAATCCTGTTGGAGAACACTGGTGACGGTGGCGGGGTTGGCGCCGCTGATGTCGTATTCGATGGCGAAGACTCGGCCGTAGCGTTCGGCGGCGGCCATGACGTTTTTGAGGACGGCATCGCCACTGGAGCGGCTGCCGGGGATATCGGTGACGAAGCGTTGGAGGAGCACGCCATCGAGGCCGTAGTGTTGCATCCATTCGAAGTGGCGGGCGACGGTGCGGCTGTTGCCGGAGGAGAAGAGGGTGGCGGGGTTGTTGCCGATCGACATGCCGGGGACGGCGCAGGTTTCCGCGGGTTCGAACTCGCGGAGGTCGGGATACATGTCGATGACGAGGCTGGCGGCGGTGGGGACGCCGTTGGACCAGTGGCTCCAGTTGGTGCCCATTGTTCCGCCGCCGGGACAGCGGAACCAGCCCTGGTAGCCGAGGAGGACCTTGCCATCGAGGCTGGAGGGATCGATGTTTTGAGCGGCGAGGGCGACCGAGAAGAGGGCGAGGAGGAGCTTCATCTTTTCCAGGGCGGGCCGGGGTTGGTGGGGAGTGTCTCGGATGCCGGGATGTCGCCATGGTAGAGGCGGGTGATTTCGCCGGAGAGGCGGAGGTACCAATCGCTGGGGAGCGTGGCGCCATCGGCATCGAGCGTGAGCCAGAAGCCCTGGGCGGGGGCGAGGGCGCGACTGGGGGCCACCTTCATGACGGCGGTACTTTCGTCCACTTCGTCGAACATGGCGATTTTGAGCATGGTCGCGCCGGCCATTTTGGCGTTGTAGGCCTGGCGCCAGAGGAATTCGCCGCGGAGGCGGGGGATCTGATTGGGCCGGTTAGTTCGTTTGAGATTTTGCCAGGAGAAGCCGGGGAAAACGACGGGCATGTAGAGCTGGCCTTGGGCCTTCGTCTTCTTCACGTCGGCGGCGAGGATGGATTCGGCCCACTTGGCGGCGGCGGCGGGGGTGCCGTAGCGGCCGACGGACCAGGGCTGGACGACGTCCATCATGGCGTAGACTTCGGCCCAGGCGGGGTCCGATTTGGCATCGGCGGTGAGGGTGGCCCAGCGAGAGGGGGTGCCGCCCATGTAGGTGACGCGGTAGCGCGCTTCGGGCGCGCGGAACTTGAACCAGACGATGAGGTCGAGAGCTTCCTTGGCGTCGGCCGGTGGATGGCCGGGGCCGTCGCCGAGGCCCATGCCCCAGATGGAGAGAACGGGTTTGCCGTTGTGGCGCTGGTAGTTGGGATGGGCGGTGACTTTGAGTTCGTCGACGAGGTATTGCCAATCGTCTTTGAGCATTTGGGCGAAGGTGGCGGGATTGCCGCCGGAGATATCGTATTCGATGGCGAAGGTGCGGCCGGATTCGCGGGCGGCGGCCATGATGTTCTTGAGGACGACGTCGCCATCGGCTCGTTTGCGGCGGGTTTCGCCGATGAAGCGTTGGACGAGGACACCGTCGAGCCCGTACTCTTTCATCCAGCGAAAGTGGCGGCTGACGGTTTTGGGATTGCGGGAGGAGAAGAGGAAAGCGGGTTTGTCGCCGATGGTCATGCCGGGGATGGGGCAGAGTTCGTCGGCGGCGAATTCGGAAAGATCGGGGTACATTTCGACGGTCAATGTTTCCGGGGCGGGCGCACCGCGGGACCAGTGGGTCCAGCGGCCGGAGCCGTCATTGGGACAGGAAAACCAGCCCTGATAGCCGAGCAGTACTTTGTTGTTGAGAGTTGCCGGATCTGGATCGGCCGGCGCGGCGGCGAGGGCCGCGCCGAGGGCGATGAGGAGAGTTAGACAGGTACGCAGATTAGAACTCCAGGCGAAGTGCCATGGCCATTGTCCGGTTTCCAGCCTTGGTGGTGATGACGCCGAAGGTGGACGAGGTGGTGCCAGTGGCGGGCGCGCCGAGGTTGGGGTGGTTAAGCATATTGTAGAACTCGGCTCTGTACTGGAGGCGGAGGCGTTCCTTGATGGGCTGCCAGCGGCTGAGCACCGAATCGAAGCTGAAGGCGCCGGGGTTGCGGAGATCGGGTTCGGTGCGGGAGCCGGAGCCGAAGGAGTAGGCGCCGGGGTTGGTGTAGGCGGTGGTATCGAACCAGCGGGCCATGGTGCGGGCGTCGTTGGAGAGCACGCCGCTCTTGGCGCGATCGGCATAGCAGCCGAGGCCGGAGACACCGGGCATGGTGCAGGCGGCGCTGATGGCGATGGGGGTTCCGGTTTGGGCGGAGAGGATGCCGCTGGCCTGCCAGTTGCCGAGAATCATGCCGCCGATGCCGCGGGAGAGGAACCGCTTGTTGTGGCCGAAGGGGAGTTCCCAGACCCAGTTGGCGACGAAGCGGCGGTTGATATCGGCGGCGGAGATGGAGCGGGAGCGGGAGAGGTCGTAGGGGTTGATGAAGTTGGCGCCGCCGATGAAGCGTTCGTTGACGTTATCGATGAGTTTGGCACCGGTGAAGGAGACCTGGAAGAGCAGGCCTTTGGAGAAAGAGCGTTCGGCGCGGAGGGTGAAGCCGTGATAGGAAGAGTCGCCAACGGAAGCGCGGATCTGGTTGATGCTGCCGGCGTACTGCTGATAGGGGACGAGCAGGATGCCTTGGCGGACGGTGGCGGTGCTCATGGTGCCGATGGCGATTTTGCCGAAGAAGGGGTTGGGCACGAGGGCGTTGAGTTGGTTGCCGAGGGAGAGGGAACGGGGGTCGGTGGCGTTGCGATTGTAGTTGTTCCAGATGCGCATGCCGCGGCTGCCGATGTAGGCGGCTTCGACGAGGAAGTTCGACCCGAGGCTGCGCTGGATATTGGCGTTCCACATTTGGTTGGTGGGGGTGCGCCAATCGGGCCAGATGGCGGAGATGCCGCTGCCGACGAGGGAGTTGGGGTAGGGGCGGAGGCCGGTGACGAAGGGATTGGCCAGAGAGGAGCCGGGGATGGGGGTATTGGGCGCGGCGGGGGGCTGGCCGAAGAAGGTGTTGTTGCTGACGGAGGAGCCGCTGCCGAGATCGCCAGGGCTGGAGCCGACGCCGCCGCTGCCTGGGGCGAAGAAGATTCCATAGCCGGCGCGGAAGACCGTTTGCGGGAGGAAGGTCCAGGCGAGGCCGATGCGGGGAGCCCAGTTGTAATTGGGATTGCTGGGATAGCGGTGGTTGGCGTTGGTCATGGTCAGCAGGCCGGTGCGGCCGGTGACGGGTTCGGTGGCGGAGGGATCGAAGTAGGCGAGCTGGTTGTAGCGTTCTTTGAAGGGCGTCTGGTATTCGAAACGCATGCCGAGATTGATGGTGAGATTGGAGCGGAGCTTCCAGTCGTCCTGGAGATACCAGTTATTGCTGGGCTGGAGGAGGGCGAGGGAGGGGCCGATGGTGAACTGGCCGCTATCGGGCGCGCCGAGCATGGCGCTGGCGAGGCCGTAGCCGGCGGTGGCGGTGGCGGTGGCGGGGTCCGGACCCTGAGTAAAGGCGCGACCGAAGGCGAAGAGGCCGGAGGGGTAGTCCGGGCGGAAGGTATTGAAGGCGCAGATGAGAACGTCGTAGCCGGTTTTGACGGCGTGGGCACCCTTGAGCCAGGTGAAGTGGGCCTGGAACTCGGGGGTGGTTTCTGCATCGACGTTGTGGGAGGCGCGATCCGGGCCGATGGCGGTAAAGTCACCGATGTTGAAGCGGGGGAAGATGGCGTCGGCGGAGGCCGCTTTCAGATACTGGGGCAGGCCGAGTTTGGTGATATCGAAGCCGAGGCTGAGTGGCGAGAGCTTGGTGATGGAGCGGGTGTAGCCGGCGCGGAATTCGCCGATCAGGTTGGGGCGGAAGGTGTGGGTATCGCTGATGGCGGCGGTATGGGCGACGTTGCTCTGGTTGCCGCCGCCGTTGGTGCCTTCACCGGGGAAGGCGATATTGGTGAATGGGCTGGTGCGGGGGGTGGCCTGGTAGCCGAAGCGGAAGAACATCTTGTTGCGGTCGCCAAAGTTCTGGTCGCCACGGGCGAACCAGCGGTCGGTTTTGACGATGTTGGCGAAGTTCTGGGACCAGTTGACCTGGACGGTGGGGGAGATGGGGAGGGTGGGGGCGGGGTAGTAGCTGAGCACCTTCTTCATGATCGGGTCCATGCGGGAGGCGGGGAGGATGTTACCGGCGAAGGGCTGGCGGCCGAAGCCGGAGCGCTGGGAGGCATCGGGGACGGTGGTAAGCGGGTCGTAGACGCGAATGAGGGCGCCGGCGCTGGTGAGGGTTTGGGAGAAATCGCCGTTCATTTGGCGTTCGGTGGGGACGTTGGCGGTGGGGGTGCTGACGCCGTGATCGTTCGTTTGCTCCCAGTTGAAGAAGAAGAATGTCTTGTTGCGGCCTTCGAAGAGTTTGGGAATGATAACGGGGCCGGAGAGGGTGAAGCCGTAATCGTTGCGGCGTTGGCGACCGATGGCGAGGCCGTTGGTGTTGTTGGCCCAGGAGTTGGCGTTGAGTTTGTCGTTGCGAAGATAGTCGTAGGCGCTGCCGTGAAAGGCATTGCTGCCGGAGCGGCCAGCAGCGACGACGACACCGCCGGCGGAGCGGCCGTATTCGGCGGAGAAGCTGTTGGTGATGAAGCGGACTTCGGCGACGGCTTCCTGGGGTGGGGTGTAGGCGTTGTCGAGGGTGGAGTTGTTGCGGGTGTCCTGGCCATCGAAGAGGATGGCGGAGGTGTTGGAGCGGCCGCCGTTGACGATGGGTCCGGTGCCGGCGTTGCCGGTGGCGATGACGCCGGGGGAGAGGGTGAGTAGGGCGTAGGGGCTACGGCCGGTGGGGAGTTCGATGATTTGGGTGCCACCGGCGACGTAGCCGAGGGAGGAACTGACGCGTTCGATGCCGAGAGCGTTGGCGGTGACGGTGACTTCTTCGTGGATGGTACCGGGTTTGAGGATGGCGTCAATGGTGGTGATCTGGCCGACGAGGACGGGGACGTCGTCCACCTTATTGGTGGCGAAGCCGGCACTTTCAATGGCCATGCTGTACTTGCCAGCCGGCAGATAGGGAATTTTGTAATAGCCATCGTCAGTGGTTTCCACACGGGCGACGGATCCGGTGCCGAGGTTTTTCGCCGAGACACGGACCTTGCCCATGGAGGCGCCGCTGGAATCCTTCACCGATCCGGAAATGCCGCCGCGCTCCGCTTGCGCGAAACAAACGGCGATTCCAACCGCGGCAACGGTGGCGACACGAACTAGCGCACTTACTCTTTGCAACATGGCAACTCCCCCCGAATTTTTGGCGTGGACCCCGGTCAATCCCGGCCGTAGAGCACGGCCTGACTGAGCATACCTTTTCGGACCCGTCACTTCAACGTTAGGAACAGGTTGTAACGTCCCTCCAACTAGTTGAAACAGAACGACTATTCCATCAGCGCCGTTTCTAACAGTAGCTACGCCGTGCTATTCTGTGGCCGGAGCCGAATCTGCATGTCCAACAAGGCCAAAGTGGCGCCCGAGTCTGGGGTACCGCAGCTTGCACTGCTGGCGCATCTCCGCCAATTGTTTGAAAGCCCGGCGTTCAAGGGGAGCAGACGGAGCCAGCAGTTTCTGCAACATATTGTTGACCAGACCTTGGCGGGGCAATCGGAACAACTGAAGGAGCGGAACCTTGGGGTGGCGCTGTTCGGGAGGGATCCGGCGTACGACACGGGAGAAGACGCGGTAGTTCGCGTGACGGCGTCGGACGTTCGAAAGCGGTTGCAGTAGTTCTACGCGGAGACTGACTCGGCGGTGCGGATTGAACTTTTAGCGGGTTCGTATGCGCCGGAGTTTCGCGTTATTAGCGCGCGGGTTCCGGATGTGCCGGAGGTGACGGCGGTTAGCGCCCGGTGGCGGGGCGTGGCATTGCCTGCGTTATTGATTGCGATGGCGGCGGTATCGGGGACGTGGCTATGGAGCCGGAGCCGTTCGAGCGAGATCGTCTTGCCGCGGAACGTTCTGCCGTGGTCGGTTTTGTTGCAGGAGGGACGCCAGCTACAAGTCGTATTGGCTGACCCGGATGTATCGGCGATTCAGGAACTGACGGGAACGCAGATTTCGCTGCCGGACTACGCGAACCGGAAATATACGGCCAATGCAGAGGCGCTGGGGAGTGACATGCAGCGGGCGATCCGGCTATTACGGGGCGTCAACGTGGCGGCGGTGGATGTGGGGATTGCCTTATCGGTTTCGCGGCTGGCGGGCGCCGGAGCGGCACGGATGAAGATTCATCCGGCGCGGAGATTGCAATTGAGCGCGTTCCGGAGCGATGACGATTTTCTGCTGCTGGGCAGTTCCCGTTCCAATCCCTGGGGCGCGTTGTTTCAGGACCAGTTGGAGTTTGACTTTGTGCGGGACCCGGAGCTGAACCGGGAAGTGGTGCGGAACAAGCGGGTGGGGGCGGGCGAGTTGGCGCGCTATGTGCCGACGGCGGGCGGATGGGACACGGGCGACGCGTATGCGATTATCGCTTTGGTCCGGAATCCGAACCAGGCAGGGAAGGTGTTGCTGGTGGCTGGGACGAACGCGGAGGGGACGGAGGCGGCGGGGCAGTTGGTGACGAACACGGCCGAGTTGGCGCGGACGTTGCGCGCGCACGGCATTGACCCTGGCGGGCCGGCGTGCCATTTTGAGATTCTGCTGCGGGTGCGAACGATGGCTGGGTCGCCGAACACGCTGGATGTGGTGGCCTGCCACCGGCTGCCGGCTTTGTGAGGAGCACCGTGGACGTCAGGCCTCACGGATTTCAACGATTGTTGACGTGACGACGCGGCGATGGACGGCGTGCTCAAACTCGAGATGCATACCGCGGCCAAGGAATTTCGTTTTGATCATGGACCCGCCCCAGGTGGAGCCGTAGATGCGAACGGGAGCGGGTTCCGGACAGAATTCCGGGTGGCCGGAGATGAGGACGGAATCGCCATCGACCACGACGAGTTCGTAGGTGCGGTTCCTTGTTTCGATGAAAAGGACCGCGCCCGGGAGAAGATCCAGGAGGTGGACGCCGCCTTCGATTTCCGAGCGGATGATATTGCGGTTGACGGCATCGGCGAAGCCAGGGTGCCCGGCGAGGGGTTGGCGATGGTAGATGCCGGTAGAGGACATTATGCTGGTTTCCGGACGCCCTTGGATGGAATGCTACCACGATGGGCCCACTATAATGGGCGGATGATGAAGCCGATGTTACTGTTGGCGCTGGTTTGTTTCGGAGCAATAGGGGCGGAGTGGAAGGCACTATTTGATGGGGCATCGCTGCAAGGTTGGAAGGTGGCGGAGTTTCCGGGGCATGGTCCGGTAAGTGTGAAGGATGGCGTGTTGACGCTTGGCAAGGGGCGGATGACGGGGGTGACGTGGGCGGGGGCGTTTCCGAAGACGGGATATGAGATCCGGTTTGAAGCGGCGCGGATGGAGGGGAACGATTTTTTTGCGGCGATTACGTTTCCGGTGGGGGAATCGCACTGCACGTGGGTGAATGGGGGATGGGGGGGGACGGTGGTTGGATTGTCGAATTTAGATGGGGACGATGCGACGGAAAATGACACGTCGACGATTCGGGATTTTGAACGGGGGCGGTGGTATGCGTTCCGGTTGGAAGTGACGGAGAAGTGGATACGCGGTTGGATGGACGGGGCGTTGGTGATTGACGCCGATATTGTGGGACGGCGGGTGGAACTGCGGGGATTGGAGATGGACGAGAACATTCCGTTAGGGTTTGCGTCCTACGCGACGGTGGGGGGAATACGGAAGGTGGAGTATCGGTTGCTGAGCGCTATATAATTCCAACAGCAGCGGCTGCGACAGCCGCGCTTGAGGAGTCCCATGAACAGGCGTTACTTCATATTCAGTTCGACGGCGCTGGCCGCGCAGACGGTGCGTCCGTCGAAGAGCCCGAATGAAACGGTCCGCGTGGCCGTGGTTGGTTGCGGCGGTCGCGGCAACAGCCACATGAGCGCGTGGACCTCGATCCCGAACGTCGAGCTGGCGGGTCTGGTGGACGTGGACAACACGCACTCCGAGCGGTTCGTCGGCGCGCTGCAGAAGCGCGGGAAGACGGCGCCGCCGGTGCACAAGGACATCCGGAAACTGTTGGAGGATAAGTCGATCGACGCCGTGTCGATTGCGACGCCGAACCACTGGCACACGCTGCAGACCATTTGGGCGTGCCAGGCGGGGAAGGACGTGTACGTCGAAAAGCCGTGTTCGCACAACGTGTTTGAATCGCGGCAGATTGTGGCGGCGGCGCGGAAGTACGGGCGCATGGTGCAGCAGGGGAGCCAGAGCCGTTCTTCCCCGGCGTTGCAGGAAGCCGTACAGAAGATGAAAGAGGGCGAGTTCGGCGAGATTTATATGGCTCGCGGGCTGTGCTTCAAGGCGCGGAACACGATTGGCAAGACGCCGGTTGAGCCCGTGCCGGCAGGTGTGGATTACGACCTGTGGACCGGGCCGGCGCCGATGCGGCCGTTCACCAAGAACCGCTTCCACTACAACTGGCACTGGTTCTGGGACACGGGCAACGGCGACTTGGGGAACCAGGGCATCCACGAAGTGGACATCGCGCGCTGGGGCCTGGGTGTGACGCACCCGACGAAGGTGAGCGGGATTGGCGGGAAGTTCATGTTCGACGACGATCAGGAAACGCCGAATACGATGACCGCTTCCTACGAGTTCAACGTGGGCGGGAAGGCCAAGATGATGACGTTCGAGGTGCGGCACTGGTACAGCCACCACGAAGCGGGCATCGGCGGCGAACGCGCGGGGAACACGATTGGCAACACGTTCTACGGCTCCAACGGCTACGTGGTGATTGACGGCTACAACAAGTACACGAGCTTCATGGGCAAGGACGGCAAGCCGGGTTCGGCGCGTAGCGAGCGCGACCACCACTTTGAAAACTTCATTGGCGCGGTGAAGAGCCGGAAGAATACGGACCTGACCGCGGAGATTGAAGAGGGCGCGATGTCGTGCGTGCTGATGCACCTGGCGAACGTTTCGTATCGCCTGGGGCGGACGCTGCACTGGGACGAGAAGACCTGGACAGTGAAGAACGATCCGGAAGCGAACAAGATGCTGACGCGTGCGTATCGCGCTCCGTATATTGTTCCGGCGAAGGTCTGATTTCGCGTTCGTTGTTTTGGCAAAAGCCCGGTCCTGGCGGACCGGGCTTTTGCCGTTTTAGACGCTGTAGAAGAACTCTTCGCGGATGATCTTGCCGTCCTTGACCTGATAGACGGCGAGTTCGTCCATGGTGTGGCGGCGGCCGGTGGGTTTGAAAGTAACGTCTATGGTGAAGCGCACGCAGAAGTGGGCGGTGGAGACCAAGGGGTCTTCGATAGACGAGCCGTGGACTTCGTGATTTTCCTGCCACCAGTTGGCTTTGCCGAGGATGGCTTCGAGGCCCGCCGCTTCGCGGGAGCCGCCGGGCATGGCGGTGGCTTCGACGCTGACGATTTCGGGGGAGTAGAGGGAGTGGATGGCATCCACGAATTTGCCTTCGCGGCATAGAGAGACGAGTTGGTTGGCGACTTCCTGGGTGGGCATGTGAGTTGGTTCCTAGTTGGCGGTGAAGGGTTGGATGAGGCCGATGGGGTTGCCTTCGGGATCCTTGATCATGGCGAAGTGGTAGCCGTCGATGTCGGCGGGGTCGGCCAGCTTGGAGGCGCCGGCGGCGAGGGCGGCATCGATGGTGGATTGGAGATCGTCGACGAGGAGATAGAAGTTGTGGCCGGGGTCGAAGCCGGGGATTTGCGGATTGGCCTGGCCGATGCCGCCGAGGAGGGGGAGGGTTTGGACGGGGAATTTGACGCAGGCGAAATCGCCGGTGCCGATGGTGTAGTTCCAGTAGAAGACGGTTTGATAGAACGTCTTCAGATTGGCCTGATCGTTGGCGATGATTTCGAACATGACGGCGGGGTGGGCGTTGGAAACGGCGGCTTGGGGTTCGGTGCGGGTGAAGCCGGCGCGGCGGGTTAGGAATTCGACGAAGGTGAAGGGCTTGCCGTTGGCGGCGACGAAGAGGTGGCCGTGATCGTGAACGAAGGCGGTGAAGAGGGGGCCGGTGACGTGGGCGTGGAAGGCGGCGGGGTCGCGGTATTCCTCGAAGAAGAGGAGCGAATGGGGGTCGGCCGGGGGGAGGGATTGGAGGCGGGTGTCCGGGGTATGGACGTAGTAGGTGAGCGTGCCGGGTTCGTGGGCCTGGACGGCGGCGGCGAGTTGTTCGACGGCGGCAAGCGCGGCCGCTTCGCAGCCGGGGCGGAGGAACCACCGGGAGATGAGCGAGAGTTTGGACACGCTGCTAGGCCAGGCCTAGCGCTACTCCGGTGCTATCGCCGAAGGACTCTTCTTTCACACCCATGCGCTTCATGAGTGCGAGGTGGAGGTTGCAGAACGGGGTCTTCTTTTCGAAGCGCACGCGGCGGCCGGGGCGGAGAGTGCCGTTGCCGCGGCCGGCGAGGAGGAGTGGCAGGTTTTCTTCGATGTGGCGGTTGCCGCATTTCAGAGACGAGCCGAACAGGACCATGGAGTGATCGAGGAGGGAGCCGTCGCCTTCATTGAGCCCTTTCATTTTGGTGAGCAGGTAGGCGAGTTGTTCGGTGTGCCAGTTGATGATGGCTTCGTATTGGGCGCGGGTTTCGGGGATGTCGCGGTGGTGCGAGAGGCCGTGGAAGTTGCCTTTGACGCCGGGGAGGAAGGAGTAGTCGTGACCGGATTGGGCGTCGCCCATCATGAATGTGGCGACACGCGTGGAGTCCGTCCAGAAGGCCAGGACCATGATGTCGAGCATGAGGCGGACGTGTTCAAGGTGGCTGGCGGGGATGCCGGCGACGGGACGGTCGAGCGGGAATTTGCCTTCGTTGATCCAGCGCTTTTGGGGCTTCATGGAGGCTTCGAGGCGGCGTTCGACGGAGCGCACGGATTCGAAGTATTCGTCGAGGCGGGCCTGGTCGCCTTTGCTGCCTTTGGCGCGGAGGGAGCGAGCCTGTTCGAGGACGACGTCGAGGACGGAGGTGTCGTCGCGTTGGAGGGAATCGAGCAGTTCGGGAGACTGGGGATTGACGCTGGAGACGACGGGGGAGCGCTTGTTGCGGAAGAGACGGTCGAAGGCGAGTTGGGGAACGATTTCTTTGGGAACGGGGGTCTTGGGATCGGCCCAGCTGAGGAAGGAACCGAGGGCGCGGGGGAAGCCGCCGCCGGCAGTGTCGATGCCGGTGCGGGGCGCGTCGCAGCCGAGTTCAAACGATGGCAGAGGGGTCTGGTGTCCGATGCGCTGGGCGAGGATTTGATCGACGGTGGTGCCGCCGGAATCGAGGTCGCCGCCGGTGGTTCGTTCAACGAAACCGCCGGAGAGCCACGCGGGAACTTTGGGCCAGTGGCCGTTGCGGCCGACGGTGTTTTTGTTCCAGAGATTTTCGAGCAGCATGAAATCGCCACGGAGGCCTTCGAGGGGCTTCAGGTGGGGGGTGATCTCGTACGATTCGGCGTCGCCTTCGGGGGTCCAGTGTTCGGGGCGAACGCCGTTGGGCATGAAGAGGCAGGCGAGGCGGAGGGGCGGGGCGGAGAGGCGTTCGACGCCGGTGGCGCCGAAGACGCCGGACTCGAGCCAGGGAGTCGCCATGGTCACGCCAAGGCCGCGCAGAATATTCCGTCGTGTCAACATCATGGACCTCACTTGGTTCCTAATAAACGCCGCGGAGCCCTTTTGGCGGGCGCATGGCTCTCGCTGACCGCCGCGTCGGCCTGGGTATTGCGGAACGGCGTACTCATTACGATATCGCGAACGAGACCCCTTGTTTGGTAGCCGTTTTTCGCCATGGTGTCCATGAGTTTTTGGACGGTGCACTGGTCGCCATCGTGGAGGCCGCGGCCGAGGGCGTAGCCGAGGAGCTTGGACGTGACCTGGCGGGCGAACTCTTCCTTGCGCTTGAGCAGGACGTTGCGGAGTTCGACGGGGCCGTTGAACTTTTCGCCGGAGGGGAGAGCGCCGGTGGCGTCGACGGGGGAGCCGTCGTCGTCCTTGTCGCGCCAGCGGCCCATCCAATCGAAGTTTTCGAGGCCGAGGCCGATGGGGTCCATGAGGTTGTGGCAGGCCGAGCACGTTGTGCTTTCGCGGTGCTTGGCGAGCATGGCGCGGACGGTCATTTTCTTCGCAGCGCCTTTGGCGGCGGCTTCGAGCGGGGGGACGTCGGCGGGGGGCGGGGGGACGGGGGTGCCGAGGAGGGTTTCGAGTACCCAGGCGCCGCGGAGGACGGGGCTGGCCTGTTTGTAGTGGGACGTCATGGCGAGGACGGAGGCGAAGCCGAGGACGCCGGCGCGGCGATCGTCGGGCCATTCGACCAGGTGGAAACCGGGGCCGGGCGGGAGTTTCACTTTGCCTTCGAGTTCGTAGTATTTGACGAGGCGTTCGGTTAAGAAAGTGTATTTGGCGGTTAGGAGATCGAGGAGGCTTTTGTTGGTGGTGAGGATGTGGTGGAAGAAGAGTTCGGGCTGTTCGCGGAGGTCGGCGGCGCCTTCGGGGGTGTAGAAGTGCTGGAGTTCGGTGAGGAGGGGGACGGCGCGGCCACCGATTTCCTGCGTGCCGAGCCACTGGCCCATGAAGCCATTGGCGAAGACGCGGGAGCGGGGATCGTCGAGCATGCGGTCGACTTGGGCGGTGAGGACGGCGGGGTCCTGGAGTTTGCCTTGCGCGGCGAGGTTGAGGAGCTCGTCGTCGGGCATGGTGGACCAGAGGAAGTACGAGAGGCGGGAGGCCATTTCGTAGTGGCCGACGGGGCGGATGCCGGGTTTGGGATCGTTGTCCTCGACGCGGAAGAGGAAGCGGGGGGAGACGAGGACGGCTTTGAGGGCGAGTTTGACGTTTTCTTCGAAGGGTTCGCCACGGCGGGCACCGCGATCGTAGAGGGACATGAGGCGATCGATTTCGGCGGGGGTGGCGGGGCCGCGGTAGGCACGGGGGAGGAGGCGGGTGAGGAGGCGGCGGGCGGCGGCACGTTTATCGACGGGGGATTGGCCGGCTTCGATGCCGAAGAGGCGGTAGTGGAGGGCGCGGCGTTCGCTGGTGACGTCGGCAGGTTTCTGGTCGACGGTGAGGCTGTAGAATTCGATGCGTTCGGTGCCGTTGACGACGGTGATGGTGTGGGGGCCGCGGCCGAAGGTGACGGTGGCGAGGCGGGCGGTGGCGCCGCCGCCGGAGTCGCGGGCGTAGGCGAGTTTGCCGACGGAAACGCCGTCGGCTTTGACTTCTACGGTGAAAGGGGTGAGCTTGGGTCGTTCGACGGAGACGCGGAGGGTGTATTGGCCTTCGGCGAAGACGTTGGCGGTGGCGGTGAGTTCTTCGCCAGGGTTCAAGAAGCGCGAAGGTTTGATGCCGGTGGGGGGCGGGGTGGTGGGGTTCATCTCGTGGGAGAGGACGACCTTGTTGTAGGGCGGGGTGACGACGATACGGTCGAGCACGTGGGTGGCAGCTTCCATGTAGCGTTCAAGCATCATGGGGGGGACGTAGAGGGTTTCGCCATTGGTGTCGAAACCGGCGCCACCGGCTTCGTCGGCGGGGAAGAGATCGGGGGCGACGACGTCGAGGCCGAAGAGGTCGCGGATGGTGTTTTTCCACTCGCGGCGATTGAGGCGGCGGGAGGCGACGTAGCCGGCGTAATCGCCGGTGGTGCAGCCGGTGGTGCGGAGGCGATCGTCGATCCAGTTGGCGACGAGCATGCGGTCGGATTCGGCTATTTTGGAGGCGCCGGGGGGCATGGTGCGGTTGCGGAGTTGGGTGGCGACGTCACGCCAGAGGGTGCGGCGGGTTTCGATGTCGGTGGGGGAGTCGGACTTGAGGAAATCGATGCGATTGCGGGGGTTGGCGGGGTTGTGACACTGGGCGCAATTTTCGGTGAGGACGGGGCGGATTTTGGTTGTGAACTCGTCGGGGGCGGCGAGGAGGGGGAGTGCGCAGGCGAGGAGCAGGTGGGGCTTCACACAATGACTTTATAGCGTTGGGGGAGGTGGTGCAAATTGGGGAGAGTAGATTGGAGTTTTGTATGGCTGAACTCAAGATTCAGAAGATTGGTGATTCTCTTGGGGTGATTTTGCCGCCGGACGTTGTCGAGCGCCTTCAACTTCGCGAAGGGCAAACGCTGTATGCCAGTAATGGGCCGAATGGCACGGTGTCTATTTCGCTCGTGGCACCTGAGCGAAAGGATGTGATGGCGGTGGCGGAAGATCTTGCCAACCGGTACCACGAGACGCTGAAGGCGCTGGCGAAGTAGCTGATTCTGTCGTCCCTTCGGGGGAGGGGGGGAATAAGGCCGCGAACGGTGGCTTTTGGCGTTGGCGGCGGGTGAGATGAACGAGGCGGGTACGTGGGGGGTCTGCGCGCGGCTGCGGTCCCTTCGGTATCCGTGCAGACGGGGCTGCCTGGGGAGTGAAGCCTAAGCCGGTAGGGTGGGAGCCGTCGATCGTGGCTCCGCCGGTGTCGCCTACGAGGTCGACGGCTTTCTGGCGTTGGCGGCGAGCGAGATGGACGAGGCTGGGTACGCGGAGTTTCTGCGCGCGTCTACAGTCCCTTCAGAATCCGGGCGAACGCGGCAGCCTGGCGAGTGAAGCCGAGGTCGGTGGGGTGGGAGCCGTCGATGGTGGCTTCGCCGTCGTCGCCTAGGAGATCATCGGCTTTCAGGTAGTAGAGGCCGGGCACCTTTTCTTTGAGCAGCTTGGCGTAGACGGCGCGCATGGCTTCGTGGTCCGATTCGTTGCGCTCTTTGCGGGCGGGGTTGAGGAAGTTGTCGGCGTAGTTGCGGTCTTCGACGAGGAGAATGGGCACGTTGGGGCGGGCCTTGCGGAGGGTCTTCACGCAGATTTCGGCACGCTCGTGGATCTCCTTGGCCGTCATGTTGGGGAGGCAATCGAGGACGTAGACGGAGGCATCGAGTTCGGCGACGAACTGGGTGACTTCGGGCTCCATTTTGCCGTTGCCGGAGAAGCCGAGGTTGATGACTTCGCGGTTCAACTGGCGGCCGAGGATGGCCACGTGGGTCATGCCAGGGCGGGAGGCGGAGATGCCGTGGGTGATGGATGTGCCGTAGAAGACGATGGGTTTGCGGCCGGCTTCGCGGTTGGGGCCTTTGTCGATGCGCGCGCCTTTGGGGACGCCGATTTCGAGCGAGAGCGTGCCGTTGCGCAGGGGGAGGTAGACCATGTACTCGCGGTCACCGGCGGGCATGCCGGTGGCGAGGACGTCGGTATTTTCGGGGAACTTGGTGGGGCGGCCGATGCCGCGCCAGCGCCACTTGCCGGCGGCGGCGCGGGCGTAGAGATCGAGGCCGCTTTGGCCGACGGCGGTCATGGTGGGACCGGCGAGGGTTTTGCTGCGCAGCGACCAGCGGGCGTGGATGGCGGTGGTGTTGGCCATGAAGCGGACGAGGACGCCGGCGGAGTCGCGGCTGAGGTCCCAGACGGCTTTGCGGACGACGGCTTCGGCGCGGGAGGGAAGGCGGTCGAAGGGGGAGGCGAGATCCTTGAATCCGAGGCCTTCGACGGTGAATTTGCGGGCGTCGTGCCAGTCGAGTTCCATGGGCGGGGTCTGCGCGGCGAGTGCGGCGGAGGTGAGGAAAAGCGACCGGCGGGTGATCATCAGACACTCAGTTTGGCACAATCAAACGAGATGCAGATTGTGCAGATTTTCGGTGTGAAGAGCTCCAGCGCGACGCGGGCGGCGGAGCGGTTTTTCAAGGAACGGCGGATTCCGTTGCAGGTCATCGACCTGAACACGAAGCCGATGGCGGCGGGGGAGATCAAGCGTTTTATTGAGAAGTACACGCTGGCGGGGTTGCTGGATACGGCGGGAAAGGCGTATGAAGACGCGGGACTGAAGTACATCCGGCATTCGGATGCGACGATGCTCCAGAAGATTGAGGCGGAGCCGAAGTTGTTGAAGCTGCCGCTGGTGCGCGGGGCGAACAAGCTGGCGGTGGGCGCCGATGAGGCGGGGTGGAAGGAGATCGCCGCCGCGGCCGCGGCGAAACGGTAAGATAGCCAATTATGGCTACGGTCACTATATACGGCACCTATGACTCTCCATCCACGCAAGATGCGCGCGAGTATTTTCGGGACGGTGATGGATCGGTCCGTTATGTGGATTTGACTTATAAGGCGATTGATGCGGTGGACATGCAGCGGTTCCTGGCGGGGTATTCATTGACCGAACTGGTGGACACGGAGGGGGCAGAGTACGGGCGCCTGTTGGGGGCGCGGGCGAGCGTTCCGAACGGTGAACTGCTGTCGAAGATTGGGCAGACGCCGGGTCTACTGCGGTTGCCGCTGGTGCGGGGCGGCGGACGGCTGGCTGTCGGCGATGACGAGACACAGTGGCGCCGGATCGCCGCTGGGATATCATCAAAGGGTTGAGCCCCACCACTAGTGAAGTCCAGCCGAAGCGCCGCTTCCCTCGATGGGTGATCCCGGTCTTCGGGTATACCGTGGCGATTGCTTGCATGGTGATCGTACTGCGCCATACAAACTGGGACGAAGAGTTGCCGCGAATTTTGAAGACGCCGTGGTATCTGGTTTTGGCGGCGGTGGCGAGCGACATTGCTGTTTATTGTGTGCAGGGGTGGCGGTGGAATGTACTGCTGCGGCCGGTGGGAACGATGGCGGTGCGGCGGACGATCCAGGCGATCTATGTCGGCCTGTTCGCGAATGAGGTTTTGCCGGCGAAGCCGGGCGAGTTGATTCGCGCCTTTTTGCAGGCGCGGTGGTCCGGGATTCCGTTTTCGGTGGTGCTTTCGAGCGTGGTGATTGAGCGGTTGTTTGATGGGATCTGGCTGATCCTCGGTTTCTTTATCACGTCGCTGTTTGTGAAGCTGCCGACGATTCTGGTGATTGGGAGCCGGATTCTGGGGGCGGTACTGCTGGTGATTTCGGTTTTGCTATCGATTGCGGTACTGCGTCGGAAGCTGGCGGAGCGGTGGCTGCCGACGAAGTTGATTCATCTGCTGGACGCGTTGGAATTGATGGGGCGTTCGCAGTCCTTTTATCGGGCGTTCGCGATCAGTCTGCTGTATTTGATTTTGCAGGCTTTGCCGATTTACTTCATTCAGCTGGGCTATGGGCTGGACCTTTCGATTGGGGCCTGCGCGACGATTCTGGTGATTCTGCGGCTGGGTTCGATCCCGCCACAGGGGCCGGGGAACGTGGGCGCGTTCCAACTGCTGGCCGCGCTGGGGGCGGTTTCCTTTGGCGTGGACAAGGGGCAGGCGGCGGGATTTGCGAATCTGCTTTTTGTGGTGATTACGGTGCCGTTGTGGCTTGCCGGATTTGTTGCCCTGCTGGCGACTAAAATGAAACTCAGCCATCTTGTTCAGGCGGTCGATCAATGAAAAAAATACTACTTCTTCTTACGCTCACGCTGTCACTGACGGCGCAACAGAAGCTCCGCGTCCTGGCGATCGGGGCGCACCCGGACGATTGCGATATCAAGATGGGCGGGACGGCGGCGCTGTTTGCGCAGATGGGGCACGTGGTGAAGTTCCTCTCCATTACGAATGGGGACGCGGGGCATCACGAGATGGGCGGCGGGCCGCTGGCGAAGCGGCGGTATTTGGAGACGCAGGAATCGCTGAAGCGGCTGGGGATTGAAGAGTACCAGGTGTTGGACAACCACGACGGGGAGTTGACGCCATCGCTCGAAATCCGGCGGCAGATCATCCGCGTGATTCGCGAGTGGAAGGCCGATATTGTGATCACGCACCGCTCCAACGACTACCATCCGGACCACCGGAACGCGGGCATTCTGGTGCAGGATGCGGCGTACATGGTGGTGGTGCCGAACGTTGTTTCCGGGACGCCGCCGTTGACGAAGAATCCGGTGTTTTTGTACTACTCCGATAACTTCCAGAAGCCGAATCCGTTTAAGGCGGATATCGCGGTGGACATCGACGCGACGTATGAGAAGAAGATCGACGGCATGGACGCGCACGTTTCGCAGTTCTACGAGTGGCTGGCGTTTGTGGATGGACGGATTGCCGAGGTGCCGAAGGATCCGAAGGCGCGGCGGGAATGGCTGAAGAGCTGGCGGATTTCCGGCGTGAACCCGGCGGCACGGGCGGCGCTGGAGAAGTGGTACGGGAAAGAGCGGGCGGCGAAGGTGCAGCACGCCGAGACGTTTGAGATTGGGGAATATGGCCGGCGGCCGAGCGATGAGGAGCTGAAGCGGCTGTTCCCGATGCTTGGAAAGTAGGGATGGAGTTCCGCGACTTACCATCGGTTGAGACGCTGCTGGGGCAGTTGCGGGAGAAGTTTCCGCGGTATCCGCATGGCCTGTTGAAGGCGGAAGCACAACAGGCTATTGCGGAGGCGCGGGAGGCGATTCGGGCTGAGGGCGCGCCGGTGGCGCCGTTGGTTCGCGCGAGTGGGCGGTTGGCGGCGTTGGGCGAGCCGAGTTTGCGTGGGTTGATTAACGCCACGGGTGTGATTTTGCATACGAATCTGGGGCGCGCACCGCTGGCGCCGTTTGCACCGATTGCCGGGTACAGCAATTTGGAATACGACATGGCTACCGGTAAGCGCGGGAAGCGGGACAACCATATTGGCCCGCTGCTGCAGCACTTGACCGGGGCGCCGAGCATTGCCGTGAACAATAACGCGGCGGCGGTTTTCCTGGTGCTGCATGCGTTGGCGAAGGGCAAGGAAGTGATTGTCAGCCGAGGGGAACTGATTGAGATTGGCGACGGGTTCCGGATTCCAGACATCATGCGGGCGGCGGGCGTGAAGCTGATTGAAGTGGGCGCGACGAACAAGACCACGGTGGCTGATTATGCGAACGCCATTACGGCGCGGACGGCGCTGTTGTTGCGGGTGCACCCGAGCAATTTCCACATTACGGGGTTTACGGCGAAGCCGAGTTTGGAGGAGCTGACGGGGTTGGGCGTGCCGGTGTATGAGGACCTGGGGTCGGGCGCGCTGGTGGACTTGGCGCCGTATGGAATTCACGAGCCGCAAGTGCAGGACAGCATCCGCGCGGGCGTGGATATTGTGACGTTTTCGGGGGATAAGCTGCTGGGCGGGCCGCAGGCGGGGTATATTTCCGGGCGGCAGGAGTTGATTACGAAGGTGCGGCGGAACCCGATGTTCCGGGCGTTGCGGCTGGACAAGTTGCAACTGCAGGCGATGGAGCAGACGCTGCGGGCGATTCTGTTTGGGGAGCATGACGCTATTCCGGCGCTGGCGATGATCCGGATGACGCCGGAGGTTTTGAAGGCGCGGGCGGAGGGGTTGGCGGGCCGGATTGGCGGGGCGACGGTGGTGGCGGGGGAATCGGTGATCGGGGGCGGGAGCACGCCGGACCAGGCGTTGCCGACGTGGCTGGTGGCACTGAGCGGGGCGGCGCATAAGCTGGAACGGAAGCTGCGGGCGGCGGGGATTATCGCCCGGGTGGAGAACGACCGGTTGGTGATGGATTTGCGGACGGTGCTGTTGGAGCAGGAAGCGGCGATTGTGGAAGCCCTTCGGGGCTGAGTTTTCGATAGACTCGCAGGAGCATTCGTCATGCGGATTCTCGTTGCCTTTCTAGTTGCCGCCGCCTTTGTGCCTGCCGCCGATTTCGCTCGGGACGTGCAGCCGATTCTGGCGCGGCGGTGCTACGGCTGCCACGGGCCGAAGGTGCAGATGGGGAAGTTGCGGCTGGACACGGCTGAAGCCGCGCAGCGGGCCAACCGGCGGATTGTGGAACTGACGGGCAGCAAGAAGATGCCGCCGACGGGGCCGTTGCCGGAGGCGGAGCTGGCGGTGCTGCGGGGTTGGACGGAGAAGCCGTGGGCGTTTCAGCCGATTCGGCGGCCGGCGGGGGCGCAGACGATTGATTCGTTGATTGCGGCGGAGTTGGGGAAGCACAAGATTAAGCCTTCGCCGGAGGCCGACCGGCGGACGCTGGCGCGGCGGGTGTATTTGGACCTGACGGGTTTGGCGCCGACGCCGGCGGAGATGGATGCGTTTTTGGCGGACCGGTCGGCGGGGGCGTATGAGGCGCTGGTGGAGCGGCTGTTGGCGTCGCCACACTACGGGGAGAAGTGGGCGCGACAGTGGCTGGATTTGGCGCGGTACGCCGACAGCGAGGGCGGGGTGCAGGATTATGCGCGGCCGGCGGCGTGGCGGTATCGGGATTGGGTGATCGGGGCGTTGAACGCCGATATGCCGTTCGACCAGTTCACGATTGAACAGTTGGCGGGGGACCTGCTGCCGAATGCGACGCTGGACCAGCGGATTGCGGCCGGGTTCCACCGGCATACGATTACCAGCCGGGAGGGCGGGGTGGAGCTGGAGCGGATCCGGTTTGAGCAGTTGCTGGACCGGACGAGTACGACGGCCTCGGTTTGGCTGGGGCTGACGGCGGGGTGCGCGCAGTGTCACGACCATAAGTACGACCCGATTCCGCAGCGGGATTTCTATTCGCTGATGGCGTTTTTTGAGAACACGGATGAGGTGGATCTCGATGCGCCGCTGCCGGGCGAGTGGGGGATTTACCGGCAGTACGAGAAGGAGTTTCGGAAGCAGCGGACGCAGCTTTTGGAGGAGTACAAGATTGCGGGGACGTTGGAGTATTGGGAGAACGGCGCGCGGCACGCGATGGCGAATCCGGGGTTGCGGCCGAATTGGGATGTTTCCTACGACACCTACACGAAGCTGGTGGACAACGGGCGGCGCACGCTGTTGAAGGCGCCTGCGGAACGGACGGCGCGGGAACAGGATGCGCTGGTGGATTACTTTGTGCGGTCGTCGGTGGGTGGAATTGGGAAGACGACTTATGATGCGCTGAAGTTGAAAGAGCTGGGGGAAAAGCTGAAGAAGCTGGACGAGAAGTATCCGCGGCTGTCGACGGTGATGACGGTGGGGGAATCGGGCGCGGGCGAGCCGACGCATGTGCGGATCCGGGGGAACTGGACGGACAAGGGGGCGGAGGTGCGGCCGGCGGTGTTGGCGGCGCTGCCGCGGCCGGCGGGGGAGATGCGGACGCGACTGGACCTGGCCAAGTGGCTGGTGGCGCCGGAGAATCCGTTGACGGCACGGGTGGCGGTGAACCGGATTTGGCAGGAGCTGTTTGGGCGGGGGCTGGTGCGGACGTCGGAAGATTTCGGCGCGCAGGGGGAGAGGCCGACGCATCCGGAGTTGCTGGACTTTCTGGCGACCGAGTTTCAGCGCGGCGGGTGGCGGATGAAGCAGATGGTGCGGTTGATTGTGACGTCTGCGACGTACCGGCAGGCTTCGACGGCGCGGCCGGATTTGCAGACGATTGATCCGCTGAACACGCTGTTGGCGCGGCAGGCGCGGCTGCGGTTGCCGGCGGAGTTGATCCGCGATTCGGCGTTGCGGGCGAGCGGGCTATTGAATGAGACCGTGGGCGGTGAGAGCATGCGGCCGCCGCAGCCGGACGGGGTGGCGGATTTGCAGTATTCGATGAAGTGGGAGGAGACCAAGGACCGGGCGCGGTACCGGCGGGGGCTCTACATTTTCCTGCAGCGGACGGCGGCGTACCCGCTGTTGATGAACTTCGATGTGCCGGACCGGACGGTGAGTTGCGCGCGGCGGGAGACGTCGAACACGCCGCTGCAACCATTGAACCTGATGAACGATCCGGTGTTCGTGGAGGCGGCGCAGGCGCTGGCGGCGCGGATTGAGGAAGCGCCGGAGGGGCAGCGGCTGGAGCGGGCGTTCCAGCTGGCATTGGGGCGCGGGCCGACGCCGCGGGAGCGCGACTCCGTGCAGGGGCACCTGGGGCGGCGGGGATGGTTTGGCGTGGCGCGCGCACTTCTGAACACAGACGAGTTTTTAACCCGTGAATAATCGACGCCATTTTCTGACTTCCGCCGTCGGCGGACTGGGCCTGGCGGGACTGCCGGGACTGCTGGCCGCCGAGGATCCGTTTTCGCCGAAGACGCCGCATTTTCCGGCGAAGGCGAAGAACCTGATCTTCCTGTACATGGAGGGCGCGCCGAGCCAGATCGACCTGTTGGACCCGAAGCCGGCGCTGACGAAGTGGCACGGGCAATCGTTGCCGCCATCGATGACGAAGGACTTCAAGTTCGCGTTTATCAAGCCGAATGCGAAGGTGCTGGGGTGCCGGCGGCCGTTTGCGCAGTATGGGCAGAGCGGGGCGGAGTTCAGCGATTGGATTTCGGCGTGGAAGCCGATTGCCGATGAGATGTGCATTGTCCGGTCGATGCGAACGGATGCGTTTAACCATCAGCCGGCGGACCTGATTCTGTTCACGGGACATATGCTGCCGGGAAGGCCGACGCTGGGTTCGTGGGTGTTGTATGGGTTGGGGAGCGAGTCGCGGAATCTGCCGGGGTTTGTGGTGTTGTCGACGGGCAAGAACAACATGAGCCAGGCGGCGCAGTGGACGAGCGGGTTCCTGCCGTCGAGCCATCAGGGCGTGCCGTTCCGGCGGACGGGAGATCCGGTACTGTATTTGTCGACGCCGAAGGGGATCGCGGCCGGGGAGCAGGCGGAGGATTTTCAACTGGTGAATGAGTTGAACCGGGCGCGGCTGGATGCGACCGGGGACCGGGAGATTGCGTCGCGGATTGCTTCCTACGAGATGGCGGCGCGGATGCAGTTGAGCACGCCGGAGCTGTTGGAACTGGGCAAAGAGACGGCGGCGACGCGGGCGGCTTACGGCGTGGACCAGGAGCCGACGAAGGCGTTTGGGACGAACTGCCTGATGGCGCGGCGGCTGGTGGAGCGGGGCGTGCGGGTGGTGATGGTGACGCATTCGTCGTGGGATCAGCACACGGATTTAGAGAAAGACCTGAAGAAGAACTGCGACATTACGGCGGGGCCGGTGGCGGCGTTGATTCAGGATTTGAAGCAGCGCGGAATGCTGGACAGCACGATGGTGGTGTGGGGCGGGGAGTTTGGGCGGACGCCGCTGGGCGATTTCCGGAACGCGGAGGAGGCGAAGGCCGGACGGGATCACCACGCCAGCTGCTTTACGATGTGGGCCGCGGGGGGCGGGATTCGGGCCGGGGTGACGATTGGGAAAACCGACGAGCTGGGGATGAATGTCGCGGAAGACCCGGTGCACGTGAACGACCTGCAGGCGACGATTCTGCACTGCCTGGGGTTCGACCACACGCGCCTCACCTACCGGCACATGGGCCGGGATTTCCGGTTGACCGATGTGCGCGGGCAGGTGGTGCGGAAGATGTTGGCGTAACGCCTACTTCTTGGCGATTTTGGCCCAGGTGTCTTTGAGCTGGACGGTGCGGTTGCAGACCAGCTTTTCGTCGGTCGAATCGAGATCGACGTTGAAGTAGCCGACGCGTTCGAACTGGAAGTGGGTGTTGGGCGCGGCGCCCTTGACGCTGGGCTCGATCTTGGCGTTCGCCTTGACGACCAGCGAGGTGGGGTTGAGCTGGGTGGCGATGTCGTCCGATTGCGGGGCGTCTTCGAGGAGGAGGCTTTCGTAAAGCCGGGCTTCAAAGGTGAGCGCGTGTTCGGCGGAGACCCAGTGGATGGTGGATTTCACCTTGCGGCCGTCGGGCGAGTTGCCGCCGCGGCTGGCGGGGTCGTAGGTGCAGTGGACTTCGGTGACTTCGCCGTTGGCGTCCTTGACCACGCTGACGCATTTGATGAAGTAGGCGTAGCGGAGGCGGACTTCCTGACCGGGGAAGAGGCGGTAGTACTTGGGCGGCGGGACTTCGCGGAAGTCGTCGCGTTCGATGTAGAGGACCTTGGAGAACGGCACTTTGCGCATGCCCATTTCCGGTTTATCGGGGTGGTTGGCAGCTTCGAGCTCGTCGGTCTGGCCATCGGGATAGTTGTCGATGATGACCTTGATGGGGTCGACGACTGCCATGACGCGGGCGGCGCGGGCGTTCAGGTCTTCGCGGATGTGGTGTTCGAGGAGCGGGAATTCGATGGTGCCGTTGGTCTTCGACACGCCGATGGAGCCGCAGAAGGCGCGGAGGGCTTCCGGGGTATAGCCGCGGCGGCGGATACCGGAGAGGGTGGGCATGCGGGGGTCGTCCCAGCCGGAGACGTACCCTTTTTGGACGAGCAGCAGGAGCTTGCGCTTGCTGAGCATCGTGTTGGTGAGATTGAGACGGTCGAACTCAATCTGCTGGGGACGGTGGATGCCGAGGCTTTCGACGTACCAGTCGTAGAGGGGGCGGTGGTCCTCAAACTCCAGGGTGCAGATGGAGTGGGTGATGCCTTCGATGGAGTCGCATTCGCCGTGGGTGTAATCGTACATGGGGTAGATGAGCCAGTCATTCCCAGTGCGATGGTGTTCGGCGCGGAGGATGCGATACATGACCGGGTCGCGCATGTTGAAGTTGGGCGAGGCCATGTCGATTTTGGAGCGGAGGGTGCGGGAGCCGTCGGGGAATTCGCCGGCGCGCATGCGTTGGAAGAGATCGAGATTTTCTTCCGCGCTGCGGTTGCGGTAGGGGCTTTCGACGCCGGGTTCGGTGGTGGTGCCGCGGGTTTCACGGACCTGTTCGGCGGTGAGGTCGCAGACGTAGGCCTGGCCCTGTTTGATGAGCTGGATGGCCCATTGATAGAGCTGTTCGAAGTAGTCGGAGGCGTAGAAGAGGCGATCTTCCCAATCGAAGCCGAGCCATCGGACGTCGTTGATGATGCTGTCGACGTATTCGGTTTCTTCTTTGGAGGGGTTGGTGTCGTCGAAACGGAGGTTGCACTTGCCGCCGAACTCTTTGGCGAGGCCGAAGTTGAGGCAGATGGATTTGGCGTGGCCGATGTGGAGGTAGCCGTTGGGCTCTGGCGGGAAGCGAGTATGGACGCGGCCACCGTGCTTGCCGGTCTTGTTGTCCTGAATGATGATGTCGCGAATGAAGTTCGATGGGGCGGTTTCAGGAGTGGCGGGAGTCTCGTTCAGACCTTCGGTAGACATTCCATTCATTATATCTGGAGGCCCCTGTGGGGACAGAAAAAGGGGCCTCCGGAGAGGCCCCTTTTTGCTGGTGATTGTTGCTGTTTACTGCGCGTGCACCTTACTGACAGCGAAGGCGGCGTTGGGCCCGTGACAGGCGGCGCAGCTTTCTCCGATCGGGGAGGTGTTTGCCTGGGCGTGGGCGGCGGCAGCCGTGGTCACGTGGCAGGCGAGGCAGGCGGCGGTTTCCGGCCCCATGGTACCGAGCAGGTTCTGCCCATCGGTGACCTTGGCGGCAGTCGCCGGCAGCGGCAACTGTTCAGAGCCAGGAACGTGGCACTGGGTGCAAGTGGTGAGCTTGCCGGGGTAGCCAACGTTGAAGACATTGGCGGACCCGCCCCAGATGGTGAAGGGTTTGCCGGATTCGCCGCTGGAGTGGATGCGGTGAACCATCGTACGGAAGTCGATGGTCTGCGAACCGCCGGCGGTAGCGGGACGGCGAGCACCGTCGTTATTGGCCGGGTTGTGGCAGAGGACGCACTGTTCGACCTCATTGCGAGTTCCGCCGTGGAGCCCAAGGCTGCCATGGCAAGAGTTGCACTTAGCCGTCGTTACGATGACGCGCCGGGGTTCCGGCTTCGGATCTGTAACGGCGAAGGTGAACACCTTATTCTTCCCGTAGTCGCGGGCGACCTGTTCCTTCTTGGTGCCCTTGAGGAGGGTGATGTTGCGATAGCCTTCTATGCCAATTACATAGGAACCTTTGGCGGTAGCCGGGATCGCGGCGGCGAAGGTCCAGAAGTAGACGCCGTTGTTGCCTTGGGCAGTAAGAGCGGCTTCACTGATCTGAGTACCAAAATCAGTGGTCGGGCCGTTCAGAATGAGCGACAGGCGCGTCATTTCGGAGGGCAGGATCGGCTTTCCGTTCTTGTCCTTCACGGTGAAGGAGACGGTCGGCTTTTTGCCAGGAGCGCCGTCGGCGACAGACAGGATTTCAAAGGTGGTGCCGGGCAGTTCGCTGGACTGAGTGGCGATTGTGTGCGCACCCTTGATAGAGATGTCGAATTCCAGTTCTCCCTGGACCGTATGGCAGGTGGAGCACTGATTGTCGGAGACCTGCGGCAGATCGGCGTGATTTTCACCGGTGGCGAAGTTCACGTCGTCGTGGCAGGAACCGCAGGCGCGACGGCTGGGTTTGAGCCACGCGTCCTTCTGAACGGCGGCGGAAGAGTCTTCGTGGCAGGCCTGGCAGTTGCGGGGGTTGGCAGGGAAGGCGACTTTGGAGAAGTCATGCAGACTCTGCGCGTTGCCGATGATCTGATAAGGCTTGCCGGCCTTGACGCTCGGCAGGTCGGCGCCGGTGTGGATCCGGTGGATCATGGTGGCCATGTCAACGGAGTTTCCGGTGTCCGGATCGACGGATTGCGGCTGGTGGCAGGTAATGCAGGTTTCCACGCTGGAACGGCCGCCGGTGCCGTGGGCGGCTAGTTTATCGTGGCACTTGTTACAGGTGGCGGTGCGAACGATATCGCGAACCACGGTGACCTTAGAGCCATCGGGAACGAAACTGAACGTCGTGTCGCCGGCGTTGATTCCGAGATCGAACTCGGTGAGGTTACGATTGGCGTACATGGACACCGTATGGGTGGCCGTGCGGTCGTACCCGGTGGGCGCTTTGATCCCAAAGGTGTAGACGTATTCGCCATCAGCGACCTGGGCCCAGGTGCCGCCGGTGTCGGCACCAGCTTGCGTGGCGCTGACGCGCGTGATCGGGCTGGTTTGGACGCGGGTGGTGTATGCCCTGTAGGTTGTTTCCCCTTTGGGGATGGTGGCGAGGATGAGACTGGCGGCGATGACGCCCGGGGTTTGAATGCCCAGACGATCGAGCGGCAGGCCGCGAAGATCTGCGAAGCTCACACGAGCTTTCGCGGTCCCATCGGCGGCGATCTCCGCCGAGAGAATCTTTATGGCCAGACCGGGACGGACAAAATTAATGTCCTTCTCGTCAGCGTAGAAGGCCTTGTCGGCCGTGGTGAATTGGTTCTTGGTGGCGCTCACGAGCGCGGCGCAACCCAAAAGAATGATGCCGGCGGATAGAATAACTGCGGGACGGCGTAAGAGACTGCGGACTACCATGGAACCCCCCTTCCTGAATATCTTCCGTCCTCAGAATATGCCACTTTTGTTTTAAGTTCCAGTCAATTTACACGTCTTTCCTTGTTCGACAACTGTTTATTTTTCAATCAGTTATAAGGGATCATTTCGGTCCGCATTTAATACACCTGCCAGCGGTTGACTGTAAACAGAGACATTCATTGGAGTTACGAGAATAGTCTCGATATGGAACTGTTTTTGTCGGATTTCGCAGGAGTTAAAGGGGGGGGGGACGAAAAAAACTTCGCGGGAAAGAGCAAAGGGCGAGCCCCGGGGAGGAGCTCGCCCTTCGGTTGGGGTCGAGGCTACTGTGCGTGCACTTTGCTGACAGCAAAGGTAGCGCTGGGCCCGTGACACGCCGCGCAGCCTTCGCCGACGGCGGTCGTGTTGGCCAGGGCATGGGAGGCCGCGGCCAGGGAGGTATGGCAGGAGGTGCAAGCCGCGGTTTCCGGTCCCATCGTGGTGATGGGGCCGCGCGGGCTGACAACCTTGGCATTTGTTGCCGGAAGCGGGAGCTGCTCGGAGTTGTTGACGTGGCACATGGAGCAGTTGTTGCGCTTGCCGGGGAAGCCGACTTCATTGAAGCCAATAGCGGTTCCGCCGAAGCCAAAGATCGAATAGGGCGCGGAGAGTTCCTTGCCGGTGTGGATCTTGTGGATCATGGAGCGGAAGTCGATGGATTCGGGCGGACCCTGCGCGGCCGGCCGGCGGGCAACATCGGAGCCGGTGGGGTTGTGGCAGAGTACGCACTGTTCGATGGCGTTCCGATTGCCGCCGTGGAGCGACAGATTGGCATGGCAGGCGTTGCACTTTTCGAGAGTGACGACGGTGCGGCGAGGAACGGGTTTGGGGTCGGTGACCGCAAAGGTCATGACCTTGTTGAATCCGGCGTCGCGGACAACCTGTTCGTTCTTCTTGCCTTTTTGGATGGTTACGTTGCGATACCCCTCAATCCCGATCGCGAATGAGCCCTTTGCGGCGGCTGGCACGGCGGCGGTGAAGGTATAGGTGTAGTTGCCATTGGAGCCGGTGGCGGTGGCTCGAACGTCTTCGGTCACGTCGCCACCGTAGTCGGTGGTGGGGCCGGAGAGGACGAGCGCGAGGCGGGCCATGTCGGCCGGGAGGATGGGCTTGCCTTCCTTATCCTTAACGCTGAAGGAGACGACCGGCTTTTTGCCGGGCGCGCCGTCGGCCACGGATAGGATTTCGAACACGGTGCCGGGCAGTTCCTTGGATTCGGTGGGAATGACGTGGGCGCCGCGGATGGTGAGGTCGTATTCGGTGCCGGAACCGGCCTGGTGGCAGGTGGAGCACTGCGCATCGGAGGTCTGCGGGAGATTGGCGTGATTTTCGCCGGTGGCGAAGTTCACGTTGTCGTGACAGGAGCCGCAGGCGCGACGGTTCGGTTTGAGCCACTGATCCTTCTGCGCGGCCGTTGTGGACTGGTCGTGGCAGGACTGGCAGTTGCGGGCGTCGGCGGGGAAGACGACGTCGGAGAAGTCGTGCATGCTTTGGGCATTGCCGATGATCTGGTATGGCGTACCAGCCTTGACGCTGGGGAGGCCGGCGCCCTGGTGGATCTTGTGGATCATTGTTGTGAAATCAACGGAGTTGCCGGTGTCGGGGTCAGTCGATTGCGGCTGATGGCAGGTGATGCAGTTTTCGACGCTGGAGCGGCCGGTGGTGCCGTGAGCGGAGAGTTTGTCGTGGCACTTGTTGCAGGTGGCGGTTTTGACGATGTCGCGAACGACGGTCACTTTGGAGCCATCGGGGACGAAGGTCTGAGTGGCATCGGCAATATTGGTGCCGAGTTCGAATTCCGTGAGATTGCGGTTGGCGTACACCGAGACAGCATGGGTAGCGGTGCGGTCGTAACCGCTAGGAGCTTTGATTCCAAAGGTATAGAGATACTCGCCTTCGGCAACCTGGGACCACACGCCGCCGGTGTCAGCGCCCGCCTGCGTGGCGCTGACGTGCGTAATCGGGCTGGTCTGGACGCGGGTGGTGTAGGCCTTGAAGGTGGTTTCGCCTTTGGGGATTGTAGCCAGAATGAGACTGGCTGAGATGGTGCCTGGAGTATAGATACCGAGCCGATCGAGCGGCACCCCCTTAGGATCTGTGAAAGAGACGCGTGCTTTTGCGGTTCCATCGGTGGCGATCTCCGCCGATAGGATTTTGACGACCAAGCCAGGGCGGACGAAATTTGCTTCCTTTTCGTCCAGGTAGAAGGCCTTGTCGGAGAGATTGAATCCATTTTTGGTGGCGCTGACGAGGGCGGCGCAACCGAGAAGAATGAGACCGGCGGTTAATATGAATGCGGGTCGACGCAAGAGACTGCGAACTGCCATGACATGCTCCTTCCTGAGTATGTTCCGTCCACAGAATAGTCCAGAACCTTTGCCATTGCTATACGAAACATGTGTTTCCAACCGCAAATAAATACCTTTTTTTCAACAGCTTAAATCAGAATATTTTGTCCGGATTTCGTACACGTACGCTTAGTTGTTGTGTAAGTCAATGGAACAGAGTCAGTTATCCGGCTTATCCCGAAATGGGACCTTTTCCGCCAGCATTCGAAGCACGGGAGTATTTTTTGCAACGGAGCCCGGCTGGGCGGCATCCCGTAGGATTGCGACTTTTTTCCTGGACAAGACGGTATTTCCTGGGCATGGCACTGTTGGGCGCGGCCCGCAAGGAACCGGGCGGGCATCAGCGCTACCGGATTGACGCGACGATTGTGCTGTTTGGCATGCCTGTCTTCACGCGGGCGGGCGTGGGGAGCGGGTGGGCGCGGGTGGAGGAGCGCGGGGGGGAACGAAAACTACAGTTTGCCGCCGGATCGTGGCCGGAGCAGGCGCGAGGGTTGAACCGGTTGGGATTTGTGGAGGAGCGGGTGAGTGGGGGCGGATCGAAGTACTTTGGGTTCATGACCGCGTCGGCGGAGGAGTCGTTTGCGGAGGCGCAGAGGGCATTGGAAGCCGAGGCCGGGGCGGAGGCGAAGTATACGGCGATTGCCGGGGACGTGCAGGCGGGGCGGGCGCACTGCAAGACGGTGAAATTTCTGTTTCCGGCGAAGTACGATTGGGCGCGGTGGGAGGAGTTGTACCCGCTGGCGAGTGAGGCGTTTGCGCGGGCGTCGGAAAGGGGAGAGGTGATGGCGGCGGCGCCGCGGGAGGCGTCCCACTCGTTTTTGCATGTGCTGACGGGACAGATGGCGGGCGGGGTGGGGGTGCATGCCGGGTCGTTTGTGTACGGGAACCGGGAGATGGTACTGCGATCGAAGGTGGAACGGGACCAGGGGCGCTTGCGGCTGGACGGGAAGACGCTGTTGGGGAAGAAGACGCTGTCGCAATTCCGGTTATGGTACCGGGAGGGTTCGGCACTGCCGGAACGGGTGGAGGTGCAGGTGAAGGCGTTTTTACGGCTGACACTGGCCGGGGAGGGGTATGCTGGGGGGTGATGAGGCTCCTACTTTGGTTGTCGGCAACGGCGCTGCTGTTTGGCGGAGAGTTCTGGAACGATAAGGCACCGGCAAGTTGGACGGCGGAAGAGAAGGAACGATTGTTGACGGTATCGCCGTGGGCAAAGACGGTGGGGGCGACGCTGGATGCGACGAAGGGGACATTGAACTCGCGGATCTTCAGCGTGCCGGGCGGGCAGGTATCGAGCCCGCAGATGCGGGACCGGGGGCCGGACGCGGTGCCACCGTTACGAGGGGTAGTGCGATGGGAATCGGCCGCGCCGGTGCTGGCGGCGGAGGGGAAACCGTTGCCGGAGGAGGCGGCGGGGCATTTGGTGATCAGCGTGACGATGACGGGAGCGATGTCGGCACCGAACGTGGTTGAGAGCGAAGACGAGCAGTTGCGGGCGACGTCGTTGCAGGCGAAGGGGAAGTTGCCGGTGAACCCGGTGTTGATGATGCGGGACGACAAGACGGGGACGATCCGGTATTTCTTTCCCAAGAAGGAGTCGTTTACGGCGGCGGACAAGGAGTGGGTGTTCGAGACGAGCTTCGGACCGCTGGCGTTTAAGGCCAAGTTCCTGGCGCGGGAGATGCAGCAGAAGGGCAAGCCGGCGCTGTAGGGTTATATGATGTTGGCGTGATTCTACGGATCGTTTGCATCGCGCTACTGGTGAGTGGGTTCTGCTTTGGGGAAGACTACTTCCCTGCCCCGGATAGCAAAGGGGGCTGGCGGACGCTGAAGGACGCCGGGAAGATCCGGAAGGTGACCGGGATCGACGTCGCCAAGCTGGACGAGGCGTTTGCGTATGTCGAGAAGACGTCGCAGCACGGCGGATTGCTGGTGGTGCGGCATGGGCATTTGGTTTACGAGAAGTATTTCGGGCGCGGGAACCGGGAGGCGCTGCCGGAGTTGGCGTCGTGCGGGAAGGCGTTTACGAGCGTCGCGGTGGGGATGATGATGCAGGACAAGCCGGAGTTGTTCCCGAATGGCTTAGACGAAAAGGTATTTACGCCGAAGTTTATGCCGGCGGAGATTTTCCCGCTGGACGATCCGCGGAAGGCGGAGATTTCGCTGGGGCAGGTGCTGGCGATGTCGGCCGGAATTCGGGGGACGAACCCGGTGTACGTGAAGGGTGTGAAGCAGGAGTGGGAGAACCCGACGATCGACAACGGTCCATGGTCGACGACCGATGAGTTCGCGCTGAAGCAATCGCTGTGGTGCGCGCCGGGGGAGTGCTATTCGTATGCCACTTCATCGAGCCATATTCCGGCGATTCTGGTGCGGCGGATGATGGGCATGGAGATGGAAGCCTACATGCGAAAGCGGTTGACGGGGCCGTTGGGGTTTGGGACGTGGGGCTATGCGATGTACCGGCCGAAGTTGAAGAGCGGGATCGATTCCGAGGGGCGGATGTTCCATACGCCGGGGGGTGGGAGCATTGCGGTGCGGTCGACGGATGTTCTGCGGTTTGCGTATCTGATGCTGCACCAGGGGCGCTGGGGGAAGGAGCAGATTCTGCCGGCGGAGTTCGCGAAGATGTGCGGGCGATCGGTGAAGTATAACCCTCACTTTACGCACTCGTTTAACTTCAACGTCAATGGTGACGGGCATTTAGCGGGGGTGCCGAAGGATGCGTTTTGGAAGGGTGGATCGGGCGGGTATGCGATTTACGTGGTGCCGTCCCTCGATATGGTGATTTACAAGATGGGGGGGACGGAGGGGCAGTATGACCCGGCGTTGACGCGGCTGCCGGTGAAGTATTCCTACGACGGGTCGCGGAAGGATTGGAAGGCGACGAATGTGGGCGATTCGACGGGGAAGACGCTGCAGATGGTGATTGCGGCGATTGGGAAGTAGGTTTAGTGGCAGCGGATGCCGGGGTGGTAGCCGGTGACGTCGAATTCGCTGATCTCGATGTAGTCCTTGCTGACGAGGGTCCATTGGGAAAAGGTTGAGACACAGCCGTTTTCGAATGCCGCGTTGGCGTGCATGGTGACGGTTGTTGGGGAGAAGGAGTGTCGGGCATACTCCGGACGGCGGGCCCAGATGCCGAGATACTTACCGGCTTCCGGAGGGAGGCCGAGGAAGATGGGCTGGATGGATTTGCCGGACGCCATGTCCCAACGGACTTCCATGTAGAGGCTGCCTTCGAGCGCTTCCTCCGGTGGCCAGGTGGTGAACGTCAAAGCGACGAGGAGCAGGAGTACGAAGGCGAAGATGAGCGTGTAGCGCGTCACGACCAGGTCTAGTTTACGATAGACTCCTGTTCGATGCGGCTGCTGATTTTGCTGAGTGCGATGGCGTGTTTCGGCGCGGACTTTGAGCGGGAGGTCCGACCGATACTGGCGCGGAAATGCTATGCCTGTCATGGGCCGGCGCTGCAGAAGAGCCATTTGCGATTGGACCGGCGCGCGGACATGCTGCGCGGCGGGGAGAGCGGGATCCCGGCGATTGAACCGGGGAAGAGCGCGGCGAGTTTGCTGATCCGCTATGTTTCCGGGACCGACGCGAAGCTGGTGATGCCACCGGCGGGGCCGCGGTTGACGGCGGCGGAGATTGGGACATTGCGGGAGTGGATTGACGCCGGGGCCGTGTGGCCGGGGTCCGTGGAACCGGTGGTGGCGAAGGCCGATCCGCGGCTGGCGCATTGGGCATTTCATGCGCCGAAGCGGCCGGAGGTGCCGGCGGTTCGCGACCGGGCGTGGGTGAAGAATCCGATTGATGCGTTTGTGCTTTCGAAGCTGGAGGCCAAGGGTTGGCGTCCGGCGGCGCGGGCGACGGACGGCGATCTGCTGCGGCGGGTGTATTTGGACATCACGGGGCTGCCGCCGACGGTGGCCGAGCAGGATGCGTTTCGGGGGGATTGGGACGGATTGGTGAAGGCGCTGCTGGCGCGGCCGTCGTATGGAGAGCGGTGGGCGCGGCACTGGCTGGACGTGGTTCGTTATGGCGACACGAACGGATACGAACGCGACGAGGTGAAGCCGCAGGGGTGGAAATTCCGGGACTATGTGATCCGGTCATTGAACGCGGACAAGCCGTTCGACCGGTTCGTGATCGAGCAGTTGGCGGGCGATGAGTTGCCCGATGTGAGCGCGGAGACGCTGCTGGCGACGGGGTACTCGCGACTGGGGCCGTGGGACGATGAACCGGCCGATCCGGCCGAGGACCGGTTCGACCAGTTGGACGATATTTTGAACACGACGGCGCAGGGGTTCCTGGGGATGACGCTGGCGTGCGCGCGTTGCCACAACCACAAGTTTGAGCCGTATACGACCAAGGACTACTACGGGATGATCGCGGTGTTCAACGGGTTGGAGCGGCCGCGAAACGGGCGGACGGAGCTGGACCGGCCGGTGGGAACGTGGGCGGAGATTGACCGGTTTAATGTACGGGAAAAGAAGATTGCCGAATTGCGAGGGGCGGCGAAGGGGGCGTGGCTGGCTTCCGGAAAGAGCGCACTGCCGGCGGGTGTGGACTTAAAGAAGTTGAGTAAGGAGCAGGCGAAGACGCTGGCCGAGGAGTTGGCGAAATTGCCGGTGGAGGAAGAGGTGGCGCGGCTCAAACGGGAGACGCCGGACCTGCCGCGCGGGTACTTCATGGAGGAGCCGTCGGCGACGGTGAAGCCGACGCATATTTTGATTCGCGGGAAGGCGACGTCGCCAGGGCCGGAGGTGGGGCCGTCGGTGCCGGGCGTGTTGGCGAAAGAACAGCCTTCGTTTGCGTTCGATGGGACGCGGACGAGCGGGCGGCGGTTGGGGCTGGCCAAGTGGATCGCGTCGCGGGAGAATCCGTTGACGGCGCGGGTGATTGTGAACCGTGTTTGGCAGTGGCACTTCGGGGATGGGATTGTCAGGACCGCCAATGATTTCGGGGTGATGGGCGATAAGCCGTCGCACGAGGAGATGTTGGATTGGCTGGCGGTGTGGTTTATGGACAACGGGTGGTCGTTGAAGAAGTTGCACACGCTGATTCTGAGCAGCAACACGTATCGAATGGCGAAGACGGGGAATGCGGCGTATGCGGCGGTGGACCCCGAGAACCGGCTGCTGTGGCGGATGCCGTACCGGCGGCTGGAGGCGGAGGCGATATTGGATTCCGCGCTGGCGGTGAGCGGGCGGCTGAACACGCAGGTTTACGGCGAGTTTGTGTATCCGAAGATGCAGAAGGAGGCGCTGGAGGGGTCGAGCGATCCGGGGAAGATCTGGAAGCCGTATGAGGAAGACAAAGCGTCACGGCGGGCGATTTATTACATCGTGAAGCGGTCGTTGATGGTGCCTTTGATGGAAGTTCTGGACCTGTGCGACACGACCCGGCCGGCGGCGAAGCGACAGACGACATCGGTGGCGCCGCAGGCGCTGCAGTTGTTCAACGGCGACTTCATCAACCAGCAGGCGAAGCACTTCGCCGAGCGGCTGCGGAAGGAGGCCGAGGGCGAAGGGGCGCGGATTGAGCTGGCCTACCGATTGGCGCTGGCGCGGCGGCCGACGGCGGCGGAGAAGGACGCGATGCTTTCGTTTTTGCGGGCGGGCAGTTTGGAAGAGATGTGCCGGGTGATATTGAACTTGAACGAGTTTGCGTATGCGAATTAAGAAAACACGGCGGGATTTTATCTGGCAGACGGGCGGCGGGTTTGCGGGCGTGGCGCTGTTGGATCTGCTGACGCGGGACGGCGTGGTGTCGGCGAATTCGATATTGGCGCCGAAGAAGCCGCACTTCGCGGCGAAGGCGAAGCGGGCGGTGTTCCTGTTTATGAATGGCGCGCCGAGCCAGGTGGACACGTTCGACTACAAGCCCGAGTTGACGAAGTACAACGGGCAGGCCTACAAGGGGCCGTTGGCGGT